>NZ_JAXUNN010000030.1:0-225744 GCF_037235575.1 Congzhengia sp. | reverse complement strand
GAATTCTTTTCTCAAAGAATCTTCAAGCCTGCACTGTTCATTTTTCAAGGTTCTGTGTGTTACCTCTTTTTTGTCTTTTCTTGAGGCGACTTTTATAATTATACTCGGATTTTACGTTGTTTGCAACTATTTTAACGTCGATTTAACGCGATTTTTAAAATATATGGCATATTATCTTTTATTTTCTCTCTTTTTCGCTATATTTACTTCTTTTTTCTCGGTTTTCATAAACAGCACAAAAAAACACTTCTTTTAGTATTTTCCGTTCGCTTTGCCACTATATATTGATAAAAATTATACTCTAATATGAAGCCAGTCTCCCTTTTTAACTTTTCTTGAATATAAAAATGCCCGGGAGAAGAAATCCAGACTGAGACCGATTGCCATTGCAACATGACCGTTTCCGGTTATTTTCGCCAGTATCCATGTGCCGAAAATTCTACCGCCCCAAAGGGCTACAGCACTGGTTATGGCAGTATATCGCACATCGCCGGCCCCCTTTAGCACGCCAGTCATCGCCTGCATATATCCTACCGCAAACGATTCCACTGCAAAAAGCCGCACAAAAAAGACAGCTTCTTGAATCACTTCTGTTTCATTTGTATATAGCTTAACTAACAATGGTGCGCCGAAGAAAAATAGTACGCCAATAACGCTGAAAACCGACCATATGATGAACTTGTTTGCCTTTACGATTTCTTCTGCATCGTCTAAACTGTTTGATCCCAGTGCCTGAGAAATCAGCGCTGTGGTGGCCACAGAAATGGCCTGAGACGGAACACAAATGATTCCGTTCAGGTTCGCCCCGATTTGATATCCCGCCTGAAAAACCGTTCCAAAAGTTATCAGTACGGTCTGCAGCATTACAAATCCACCCTGGAACAAGAACTGTTCCACAGCCGACGGAACTGCAACATGAATGATGCGCAGAATGGTTTCCTTTTTCAGTTTTAAGTTCCAGCGGCGGGGAAGAATTGGTTTTTTGGTCGCGAATATGTAAATTGTCAGGCAGATAACGGCAATATACCGCACAGAAACAAAGGCAATTCCGGCGCCAGTTAGCCCCATAGCCGGTATATTCAGCCATGATACGCCGTAAATGAGAATTGGTGTTAAAATGACATTTGAAATATTTAACGAAGCGGTGCCCACCAGCGAAGTTTTATTGTCCCCTGTTCCCCGCTGTGCCGATCCGACGATTGTGGTGAATGCCGTAGCTGGCATGCTGGCCATGCAATATGGCATATACAAATACATATGATCTAAAACCGACTGTTCTGCACCGCCGAAAAACAAACCGATAATTTGTTTTTTCAGCACCAGAAGAATAATCATAATGGTGACACTAATCATGATGTTGAGCTTTAGCGACTGATCAAACACGTCTTTTACACCATCTTTATCTCCTGCGCCCCAAATCCGTCCGACGACAATTGTTGAGCCAACAGACAGCCCCACATACATACATTGCAGCCACCCCACCAAATTTGCGCACATGGTTGCTGCGGTAAGCTCGGCTTTGCCCAATCTGCCTACGATGGCGGTGGAAATAATGCCGGCGACAACGAGCAAAAATTGCTCGATTAGGCAAGGTATTGCGATTTTAATTAGTTCCGCTGTTTTTACCGGTGCGTTTCGTTTCATGATAAACTCCGCTTCCCTTTCCCGGACACAAAAGATCCGTCAAACAGGTCGTTTCATTGCGCTGCCCAAATCATACGCTACCTATTTTACTACGCAAACCATACTTTGTCAACCCATTCCTGCGTATCCGCACTAAAAGTGATATTTTTCATCAAAGGTTCCACATTGTCTAAATCTCTCCAAACCATTACTTTGGCGGAATCTGGCGTGGCAGAAAGGTTTTTCACCTGAACGTTTACGTCCTTTGCGTTTGCCGCATCCGTTATGGAAATACCCACGAGTTCCGGTCCGCTGTACAGTGCTGTGACAACCTTACCGGTTACAGCGGTTTCAAAGCCAACGCAAACCTGAGCTGAATGGCTTGTTTCATCAACAGTTACAGAACTGCGTTTTGTAAAGCTTAGGCCGTTAAATCTGAGCGTTCCGGCAACACTTTCCTTCCGCACCGTCACAGTATGCGTTCCGGCAGTAAGGAACAGCGGTTCGGGAGCATTGAATTTTGTAACTGTGGAGGCACTCGTTGGACGATATATTACTTCGGGATTGCTGTCCACCGTTACCCGCACACCCGAGGAAGCATTAGAATGATAAAAACCAAAATCATATAATCCGTCCTCAGGAACTGTAACGGAATATGTCCAGCCCTGGTTACCGCTTGCACTGTCTAAAACCACGTTGCGGACTACAAAATCTTCATAGCCCTTGGCGGTTTTATCCATCTGCGCCCCCTGGGTATATTGATGTGCAAACCACCATCCGTCTGTCGTAACATTTGAAGAAATGAAGTCCCACGCAGGAATTACCCGCTCGCCGCTTGATACGTCTGCATATAACGGACCATCTACCCGACGGAGTTCAATTTGGCTGGAAAGATTGGCCGTATAACCCTCTAAGCTTTCTAAAATAAAGGTATGCTGTCCGGCATCAAGCTGCATTGGAACCGCAAGCTTTTTATCCTGCGCCGATTTCGCCGGTTCTGTGCTGTTCGACCCTGTGGCATAATACCATTTGTTGGTCACGTCAACACCATCAAAATATGCTTTATAGCTGCACTGCAATATAGTTGCATTTACATAAACAGTGTAATAGCCCTGGTCTGCAATATCAAATGTGATTAGGTAACAGGATGACGGATTCAATGTTCCTGCAGCTGCCTCAAGACTTCCGCTGCCGCTTAGCAACAGCCCGTTTGTCAAATCTGTTTTTGTTCTTGCTGCGCCTGCGGCAATTTGAACTGGCTCCTTGTGTTCACACAGGTTCAACTGGCCCAACACCACGCCGTCGGTTAGGGACTGAATGGTTAAAACGTGTGTTCCGGCAGTAAAGGATTTGCTTTCAAAAAGCACTCCCAGCTGCGAAAGAAGAACCGTTTCCGCCGCAGCGTCGTCTATTTTAACCGAAACCTGTGCGCCTTCCGGAATTGTTCCGCTGAGCAGTCTTAAATCAGCGGCAATTTCTGTGGTTTCAATGTTCCAAGATATGCTTTGCCCGTTATCGAGAGCCATTCCGTCTGCCCCGATAAGTCCGGTAAAATCGGAAGCAAGATTGGGAACAACCGTTGCCGGAAGCTCTGTTGCGTCCACAATGCCGGTTCCGGCACTTGCGGGTTCCGCCAACAGATATTTCAAATACATCCCACAGCCGTTTCCACTCTTATTGGTAACGGTCAGTGTCTGCTTGCCAGTGCCTAAATAAATTGCAGGCGTAGAAAGTGTATCGTTTTTTACCGCCGCTGTAGCACTGTAGGTATCGGAACCAAACCCTGCGCCGTTAATTGCGAAAAACAGCTTTCCTGTGAGATCTTCAGGTTCCCAATGGCCAGCGGCAATGTCAAATTTATAGTACCCAGGTGTTTGTACGTCAAGCGTATAGGAAGCATAGCTGCCATTATTGTTCATATAAACACCAATAAGGGTGCCTTCAGACGGAGAAGCAAGCTCCTGGCTTCTGTAATCGCCTACAAGGGTGTAGCCCTCAGATGGGATCACTGTACCGGTTGTGTCGTCGCTGTTTAAATGCGTTAACGTTAAGTTTGAATCTGTAATATATTGCGGCGGAATTGCTGTTTTTCCATCTATGGGAATTTCTGTTCTTAAAACGTCAACGAAATCTGCCGTAAGCTCGGTGTCTGGTGTAATAGAAAGCTCATAGGCAACACCGACCTCTAACATCACCGGCTGTGTTTTGCTATCGCCAATTTTAGCATATTTACTATTCTGGTCGTCAGCCCAGGTGCCTTTGTAAATTTCTGTGGTTTCCAATGTGGACTGGTTTCTTACCGTGGCAGATATCTTACCTGAAAATGTTTTTGGATGCTGCGTTGCAAAGATATAGGATCCGGTAACCGGAACGGTAAATTCAAAGTCCCTGGTCGCTCCCGCTGCAATTGCTTTTGCAGACGCATCTGATTCTATTCTTGTCAGGTTATTGTCCACAGTGACAACCTTGTCGTTATACTCTGTCAATTCCTCAATGGTGAAATGATAGAAATAAGACCCCAGGGTATTCATTTTATATGTAATTTCGTGGGGGCCTTCGGTCAGCGCCATATTAACAATGTGCCACTCGCGGGTTCCATCATCTGTAGTTCCGCCGTTTCCCTTTACTATAATCGTATCGCTCTTTGTGTAGACCTGTTCCCCGTCTAAAGCCAACACCATAGAGCCCGTTCGGTTGTTTGTACTTTCATCTGCTTTTGCATTATAAGAATAGAAACGCTGATCCACCATAACAGCGTAGTTTCCGGCTTTTTGAACATTTAGCTTATAAGTAACGGTCACACCGCCGTTTACGTGGATGTAACGGTCGTCCGTCCGCTTTGCTGTAAATGAATCGCTGTTGTAATCCGACACATACGTATAACCGGGCACTTTTGTGTTTGCGTTGTTAATCATGCCGTTGACATGTCCGGACGAACCAACATTCGCATATGCATTGTAATCGGAAGGATAAATGGCTTGCTTAGATCCATCTACGGAAATGGTGGTGCATCTGATATCAATGTAATTTATAACAGCATCTGCAACAGTTGGCGTAATTGCAATGGTACATTCTCCCGCTGGAAGTGTTGCTGAGACAGATGCTCCGCCTGCTGCGCCTACACGGATATAGCTGTAATTGTTTCCGCTCTGTTCTGATGTTTTGCCCGTGTTGAACAAAACGGTTTCCCCGCCCGCTGTTGGGGTAAAGGTAACAGTGTAGTCGTTTTTAGCTGCTGTTTGTGAAAAGAATACCACATAATCACCGGCTTCGGGAACCGTGAATATAAACTCCCGGGCCGTATCTTTTGTAAAAGATGTGTTTGTCGGAATAATTCTCACTGCGTTTCCAGCCGTTTCAATTTTACATTCGTCTGCTGCTGCGGCCATTGGTATGAGCAGTGACATTAAAATAACAGAAACAGCTAAAAAGGATGATAAACATTTTTGCATTGTCCTCATTTTTGTCTCCCTCTCTCTCTTGTAATGCGTCATTACATATTTATACGCTTTTATTGTATCATATTTGACTTGTAAAAGAAAGAATTTAATATAAAGATTTATTAATTTTGTTCAACTTATTAAAAAAAGGTCTTAAAATTTGTTTATTTTCACAATAAAAAAACGGCATAGTCTAAATAGACTATGCCGTTTATGTCAAAAAATAATGAATTATTTAATAACAGAAGATACAACGCCGGAACCAACTGTTCTGCCGCCTTCACGAATAGCGAAACGGAGTCCTTCTTCAATAGCGATAGGTGTAATCAGTTCAACTTCCATGGTTACATTGTCGCCAGGCATGCACATTTCAACGCCGTCGGGAAGCTTAATTACGCCTGTAACATCCGTTGTTCTGAAATAGAACTGCGGTCTGTAGTTGTTGAAGAACGGTGTATGACGTCCGCCTTCTTCCTTTGTCAGAACGTAAACTTCACCCTTAAACTGTGTGTGGGGATGAATGGTGCCGGGCTTTGCTAAAACCTGGCCTCTTTCGATTTCGTTCTTCTGAACGCCACGGAGAAGCGCGCCGATGTTGTCGCCTGCTTCAGCCTGGTCAAGAAGCTTTCTGAACATTTCGATACCGGTTACAACAACTTTTCTCGGCTCGTCAGCTAAACCTGTGATTTCAACTTCATCATTTAAGTTCAGTGTTCCTCTTTCAACTCTGCCTGTAGCAACCGTACCACGGCCTGTGATGGAGAATACGTCCTCGACAGGCATTAAGAACGGAAGACCAGAAGCACGTTCCGGTGTGGGAATGAAAGAGTCAACAGCGTCCATGAGCTTTAAGATGGGCTCATATTCAGGTGCATTGATATCTGTTGAATCGCTTTCTAAAACTGCTAAAGCAGAACCTGTGATGATCGGTGTGTCGTCACCCGGGAATTCATACTCTGTTAAAAGTTCACGAATTTCCATCTCAACGAGCTCTAACAGCTCAGGATCGTCAACCTGGTCAGCCTTGTTCATAAATACAACGATGTAAGGAACGCCAACCTGTCTTGCCAGCAGGATGTGCTCTCTTGTCTGAGGCATAACACCGTCTGCAGCGGAAACAACTAAGATAGCGCCGTCCATCTGTGCTGCGCCTGTGATCATGTTCTTAACATAGTCGGCGTGTCCCGGGCAGTCAACGTGAGCATAGTGTCTGTTTTCTGTTTCATACTCAACGTGAGCGGTGGAGATTGTAATACCTCTTTCTCTTTCTTCCGGTGCGCCGTCGATCTGGTCGTAAGCTTTAAAGTCTGCCGCGCCTCTTAAGCTGAGAACCTTTGTGATTGCAGCTGTCAATGTTGTCTTACCATGGTCAACGTGACCAATTGTACCAATGTTAACATGAGGCTTTGATCTCTCATATTTCGCTTTTGCCATTTTGTTTTCCTCCTAAATGTTTATTTTAGTTTTAGTTTTTTACTAGTTTTATTTTACAATTAAATACGAAAAAAATCAATAGAAAATTAATCTTTTTTCGTACGGGAGTTAATAATCTGTTCCTGAATGCTCTTGGGAACTTCCTCATAATGGCTGGGCTGCATGGTATACTGACCACGACCCTGTGTCCTGGAACGAAGTTCTGTTGCATAACCAAACATTTCAGAAAGCGGAACAAATGAATGAATCATCTGCGCACCGGGGCGTGCTTCCATACCCTGAATCTGTCCGCGACGTGAGTTTAAGTCGCCCATAACGTCACCCATATATTCCTCAGGAACAATGACGTCAACCTGCATGATAGGCTCTTTTAATACCGGATCTGCCTTTTTACAGCCGTCTTTAAAGCCCATGGACGCAGCAATTTTAAACGCCATTTCCGATGAGTCAACTTCGTGGTAAGAACCGTCGATTAAGGTAACCCTAACGTCAACTACATTGTAGCCTGCCAAAACACCGGTCTGCATTGCGCCCTGAATACCTGCGTCAACTGCCGGGATATATTCCTTCGGAATGGCACCGCCGACAATTTTATTCACGAATTCATATCCGCCGCCTGCCTCTAAGGGCTCTAACGTCATTACAACGTGACCATACTGGCCTTTACCACCGGACTGTCTTGCATATTTATGGTTCACTTCAACCGTTTTCCGAATGGTTTCCTTATAAGCAACCTGGGGCTTACCAACGTTCGCTTCTACCTTAAATTCGCGCATGAGCCTGTCAACGATAATTTCCAAGTGAAGCTCACCCATACCAGCGATGATGGTCTGTCCTGTTTCCTCGTCCGTATAGGTTTTAAAGGTCGGGTCTTCCTCTGCAAGCCTTGCCAGACCAATACCCATTTTTTCCTGGCCCTCTTTAGTTTTCGGTTCAATTGCAACACGGATAACCGGGTCGGGGAATTCCATGGATTCTAAGATAATCGGGTGGTTCGGGTCGCATAGCGTATCACCGGTTGTGGTGCTTTTTAAGCCGACAGCCGAAGCGATGTCGCCGGAGTAAACCTTATCAATATCTTTTCTGTCATTTGCGTGCATCTGCAGAATACGGCCAATACGTTCCTTCACATCTTTTGTGGAGTTTAAAACGTGCGAACCGGCATCCAGCGTTCCGGAATATACGCGGAAGAAGCACAGCTTACCAACAAACGGGTCAGCCATAATTTTAAATGCCAAGGCAGCAAACGGAGCATCGTCAGAAGATGGACTTTCCACTTCTTCGCCTGTGGCAGGATCTGTTCCCCGAATTGCAGGAACATCTGTCGGAGCCGGCATATAGTCCACAATTGCGTCTAAAAGCTTCTGCACACCCTTATTTTTATAGGCAGTACCGCAAAGAACAGGAACAATTTCGTTTGAAATTGTAGCCGAACGAAGAGCCTTTTTAATTTCGGGGATGGTTAAGTTGCCCTCCTCCAAATATTTTTCCATCAGCTCTTCGCTGGTTTCAGCAACAGCCTCTAAAAGGTTGATTCTGTATTCCTCGGCCTTGTCTTTCATATCCTCAGGGATTTCCTCCTCGCGGATATCTTTTCCAAGGTCGTCATAATAAACATATGCTTTGTTGTTTACAAGGTCAATCAGACCTTTGTACGTGTCTTCAGCGCCAATGGGGAGCTGAATCGGGACAGCGTTACATTTCAGCCTCGTTTTCATCATGTCTACAACATTGTAAAAATCTGCACCCATAATGTCCATTTTATTAACGAATGCCATACGCGGAACCTTATAGGTGTCAGCCTGACGCCAAACAGTTTCTGACTGAGGCTCAACGCCGCCTTTTGCACAGAAAACCGTTACGCTGCCGTCTAACACACGCAGAGAACGCTCAACTTCAACGGTGAAGTCAACGTGTCCCGGGGTATCGATAATATTAATTCTATGATCAAGCCAATGGCAGGTTGTAGCAGCGGAGGTAATGGTAATACCTCTTTCCTGCTCCTGTGCCATCCAGTCCATCGTTGCCGCACCTTCGTGGGTTTCACCGATTTTGTGGTTGACTCCTGTATAGAACAAAATTCTTTCTGTCGTGGTGGTTTTACCGGCGTCAATGTGAGCCATGATACCGATATTTCTTGTTTTTGCTAAAGAATATTCTCTTGCCACCAAATTTCCTCCTTTCTTCAAATAATACGTGAGTATTCACGCAATATTTTATCCAAAAATTTCACGGATACACGGCTTTGCCGTGAAAATTAATAATTTGTGATAATTTCCGCTTAAATTACCATCTGTAATGTGCAAAAGCTTTGTTTGCTTCTGCCATTTTGTGCGTATCTTCTCTCTTTTTCACAGAGGAACCTGTGTTGTTCACAGCGTCCATAATCTCTGCTGCCAGTCTTTCCCTCATGGTCTTTTCGCCCCTTGCGCGGCTATAAAGTGTGAGCCAACGCAGGCCCAGCGTCTGCCGTCTTTCCGGGCGAACTTCAATCGGAACCTGGTAGGTTGCACCGCCGACACGCCTTGCTTTTACTTCCAAAACAGGCATAATGTTCGCCATTGCAGCGTTAAACACCTCTAAAGGTTCTTTACCTGTCTTTTCTTTGATGATATCAAATGC
This sequence comes from Congzhengia sp., assembly GCF_037235575.1. Taxonomy (NCBI): domain Bacteria; kingdom Bacillati; phylum Bacillota; class Clostridia; order Eubacteriales; family Oscillospiraceae; genus Congzhengia; species Congzhengia sp. The sequence goes on along the minus strand of NZ_JAXUNN010000030.1, from coordinate 216,625 downwards.
ACCGTACACAATTTTCTGTGCGGTACCTTTTTTACCGTCCAGCATGATATTGTTAATCAAACGAGTCACAACCGTGCTGTTGTAAACCGGGTCAGCCAATACTTCTCTTTTCGCAATAAAACTTCTTCTTGGCACCTTTCTTCCCTCCTTCATTATTTTTGTGAAATGAAATCACAGGTACTCAATGCAAACTTTTTGTTTGACATCGTCAGTGCAGTACAATATTACAGGAAATCTTTCATGAATAACGTACCGACACTTATGTGATTTTAGCGCAAATTATTTCTTTGCTTTTGCTTTTTTCGCGCCATACTTCGATCTCGCCTGGTTACGGTTTGCAACGCCCGCAGTATCCAATGTGCCGCGGATGATGTGGTATCTAACACCAGGGAGGTCTTTTACTCTGCCGCCTCTAATTAAAACAACGCTGTGTTCCTGTAAGTTGTGACCAACGCCGGGAATATAAGCAGATACTTCGATACCATTTGTAAGACGTACTCTGGCCATTTTACGAAGGGCCGAGTTCGGCTTTTTCGGTGTCATTGTTTTAACAGAAGTGCAAACGCCTCTTTTCTGAGGGGAGTTTAAGTTGGTAGTTTTCTTCTTCAGCGTGTTCAGGTTCTTTAAAAGAGCCGGCGCTGTATATTTTTTTACAGAAGTTTCCCTACCTTTTCTCACAAGCTGGTTAAACGTAGGCATGAAACGATTTCCTCCTTTCTTCAAATAATAAATCTATATTATAAAACATAATATATAGCATAAATCATTTTAGAAGCACGGCGCAGGCTGCACTCACATTAATTCCGAAATCCTTACCGAGCTTTGCCTTGGTTTCGCAAAACTCCACCGGAACCCCATGCTCGCTGCACAGCGCCACAAACGGCAGGCGAACATGGTCGTCTGCGTCGTTTGCAACAAAAGCCTTAGCCGCTTTTCCGTTTTTAATTGCATCTGTAGATTGCTTCAGTCCCACAAAAAACGGGGCGTTAAGCAAATCGGTCTGCATAAGTTTCGTCATTCCTTTCCTCTACAAACACCATTTCTTATTCTACCATATTGAAACTTTCGTGTCAATTAAAAATTTTAAAGAACTTCTTCATCTGCATCCGGAATTACATTGGAGCCGATATAGTCCATATTTCTCGACACAAAATCGCTGTCATACTCGTCAATGGATGCGATAATCGGCGTGTTCCGCTCAATCTGTGTATTCTGATATTTTGTCATGCCGGTGCCTGCGGGAACAAGCTTACCAATGATGACATTTTCTTTCAGGCCGACCAGCGGATCAACCCTGCCCTTGGTTGCGGCTTCCGTAAGAACCCTGGTGGTTTCCTGGAACGACGCAGCGGACAGGAACGAATCTGTCGTTAAGGCTGCCTTTGTGATTCCGAGAATAATTCTGGAGCACACAGCGGGCGTTTTGCCCTCTGCAATCAGCTGTTCGTTTACGGAATTGAACTCATTGATGTCCACCAACGAGCCGGACAGAAATTTCGTGTCGCCCGATTCTTCAATCCGCACCCTACGGAGCATCTGGCGCACAATAACCTCGATATGCCTGTCGTTAATGTCAACACCCTGCAGTCTGTAAACGCGCTGCACTTCTTTAATCAAATACTGCTGAACAGCGGTAACGTCTTTAATTCTTAAAATATCATGGGGATTAATGCTTCCCTCCGTAAGCTCGTCGCCCACAGAAAGCATGTCGCCCTCCAATACCTTAATTCGCGACCCATATGGAATTAAATAGGTCTTTGCATCTTTTGTTTCGTCGTTGGTTACAACAATTTCGCGTTTCTTTTTGTTTTCAACAATGCTAACCCTGCCTGCAATCTCTGTTAAAATTGCAAGGCCTTTGGGCTTTCTTGCCTCAAACAGCTCCTCAACGCGGGGAAGACCCTGTGTGATGTCGTCGCCGGCAACACCGCCGGTGTGGAACGTTCTCATGGTAAGCTGCGTGCCCGGCTCGCCGATAGACTGTGCCGCAATAATGCCCACCGCTTCACCTGCGGGCACAATTTTTCCGCTTGCCAAGTTGGAGCCGTAACATTTTGCACAGATACCAACCTTGGATTTACAGGTCAGCACGGAGCGGATCGTCGCTTTCGTTACGCCGGCTTTTACAATTTGAATCGCAAGCTTTTCGTCAATGAGTGTATCCGGCGTTGCTAAAATCTCTCCCGTTTCCGGATGGACAATGTTGCCCACCGGGAACCGGCCGGAAAGTCTGTCTTCTAAACTTTCAATTACCTCTTTGCCCTCGGTGATTGCCATAACCTCAATGCCGTCGGTGGTTCCGCAGTCCTCCTCGCGAATGATAACGTCCTGAGATACGTCAACCAAACGGCGGGTAAGGTAACCTGAGTCGGCGGTTCTTAGGGCCGTGTCGGCAAGACCTTTTCTTGCGCCGTGGGATGAAACGAAATATTCCAGCACATTTAAGCCCTCACGGAAGTTTGCTCTGATTGGGATCTCGATGATTTTACCGGAGGTATCGTTCATCAGTCCACGCATACCGGCCAGCTGACGAATCTGGTTTTTACTACCACGGGCGCCAGAGTCCGCCATCATAAAGATGGGGTTATACTGGTCTAAGTTGTCCATCAGGGCGTCTGTGACGTCGTCTATGGTTTTGGTCCAGGTTTCGATTACAAGCTTATAACGCTCTTCATCGGAAATCAGACCGCGGTTAAACTGTTTTGTAATTTTGTCCACACGGTCTTCCGCAGCGGCAAGCAGCGTCTTTTTCTTTTCCGGCACCTCAATGTCAGATACGCTGACAGTGATTGCGCCCCGGGTGGAATATTTAAAGCCCATTGCTTTAATGGTGTCAAGCACAACGGCTGTTTTGGTGAGGCCGTGAACCTGAATGCATTTGTCAATAATTTGTCCCAGCTGTTTTTTTCCGCAGAGGAAATCCACTTCCAAAACAAACTTGTTTTCCGCAAGTGTTCTGTCTACAAATCCCAAATCTTGGGGAAGGTATTCGTTAAAAATCAACCTACCTACTGTGCAGTCAATCATGCCGGAATCTCCGTCTTCGCTGGTCATGCGGACACGGATTGGCGCATGAAGCCCGACAACGCCGTTGGTGTAAGCCAAAAATGCTTCGTTAAAGGAGGAAAATACTTTTCCTTCTCCAACTTCACCCTGGTAACAGTCCTCCTCCGTAAAGGCGGCCGCCCGCTTTCCAACAGACTCAAGCTCGGCATTTTCTGCCAAAACGCTGGGCTTTCCGGGCACGGAGTACATGTAGTTTACAATCTGGCCCTCTTTAAAATTCTCAGAGTCACCGGGATCGGTAATTTTCACTTCTTTTGGTTTTACAAGTGTCAGGTAATAGCTGCCCAAAACCATGTCCTGGGTAGGAACGGTAACAGGACGGCCATCCTGGGGTTTTAACAGGTTGTTGGCGGAAAGCATTAAGAACCTTGCTTCTGCCTGCGCTTCCGGGGACAGCGGCACGTGAACCGCCATCTGGTCGCCATCGAAGTCTGCATTGTATGCCGTACATACCAGCGGGTGAAGCTTCAATGCCCTGCCCTCTACCAAAATCGGCTCGAATGCCTGAATACCTAATCTATGCAAGGTAGGCGCACGGTTTAACAGCACCGGATGGTCTTTGATAACGTCGTCTAAAACGTCCCATACCTCGGGTTTTAAGCGTTCCACCATGCGTTTTGCGCTCTTAATGTTGTGGGCAACACCGTCGTTTACAAGCTTTTTCATTACAAAAGGCTTAAACAGCTCAATTGCCATTTCTTTCGGCAGACCGCACTGGTAAATTTTCAGTTCCGGACCTACTACGATAACAGAACGGCCGGAATAGTCCACACGTTTTCCCAAAAGGTTCTGGCGGAAACGGCCCTGTTTTCCCTTCAGCATGTCGGAAAGAGACTTAAGCGGCCTGTTGCCCGGACCGGTTACGGGGCGGCCCCGTCTGCCGTTGTCAACCAGCGCGTCAACGGCTTCCTGCAGCATTCTTTTTTCATTTCTTACAATAATCTCAGGAGCGCCCAAATCCAACAATTTTTTCAAACGGTTGTTTCGGTTAATCACCCTTCTGTATAAATCGTTTAAATCGCTTGTCGCGAACCTGCCGCCGTCTAACTGAACCATAGGACGGATATCCGGCGGAATGACGGGAATCACGTCTAAAATCATCCACGACGGGTTGTTGCCCGAAAGCCGGAACGATTCCACAACCTCTAACCGTTTAATCAGACGAACTTTTTTCTGGCCCGAGGCGCCCTCTAAGTCCGTTTTAATTTCTTTGGAAAGGGCATCTAAGTCAATTTCATCTAAAAGCTCTTTAATTGCTTCCGCACCCATGCCGGCGCGGAACCGGTCGCCGTATTTTTCGCTGTATTCCCTGTATTCCTGTTCCGACAGGATTTGTTTCTTTTCCAGCTCTGTGCGTGCGCCGGGGTTAATAACCACATATGCCGCAAAATATAATACCTTTTCCAGCATTCTCGGCGTCATGTCCAGCAAAAGGCCCATGCGGGACGGAATTCCCTTAAAATACCAAATATGGGAAACCGGCGCCGCCAGCTCAATGTGACCCATCCGTTCACGACGGACGCGGGCACGGGTTACTTCAACGCCGCAGCGGTCGCAGACAATTCCCTTGTGACGAATTCGTTTATATTTACCGCAGTGGCACTCCCAGTCCTTTGTTGGGCCAAAGATACGCTCGCAGAACAGGCCGTCGCGTTCCGGCTTTAGCGTTCTGTAGTTGATTGTCTCCGGCTTTTTTACCTCACCGTGGGACCAACTTCTGATCATATCCGGCGATGCGAGACCTATTTTTATTGCATCAAATGTGTTTTCTGACAATCGTCTCATCTCCATTTACAAGAATTTGATTCAGCGTTTTTACAAAAGATCCGACTCGTCGTCGAAGAAGCCTGAATCATCATCTTCGTCATCAAACTCGTCTTCAAAATCATCCTCTTCGCTTACCGTTTCCTCTTCTTCCTCAATGAAAAGGGTTTCATCTTCCTCAATGTCCACACCGTCTAATTCCTCTTCCGCTTCCTCGGTGCTTTCTTCCTCGTCGTCCATGTCGAGGTTGATAAACGCTTTGTCGTCCCTTACGGTCATACCCAGGTTCGCCTCTTCTTCCTCCTCAGAGGAGTCTTTCAAGGTCACCTCGTTGCCGCCTTCGTCTAACACCCTCATGTCAAGACACAAGCTCTGAAGTTCCTTAATCAAAACCTTAAACGATTCCGGAATTCCCGGCTGGGGAACGCTGTCTCCTTTCACAATGGCCTCATACGTTTTCACACGTCCAACTATATCGTCCGATTTCACTGTTAGAATTTCCTGCAATGTATATGCCGCACCGTAAGCTTCCAGCGCCCAAACTTCCATTTCACCAAACCGCTGTCCGCCGAACTGGGCTTTACCGCCCAAAGGCTGCTGCGTAACCAATGAATATGGGCCGGTGGAACGTGCGTGGATTTTGTCGTCAACCAAGTGGCACAATTTTAAGATATACATAATGCCTACGGTTACCCGGTTATCAAACGGTTCGCCGGTTCTGCCGTCGTAAAGCACTGTTTTGCCGTCTGTGTCCAGCCCCGCCTCAATTAGTGTTGCCATAATATCTTCTTCTGTGGCGCCGTCTAAAACAGGGGTGGCAATTTTCCAGCCAAGCTCTTTGGCCGCGCGGCCCAGGTGAACCTCTAAAACCTGACCAATGTTCATTCGGGACGGAACGCCCAGCGGGTTTAACACAATTTCCAAAGGTGTGCCATCCGGTAAAAACGGCATGTCTTCTTCCGGAAGAATTCTGGAGATAACACCCTTGTTACCGTGGCGGCCAGCCATTTTGTCGCCCACAGAGATTTTACGTTTCTGTGCAATATAGCACCGAACCAGCTGATTTACGCCGGGAGGGAGCTCGTCGCCCTTGTCCCGGTCAAAGGTGATAACATCTACAATGATACCTGCTTCACCGTGGGGAACCCGCAGCGATGTGTCGCGCACTTCCCTTGCTTTTTCGCCAAAAATTGCACGGAGCAGACGTTCTTCCGCCGTGAGTTCTGTTTCGCCCTTTGGCGTAACCTTACCCACTAAAATGTCACCCGAACGGACTTCTGCGCCCACGCGGATAATGCCGCGCTCATTTAAATCTTTTAGTGCGTCCTCGCCTACGTTGGGAATGTCGCGGGTAATTTCTTCCGCACCCAGCTTGGTGTCTCGTGCTTCACACTCATATTCTTCTATATGGATGGAGGTTAAAATGTCATCACGAACAAGTTTTTCATTGATGAGCATTGCGTCCTCGTAGTTATAACCTTCCCAGGTCATGAAACCAATTAAAATGTTGCGGCCCAGCGCAATTTCGCCGTTGTTGGTAGACGGGCCGTCTGCAATGATGTCGCCCTTTTTCACCTTTTCACCAGCGGAAACAATGGGTTTTTGGTTGATGCAGGTTCCCTGGTTGGAACGGGTAAATTTAATCAGTTTATATTTATGAGAATTTCCGTTATCTTCTTTAATTACAATCTCGTCGGCGCTTACTTTAGAAACCACGCCGTCTTCTTTTGCCAAAACAACCACGCCGGAGTCTCTTGCCGCCTGGAATTCCATACCCGTTCCCACAATGGGGGAATCGGTGCGCAGAAGCGGAACCGCCTGGCGCTGCATGTTGGCGCCCATTAAGGCACGGTTTGCGTCGTCGTTTTCCAAAAATGGTATCATGGCCGTAGCAACCGAAACCACCTGTTTGGGCGATACGTCCATATAGTCAACCTTGCCCACTTCCACTTCCAAAATCTCATCGCGGTAGCGGACGGTGGCCTTTTTCGTCAGAAAATGCCCTTCTTCGTCCAGCGGTTCGTTGGCCTGGGCTACAATATATTCGTCCTCTACGTCCGCCGTCATATATTCAATCACATCTGTTACAATGCCCTTTTCCTTGTCAACCTTTCTGTAGGGTGCTTCAATAAACCCATGCTCATTAATTCTTGCATAGGTTGCCAGGGAAGAAATCAGGCCGATGTTCGGGCCTTCCGGTGTTTCAATGGGGCACATTCTCGAATAGTGGGAATAGTGCACGTCGCGGACCTCGAAGCCCGCACGCTCACGGGATAAACCGCCCGGCCCCAAAGCCGAAAGCCTTCTTTTATGTGTCAGCTCAGAGAGCGGGTTTAACTGGTCCATGAACTGGGACAGCTGGGACGAGCCAAAAAATTCTTTTATGGTTGCCACAATGGGGCGGATATTAATCAGCACCTGGGGCGTTACAATATCCAGGTCCTGAATGGTCATTCTCTCGCGGACAACACGCTCCATTCTGGAAAGGCCAATCCTAAACTGGTTCTGCAGCAGCTCACCTACACAGCGCAGCCGGCGGTTGCCCAAATGGTCAATGTCGTCGGTTGTTCCAATGCCATATAACAGTCCAATCTGATAGTTGATGGACGCCATAATATCGTCGATAATAATATGTTTCGGAACCAGCTCGTCGAGCCTTCTTTGCAGCTGGTCTTTTATTTCTTCTTCCGACTCAAAATTCTCTAAGATTTCGTCTAAAACCTTTTTGCTGACCTTTTCGTGCGTAATATCAGAAGCGTCAAATGAGATATAATCGTTAAGGTCTACCATGCCGTTTGAGAACACAACAACGGGTGCGCCGTTTACGTCTAAAATAACGCGGTTCACGCCGGCCTTTTCAATGTCCTCCGCCGCAGTCCTTGAAATAAACTGCCCGGCATCAATCATCACTTCGCCGGTTTCGGGGTTGGCAATGGGTTCTTTGGCTACCTGATTGGCAATTCTTGCGCTGATGGCAAGCTTTTTGTTAAACTTATACCGTCCAACACCGGCCAAATCGTAACGTTTCGGATCAAATAGCAGGCCAAACAGCAGGCTTTTTGAGCTTTCCACCGTGGGAGGCTCCCCCGGGCGGAGCTTTTTATAAATTTCAATCAGTGCATCGTCTGACGACTGAATTGCACTGCTTTTTTCCAATGTATTTAAAAGAGCTTCGGTTTCGCCAAACAAATCCAGAATTTCGCCGTCTGTTTCAACTCCCAGCGCCCGGATTAACACGGTGATGGGAATTTTTCTTGTTCTGTCAATACGCACTGACAAAACATCGTTTACGTCGTTTTCATATTCAAGCCAGGCTCCCCGATAGGGAATTACAGTTGAGGAATAGAGCTCTTTTCCTGTTTTATCATGCTCCATGGCATAATAAATTCCGGGCGAGCGCACCAGCTGGCTGACAATAACCCTCTCAGCGCCGTTGATAATAAAGGTACCCTGTTCCGTCATCAGCGGGAAATCACCCATGAATATTTCCTGTTCTTTGACCTCACCCGTTTCCTTGTTAATCAGACGCACCTTTGCTTTGAGCGGTGCCGCATAATTTGTGTCTCTTTCCTTACACTCTTCCACAGAATATTTGATTCTGTTTGTTTCAAGTTTATAGTCAATAAACTCTAAAATCAGATTTCCTGTATAATCGGTGATGGGAGAGATGTCGCGCAAGACTTCTTTCAAGCCTTCCTCCAAGAACCAGTTATATGAGTTTTTCTGCACCTCAATCAGGTTTGGCATTTCCAATACCTCATCGATTTTGGCATAACTCATTCTCTGATTTCTGCCCAACTGAATCGGATGTACCATAAGCTCAACCACCTCATTCAAATTTTTATCCGAGCCTTATCCGCGAAACTCAGGATTACAAAGGTTAAATTTATGTATTGTCATATTACAAAAATACAGTTTTAACCCCCCGGCAGTCACAACTGCCGAATTTAATGCATAATATACCATTTTGAGATTATAATGCATTTTATTATACTACCACAGTTCATTTTATAAGTCAAGCTTTTTTTGCAAATTTTGAAAAAATTTTTGACCCTTTTCGTTGACAGGCTTACTTTCTTCCTATATAATTGAAAAAAAGAAAAGGAGCATAAAAACGTGGAAACATTAATTAAAATCGTCACTTCTGTAAAAGACATAATTTTAGACCGCAGCCAGGCCGGAAAAATTACAGAAAAAGGTGCAGCGGATTTTGTAACCGCTGTAGATTTGAGCGTGCAGAACGAAATTAAGCAACAGCTGAAAATACAGTTTCCTGAAGCTGACTTTTTAGGCGAGGAGGATAAAACCAGCTCATTTGACCGCAGCAAAGCGGTGTTTGTGTTAGACCCTGTAGACGGGACGACAAACCTCATTCACGACTATCAAATGAGTGCGGTGTCCTTAGCGCTTGTTGAAAACGGCGTTGTCACAAAGGGTGTGGTTTATAATCCGTTTTCTGAAGAGCTGTTCACCGCAGAACGCGGCCGTGGGGCTTATTTGAACGGAATCCCCATTCACGTGTCCGGCGCCGCTGCGCTCTCAGATGCACTGATTTCCATAGGCACCTCCCCCTATGAAAAAGAGCGGGCGGACAAGCTGTTTAAATTATTGAAACACGTCTTTTTAAAAGCGCAGGATATACGCAGAAGCGGCAGTGCCGCACTAGATTTATGCTTTGTTGCGGCAGGCCGCACAGACGGCTATTTCGAGCAAAACTTAAAGCCATGGGACTTTGCCGCAGGTTCTTTAATTTTGCAGGAAGCCGGTGGGATTATCACAAATTTTTCAGGCGGCGACATCAATATTTTTTCAAACTGTGATATTTTAGCGGCCACCGCAGGCTGTCACCATGAAATTTTGAAGGAAATTGCAACAATTTATTAATATTTTAAAAAAACATTGATTTTTTTTCATATTTTCTTTATAATGAGAAAAGAAAAAATAAGAAAGGAACTACAAAAAATGAAAAAAATAATATGCATTGCCATTGCTTTGGCTTTGAGCCTTTCGTTTGCCGCATGTAAAAAAGAAAGCGGCGGCACACCCTCCCAGGGTGCGCAGGAAGAAAACCTGTCCGGGTTGAACTCCCAGGTTTCTACGTCGCCGGAGGGAAATAACATTAAATATAATTTTGAAGAATACTTTTCCACTGTGCTCCCTCAAGGGATTAAAGCCGAGGATAGAAGTATTAACAGCGACGCCGGGTTCTTCACTGTTTACGACGACAGTCAGACCTATTTGGACGTAACGTATTATGAAACCGGCACCTCTGAACAGGAGGTTGCGCAAAAGGCAAAGGACATTGCCGCAAAAGGAACTGCATCTGAGGTTAGCCCCATTACGGTAAACGGAATTGCGTTTTATGGGGTAAGCATGCCGGACTATGGCAAAACGCAGTATATGGGCCACGTGAAAGGGTATGACGTAACCCTGTCTGTTTATGTGGATATAAACGACAGCGTTGTGCAGTCGTTCATTCAAAACACCGTGTTTACAAAAGAATAATTATAAAAACCTTCCTTGATTTTACCGTCTTTCCAGAAATTTTGCATTGATTTTATGCAGAATATCCATTATACTGGAAAACGAGTGATGCGCAAGGGAGGTTTTTGTTAATTTATGAAGAAATTTATTCTTGCGCTTGTTTTCATCCTATTGTCCAGCACAATGTTTGAAAATTCAAGAACAGTTGCGAATGCAAACGACACACTGTTTGAGACGCCCGTTTGTCTGACCGTGAACGGAAACTATATAAAATCTGACACCCCCGGCTACTTGGAGGGGGGCTACACAATGGTGCCCATCCGCGCCATAACTGAAGCCCTGCGGGCAGACAGAATTGACTGGAATGAGAAATCATCTACTGCGACCATCACACGGAAAAATACAACAATCGTGTTAAAGAAAAATAACAAGACAGCGGTGGTAAACGGAAAAAATGTGACAATGGACACGGCGTCTGTCATTAAGGCCGACCGGTTTTATGTTCCGGTGCGGTTTGTGGCGGAAACACTGAGCACAAAGGTGGGCTGGAATGCCTCCACCTATACGGTGAACATTACGGCGCAGGGCGTTACAGTGCCCGCCTCCATGATTGGGGACAGGGGATATACCGACAACGACATTTACTGGCTTTCTAGAATTGTGAACGCCGAAAGCCAGGGAGAACCCATGATTGGAAAAATTGCTGTGGCAAATGTGGTATTAAACCGCGTGAAAAGCCCGCTTTTTGCAAATAACATTTATGATGTAATTTTTGACAGGAATTACGGCGTTCAGTTCACCCCCATTTTGAACGGCACAATTTACAATACGCCATTGGGTGACAGCGTTGTAGCCGCGAAGCGCGCTTTGCGAGGTGAAAACTATGCATCGGAAAGCCTGTATTTTTTAAATCCGAGAATTGCCACAAGCTCTTGGATTATTAACAACCGAACATTTTTCAGAAGAATTGGCAATCATGATTTTTATCTATAAGTTGTAATATTTTTTCACTTTTTTAACAGATTATTAAAACATTGCTAAAAGCTATTGACAAATAAAGTGAAAATGTTAAAATATAATTAGCACTCGGAGTTCGAGAGTGCTAATTATATTTTTTTTGGAGGTTTTCAAGATGGCGAAAAAAGCATTTAAGTCAGAGTCGAAGCGGCTTTTAGACATGATGATTCATTCCATCTACACTCATAAGGAAATTTTTCTGCGGGAATTAGTGTCCAATGCCAGTGACTCTATCGACAAACTCTATTATATCGCCCTGACGGACGATAACATTACCTTTAATAAAGATGATTATTATATCCGGATCGAAACAGACGAAAAAAACCGTACGCTGACCATTTCAGATACCGGTATCGGCATGTCCAAAGAAGAGCTGGAGGAGAATTTAGGAACCATTGCCAAAAGCGGTTCGTTTGATTTTAAATCCGATTTGGAGCATGAGGAAGACCACGATATTATCGGCCAGTTTGGCGTTGGCTTTTATTCCGCGTTCATGGTAGCGGACAAGGTTACTGTCATTAGTAAAAAATACGGTGAGGAAGACGCATACAAATGGGAGTCTGAGGGTGCCGACGGCTATACCGTTACCAAATCTGCAAAAGACGAGGTTGGAACCAAAATTATACTTACTTTAAAACCCAATGCCGACGAAGAAAATTACGACGAATTTTTAAGTGAATATACCATCAGGCGCATCATCAAAAAATATTCCGACTACATTCGTTACCCCATTAAAATGATGGTGAAGAAAAGCCGTCCAAAACCGGGAACAGAGGGTGAGGGCAAAACGCCGGAATATGAGGATTATTTTGAAGATGAAACCTTAAACTCCATGGTACCTATTTGGAGGAAGAATAAATCAGAGCTGAAGGACGAAGATTATAACAACTTTTATAAAGAAAAGTTCTTTGACTATGACAATCCTGCCGCTGTGATTCATACCAGCGCAGACGGCATTACCAGCTACAAGGCGCTGATGTTCCTGCCTGCCAGGGCGCCTTACGACTACTATTCAAAAGATTTTGAAAAGGGCCTTGCCCTTTACGCCAACGGCGTTTTAATTATGGACAAGTGTGCAGATTTACTTCCCGACTGTTTTAGCTTTGTGAAGGGACTTGTGGATTCTGCCGACCTCTCTTTGAACATTTCCAGGGAAATGCTGCAGCACGACCGTCAGCTTCAAATTATTGCAAAAAATTTGCAGAAAAAAATCAAGAGCGAGCTAATAAAGCTGATGAAAGACGACCGGGAAACGTATGAAAAGTTTTATTCCGGTTTTGGCCGCCAGCTAAAGTTCTCTGTTTATAACGAATTTGGCCGGGAGAAGGAGCTTGTTCAGGATTTAATTTTGTTCTATTCCATCAAAGAAAAGAAACTGGTTTCTTTAAAAGAATACATTGAAAAAAAGCCGGAAGACCAGAAATTCATTTACTATGCCTGTGGAGAAAGCAACGAGAAAATTGAAAAGCTGCCCCAGACAGAGCTGGTAAAAGACAAGGGATATGACATTCTCTGCTTTACCGACGATATTGACGAATTTGCAATTAAAATGCTGGGCAAATATGAAGAAAAAGAATTTAAATCGGTATCATCCGGCGATTTAGGCTTTGAAACAGAAGCAAAGCAGGAAGAAAGCGAAGAAAACAAAGAAATTTTTCTCTTTATGAAAGATGCATTGGGCGACAAAGTGAAAGACGTGAAAGCTTCAACCCGGTTAAAATCTCACCCGGTGTGCATTACCAGCGGCGGCGAGCTTTCCATTGAAATGGAAAAGGTGCTTAATTCCATGCCGGCAGACCAAAAGGTGAAAGCAGAGCGGGTTCTGGAAATTAACGTTGACCACCCGGTGTTTGAAAAAATTAAGGAACTGTTTGCTTCTGACAAAGAGAAGCTGAAAAAATATGCCGACGTTTTATATGGCAGCGCACTTCTCATTGAAGGCTTAACTGTAGACGACCCCATTGAATTTTCTAACAATATTTGTGAATTAATCTAATAAAAAGAGGCCCCATCTTATCGGTGGGGTCTCTTTATGTTTCACGTGAAACATTATTTTTGTTTCATTTTTTCTTCATACTGCATTCTTGCACTGTTAATGGCCTCAATTTCTTCTTCTGTCAATTCATAATCGGAAAGTCCTTCAACAACAGGCTTTAAATAGGTCACAGTCTGCCCGCGGACATACATTCCATTTAATACAAATCCCGTGTCCCGTTCATCTAACAGCGCCACAGCAAAGCTTAACTTCGATTTATTTTCATGAAAAGCGTCATATTTTACCAAACCAATTTTTTTCACACAGGCGGAATCCTGCCGCTCCAAATAATTTATTTTTTCTTCGTAGCTTTTAAAATATCCTGCAATTTCATTGCATTTTTTATAATAGCTAACAATTGATTCCGTAATATCCTTTCCTGCCTTATCCTTTAAAACACGTTTCAGTTTACCGTTTGTCCGAACCGCCACAACAACACTCGCAATGGCAATAAAAATGGAAAGTACAGAAATATAAATTGCATAGGTTAAAATTAATGTTGTAGACACATCGTTTCCCAAAATATTCATTTGCTTATTCCCCTCAACCTTATCAGAACGCCAAATTTGCACTTTAAACTGTTTTTGTTTAAAATATGTATTAGGTATTAGTAATCCTCTGAAATTAGAATTTAGATAATATTTTAAAATCCCATTTTTTGTTATTTCTTAATTAATTGTATAATTCTTTCAAAATCTTCCGCAGAAGAATAAGGAATTTCAATTCTACCTTTATTTTTTTTATTCACAATTCTGATTTTTGTACCCAAGTCAGAAGAAAGAGATTCTTCCAGACTTTTTATATACCGAATCAGCTCTTCTTCCTCTTTTGAAACTGTTTTCGTCTTTTTTTCAACAAGAAGCGACTTAATATAGTTTTCCGTCTGACGTACGCTGAAATCTTCCTGTATAATTTTTGTCGCCACCATATTCATGAGCTTCTCATTCTCTAAAGCCAGAATTGACCTTGCGTGTCCCATAGAAAGTACGCCATCTTTTATAAACGCCTTAATACTGTCCGGCAAATTTAGTAATCGCACGCTGTTTGCCACTGCAGACCGGCTTTTGCCGATTTTTTTTGAAACGTCCTCCTGCGTCAGACCATAAACATCCATCAGTTCTTTAATCCCCAATGCTTCTTCAACTGCGTTTAGGTTCTCACGCTGTAAATTTTCAATGAGAGCTACTTCTTTTTCACTTTTTTCATCAAAATTTTTCACAATTGCAGGAATTTCTTTCAGCTTTGCAATTCTTGCCGCCCGCCATCTGCGTTCTCCGGCAATAATCGTATAAAATCCGTTTGAATTCAGCTTTACAACAATTGGCTGCAATACGCCATATTCTAAAATAGAGTCTGCCAGACTATTCAACTTTTCCTCATCAAAATCAGAACGCGGCTGTGTCTTGTTCGGCTCAATCTGCGTTATTTTAATAATTTTAACATCTTTTTCCCGCTCTGTAGTAGTTTCAACAACGCTTTCTGCGCTGAGCAGCGCGTCTAACCCTCTGCCAAGTCCCCGTTTTGCCATCTATTTATGCCTCCTGCACATTTTTCTTAATTACTTCCTTTGCCAGCGCTTTATATGCAAACGCCCCTTTTGAAAACTTATCATACGATAAAATTGGTTCCCCAAAGCTTGGCGCTTCACTCAACCGCACATTTCTCGGTATTACGGTTTTAAAAATCTTTTCCGGAAAGAATTTTTTTACCTCATCATATACCAAAGCAGATAAATTTGTGCGCTTGTCAAACATGGTCAGCAAAATCCCTTCAATTTCAAGCTGCTCATTAATATTCTGCTTTAAAGAAGATATTGTGTTTGTCAGCTGGCCAAGCCCCTCTAACGCATAATATTCACATTGAATGGGAATTATCACACTTTCTGCCGCGGCAAACGCATTTAACGTTAAAAGTCCTAAAGAAGGAGGGCAGTCAATCAAAATAAAATCAAACTCATTTTTGATTTGTTCCAAGGCGCTTTGAAGCAAAAATTCCCGCTTTTTAAAAGCAACCAGTTCAATTTCGGCACCTGCAAGATTCACATTAGACGGGCAAACCCACAAATTTTTATATTTTGTTTCTATAATTGCGTCTTTCAACTGAATTTCATTGATATAAACATCATATAACGAATGATCCACACGATCCTTGTCAATTCCAAAGCCGCTGGTAGCATTCCCCTGGGGATCACTATCAATCAACAGCACTTTTTTCTTTAAATCGCCCAAATATGCGCTAAGATTGACGGAAGTTGTTGTTTTTCCCACGCCGCCTTTCTGATTGGCAATTACGATGACTTTTCCCATTTTTGTAAAATACCTTTCTTTTTAAGATTGTAATTATTATTATACCATTGTTTGATCTGCATTTCAATCGTTTTATCAGAAAAGAATGTTTCACGTGAAACAAAAAAAAGAGAGACAACATTGTCTCTCTAAAAAAATATTGTTTACTTAGAAATTTCTAAAATTTTAACCTGATATTCACCGTTGGGAGATTCCACCGTTACCACTTCTTCCGGTTTTGCACCGATTAAAGCCCTTCCCAGAGGGGATTCATCAGATATTTTGTTCTGGTCCGGCGACGCTTCGGTAGATCCCACAATTTCATAAGAAACTTCTTCTTCAAAATCCATATCATAAATCTTGACCTTTGTTCCGACGGCAACCTTGCTGGTGTCAATTTCGTCCTCGTCAATCACCTTTGCATTTTTCAGCATTTTTTCAAGGTTCACAATTTTAACTTCCACTTCGCCCTGTTCTTTTTTTGCTTCATCATATTCCGCATTTTCAGAAAGGTCTCCAAAGCCTCTTGCCACTTTAATTTTTTCTGAAACTTCTTTTCTTTTTTCTGTTTTTAAATATTCAAGCTCTGCCTCAAGCTCTTTCAGTCTATTATAGGTAAGTACAATCTCTTTATCCATTTTCATTCTGCCTTTCTTCCCACATAAAATAACATTCATACTTATCTATGGGCGGATAAGCAACTTTTACTAAGATATTATAAGTGAAAAACAACGATTTGTCAATCATTATTTTCTGATATTCACAATTTTATAATTTTTATCTTTTAAAAAGACCGGAATTGTTATTTTGTCGATATTTGTCTGTTGAATTTTAAAATAAAACTCTGTGAAAGATAAATTTTTTATCACTCTGTTTTCCTTTAAAAATTCCTCCTCATTTGTCTTATACGATAATAAAATTTCACTGAATCCGCCCTTATAAATTTTATAAATATCAATAAGATTTACAGATTGAAAAAATCCTTCGTCTACAATTCTGTCTGCCTCGCAGTTAATGTAAATCTTATTATATTTTTTCACCTTATCATTTTTACCCTTGATATGAATAAAAATACCGTATTTTTCTCGGAATTCATTTGCTAAATTCTCAAATTTTCCCGGATTTGTTGTATATACGCTGATTGCCTTTACAATCCGAACGCATTTTAACATGTATTTTTTTACTTCTTTTGGATTGTTTGATATCAAAACCAGATCACATTCATTTAAATGATATCCTTTTTTTTCAGCAAAATAGGTTAAAAAGTCTTGAAACATTTCATAGAAAACGGCGCTTCCTTTCATAATTTGAAATTCACACCGCAAATAATACTGCAGTAAATGATCTTGTATATTTTGTACACAAATCGTTTGTACATCCATATCGTGTAAATATGCACAAATCCTTGTAAAATAACGTTTTTTTTGTTTTTCTTTCATCTTTGGCGGCAATGGTATTTTAATTACGTTCAAACCATTTTTACTGACCATATTTTTTCTAAATAATCTTTTGCAACCAAAACAGCGAAACAAAAGCAAATCAAATTTTGAAAATTTCTCTGCAGCAGTTATATAACAATTCTTCATAAAAAAAACACCTCAATATATTGATATAACTCAATATATTGAGGAAATCTTAAAATAATTCTAAATCTTCTTTGTGAAACAGTAAATTTAACACATCAACCAGCATGTTTGCCGATATTTTTGTTGGAAGGCCGTTTTGCTTTAAAAATTCTTCCCGCTTCAATTTGCTGTTTTCTTTTCCATAAAAGCCGGCCCGGTAAAGGTCCAGCTTTGTAATTTCATTTTTACAATCAAATTTGGTTTCTCCAAAAAGGGTAGCGCCCGAGCGCTGCAAAGCACCGATAATAACGTCTGCTTCCATTCCTTCAACGCCCAAAAGCCCTTCCTTTCCAGGTTCTGTTTTTCTCTTTTCTTTCCCTTTTAATTCCGGTATAAACGCATGATAAACCGTTTCACCGGCTGTACAGCTTTTGATAAAATTGCGGATTAAAAAGCCTGCCCTGTCAGAATCTGTAAGCACTACAATACCGTCTTTCTGTGCAAGCCGTTTCATCAAACGCTGCATTTCCTTATTTTTAAAAATACAAAATCCGCCGGTTACCAACACATTTGCGTTCACAACAGAATTGAGTTTTATTTTGTCATAAGCGCCTTCAACTACAATGGTTTCTTTTACAGTAATCATTTCATGCGGACGGGCAAAACAATATAGGTAAAACGGTCGCCCTCAACAGGACTGATAACCGTTGGCGTAACCGGTGTAGAAAAACTGAATTTCACCGTTTCATCGTCTACATTTTTAAATGCGTCAATTAAATATCGTGGATTAAATGCAATTTGCATGGGTTCGCCAATCATGTTCACACTGAACTTATCGTTCACTTTTCCCATAACGCTTTCGCAGTTGATAAACACACTGTCGTCTTCAATGTTTAACAGAACATAGGATTTGGCCGATTCACTGACAATCATCGCCGCCCTGTCGATGGAATTCAAAATTTTCTTTGTTTCCACCTCAATTACAAGGTTGTTTTTGTGGTCAGCAACCGATTTATAGTTTAAATATTCCCCGTCAATAATTCTGGAAACAAAGGTGCAGTTTTTCAAAGACATTTTTACGTTGTTTTTCGACAGGGAAATCTGAATATAATCTTCACTGTCGCCGATAATGGACAAAAGCTCTTTTGCATTTTTTCCCGGCAAAATAAATTTAATTTCCTTGTCTGTGTCTATTTCTTCTTTCCGAATTGCCACCCGATATCCGTCGCAACCTACCACGTGAATGGTTCCGTCTGAAATGTCAAAATAAACGCCGGTTAATACGGGCTTGTCCTCTTTGGTGCTGATGGCATAAACCGTCTGGCGCACCATATTCTTTAAATATGTTTCTTTTATCTCAAAACAATTTTCATCTTCCACTAACGGAAGCAGGGGAAAGTCTTCTGCTGAAGCGGTGGCAAAATCAAATTTTGCGTTGCCGCAGGCAATTTTAATTTGTTCCTTGTCATCAACCTCTAAATAAACGTCTTCTTCAAAATCAGGCAACTTTTTCACTGCCACGCTGAACAGGTTTGCTTTCACTACAACCATGCCTTTTTCTTTCACTTCGGCAGGAATGACACATTCCAGCCCTAAATCCATGTTATTGCCGACTAAATGAAAACAATCGTCCTTGGCTTCTAAATAGATCCCCTCCATAATGGGCAGCGTCGTTTTAACGGGAACGGCTTTTTCTACAATATTCACAGCCTCAATCAAATCGGTTCGTTTGCATTTTAAATTCATCTTCAAAAAATCCTCCGTTATATTAAAAAAATATATAATATTTTAGTAGTTATAGTAGTAGTGTCTGTTAATTCTGTGGAAAACCTCGTTTAAAGGCTGTATTTCGCGAAAAAGGCTTATGGATAAGTATGTTCTCAATCTGTGTATAAATTTAGACTATTCACAGGTCTTTCTGCACAATATGTAAAAAAATGTAATTTGTAAAATAATGAACAGGCAATTACATAACAGATAACAGTTTATACACAAAAAAACTGTGGATAACTTTTCTTCTTTTACTATTATTATACCATAAACTATTTGAAATTTAAAGTAAAATATGATAAAATAAATTAAATTTATGCAGAAAAGAGGAAAAACATGCAGGGCAGGGATATCATATTTTTTGATTTGGACGGAACACTGACGGACTCAAAAGAAGGCATTTTTAACTCAATACGGTATGCGTTGAACTTTTTTGACATAGAAGAAACTGACGACGAAAAGCTGAGCCTGTTTTTAGGGCCGCCTTTGGTTCAGGCATTTATGAAATATTATCAGATGAGCGAAGAAAACGCAGAGTTGGCTTTAGTGAAATACAGGGAGAATTTTGTCAAAAAAGGAATTTATCAGCTTTCTATGTATGACGGAATTGACCAAATGTTAAAAGCATTAAAAGAAAATCAAATGACGGTGTGCCTTGCCACCTCAAAACCGCTGAAATTTGCAGAGCAAATTGTAAAACGAATTGGGATAGCACCATATTTTGATTATTTGGCCGGGGCTACCATGGACGAAACGAGAAATGAAAAAGCAGATATTATTGACTATGTGATCACCCAAAACGGATTTCATAAAGACAGAATTTTAATGGTGGGCGACAGAGAAAATGATGTAAAAGGAGCGCATCAAAACCATGTGGAGGTCCTGGGCGTGCTATATGGCTATGGGAGCAGGCGTGAGCTTGAAACAGCCGGATGTATTCACTTTGCAAAAACAGTGGCAGAAACCAAAAGTTTTATATTACAGTAATGACTGAAACGGAAGTGGTTATTAATTTCCACTTCTTTTTTTTGTCACTTTATTGTTTTCATTACATATAATGGAAGCAGACGTTAGAAGGCGGAGGGGAGTGTTATGGCATTTTCTGATGTAGAGCTTTTGGCACGGACGATTTTGTGCGAAGCCGGAGGCGAAGGAGACACAGGAATGAAAGCTGTTGCAACTGTGATTATGAACAGGGCTACAGTAGGATATGGAGAATACGGCAGAGTAAACAATGGATTACGGGATGTGTTATACCAGCCGGGGCAGTTCGACTGCCTGCGGGAAACCATTGGCGGAAGATATAATCCGCAAAACATTTATAATATGCGGCCGGAACAAATTCACTATGATATTGCAAACTGGGCAATTGCAGGAAACAAAATCGGAACGGTTGCATTTTCGCTGTGGTATTACAACCCTTTTTCACCAAACTGCAGACCAAATTTTCCGTCAGATGTTGGTTTTTTTGTAATCAGAATTGGAAACCATTGTTTTTATAACCCGACGGAAGCTTATGCGCAGACATAATCAAAAATAGAAAGGATGTTTTCGATGATGGAAAGAAATAATTTTTTTAATTGCTCCGGCGGTCAAACCTGCCATATAGACGGCAATGGAACAATGCTGCCGCCGCAGCGGTCTGGAATGACCATTGGTTCAGGGACTACTACATATACCATGTCTGATTCTGCCAGAGACAGGATGATGCAAAACAACGATCCGGAAATTGTTCCGGCACAGACAGAAATGACAGAAACGCCGGAAAACCAGCAGTCAGGAACCATTACAACACCGCCCCAGGGTGATTTTGACACTCCTGCCTTTCAGGGATCTATGCAGCAGATTTTATCGGAAAACTTAGGCCAGTTTGTGATGATTGAATTTTTAATTGGAACACAGGCCATGACGGAAAAAATGGGGATTTTATATTCCGTTGGCAGAGGATTTGTTGTGCTGTATGAGGAACTGCAAAACAGATATATTGTGTGCGACATTTTCTCTATTAAGTTTGTTACATTCTACGAGCCTGGCGTAAGACCGAGAGGATATAACAACGGCACGCAGGCAAACAGCGTAATGCGAAGCACAAATAGAAAATTTGTTTAAATAAACGAAAAGTATTATATTTTTCTATTTGCTCCATCCCCTTATTGCAGAGTATTCAATTTTTTGTCTGCGATAAGGGGATTACAGCATAAGCAGTAACGTAATTTTTTTCAGATTTGCTAAAAAATTATAATGCATTCAGGTAATTTTTTGCGTCGAATTTTGCTAATTTAATATGATGACGGTTTACCGTATATGACATATATAACGCACCGTTTCCATATTGAACAAATGGATAAAAGCAGCTTTCCTTCATTTTTGCCTGTAACACAATGCTGCTGTCTTTAATGTTGTTGCAATTAATGTGGACAATGCCGATATGTTCCCTGTCAATGGGTGCATGAAACAGATATAAATGATTGCCATATTCAATAAAATCTGCCCGTGACTGACAGTCCTCTATCAGCACCGGTTTTTCCCATATTTTTTCTTTTAAATGATAAACGGTTAAAAAACCATATGGTGACTCGTCTTTTTGTCTGACAAAATAATAGCATTTATCATCCTTCACATAGGTGGCGTTTTCCCATTTCGATTCATTAACAAAATCAGGCTGTGCAACAAACTCCCATGTTTCCAAATCTTTGCTTTTTATAATAAACGTATGATCTCCGCTGTATGCGCCTGTGTAATAATAAACTTCGCCGTTTTCCGTTCTTGATGAAATTTTTTGCATAATGCCAATATCAGAATACATTTTTTTATATCCTAAATTTTTTTCGGCAAATATCGTTTGAATACCGGAATAACTAAAATCACAAATTAAATCATCGATTTTAAGTTTATTAATCTTTATTTCACTGAATGTTTTTTCAGAGGTGTTAAAAGTACGGTATAGTCTGTAATAATTTCCCGATAGCATGGCTGTCCACATCAGATAGATTGTTTCGTCATCTTTATGCATTAAAATTGTATCATATACGGCATCAACGGTTTTCCCTCCAAAGGTATCACCAGCAGCTTGCAGGTCTATATATGTCTTATTTTCCACATCATCTGCCGGACAATATACAAGACGGGCAGTATGATATTTTGGATCCTCCGCCTCATTGTTTTGACTTGCATAGTAAGTCATATATATCACGTTTTTTATAAAAGCAAAACTGGACACATGTACCATCATATCCCCATTTTTTTTGAAATCTGATAAAAAGTTTTTTTCAATTTCTTTCGCAAAACAATTACTTTTTTCCTTTATGTCGTATGATATGTCAGCTCTTAAAATATTGGAATAATCAAGAATTGGTCCGCTTTCTATTATTTTATGTTCTTTTGTCGTATGAATATCAGGAAGAAATAAATTTTTTGTTTGCATTATGTTAAATATTCCTCTTTTCTTTTATAAAATAAAATATAATTGAAGAAAGCGCAATGCTTTCATTTATGAATCCAATCCATGAATGTACAAAAATGTCATATATCATAAACATAATTGATACTGGTACGGATATTATTTTTGTGATTTTCGGTTTCTTACACCACAGAGATAGAGTAACACATGAAGATGCCGTTATCGGTAATAGATTAACAGCAGTTTTATAAGTGATAAGTCCCGGTACCCAATTCAGAATAATAAAGACGAGCGGCCAAATTATATGATTTGCCCATTTTTTATTCTCTCTATTTACAAAAACGAGTTCTCTGAAAATTCCTACAAAGTTTGGTATCATTCCGCCGTATGCCCCTAAAAATAAATAATGAACCGACCAAAAAAAATCAGCACATAATTTGCATACCAGTAAATGCTTGCGATTTTGCTGTTGATAAAGCATAAAAAGAAATATCATTGCCGCTATACCAAAAATTTGAGTTATTATGATCATTTCTATGTTGTTCTCCGTTCGGCTTAAAAATGTTCGTAAAAATGGTTTAAAATGATTGCTATATTTATTAATTCATTCTATAATGAAAGTATATAGGAGTTTTAACAGAAGAACAATGCCGTATATTGGATAAAAATAACACTATATTGCAAAATGCAATTCATTACCAGAAAGGAACATTTATTGATGAATACTCGATATGAAGAATATTTCGGTTTTAAGAGTAATTTGCCGTTTACACTTTACGTTGGGTTGGAAAGAACACCGGAAAATTGCAGCAATGAAGCAAATTGGCATGAAAATCTGGAAATTCAAGTGTGTGAAGAAGGTGAAGGAACCGTATTGCTGGACGGGGAAAAACATCATTTTCTTACAAACGATATTGTAGTAGTGAACTCAAACGTAATACACCATACCGGAACGGAAAATAACTTAAAATATTCCTGTCTTATTATTGACACAAAATTTTGTGAACAGGCGGATATAGATCACACGGCCTTTCTATTTGAACCTCATTTTAAGAGTAAAACATTTATAGACTTATTGAATAATTTACAAACAATATATAACAATAATAGGGATATCTGCAGAGTTGCCAAATCAAAAGAAATTGTTTTGAAAATATTAATTGAATTGTGTGAACATCACATTTCAAAAGTTAATAAATCAATGCAAAAAAAATCGCTGGAAACGGTTAGACAAACAATAAATTATATCAGACAGAACTATAACAGAACGCTTTCGTTAGATGAAATATCAAAAAATGTTTTAATGGATAAATATAGTATATCGCGGGAATTTAAAAAAATAACAGCGCAGACGATATTTCAATATATCAATAATTATCGCTGTAAAAGGGCAGCAGAGCTTATTCTAAGCGGCAAAACCGTGCAAGAAGCTGCTTTCATGTGCGGCTTTCATAATATGTCTTATTTTACAAAAGTGTTTAAACAATATATGAGAGAGCTCCCTTCTAAATATAAAAAATAATTATTTCGGTTATACCGAAAAGTTATTTCAATTAATACAAAAAAGGCGCGTTTTGTTTCATTTAACGAAAATCACGCCTTTTATGCCTGCAATGAATTTATTATTTTATTTTTTTCAATAAAATTTCTTTTTGGTTGTCTTTCGGGTGGTCAATCACATGGTCTAACAAAAAGGATAACGCCTTGCCAATTTGTTTTCCTTCAAGTCCTAAAGCTTTTAAATCATTGCCGTTAACTGCAAGATGTTTTAATGAAAAAGACTCCTTGTCTTCTTTTATTTGACGGTAAAGCCGCTCAATTTCATCATATGTTTCAAGGCGCGGAGCGGTAAGCGCAAAATTCTGTGCTTTGCAGTCCGCCCTCTTTAAATTGATCAGGTCTAAAAAAATGTCGTCCCCAACGTCATTTACCGCGCGCTTAATATATTTTTTTTCCGGCAAAATCTGTCTGTCATGAAATTTTATCAGCCGCAGTATTTTACTTTTATCTGCGTTGCTGAACTTATACCTGTTACAAAAATCCTCCGCAAGCGCGACGCTTAACTTCGCATGATTGCGAAAGCTGTCGCTCCCATCAGGATTTTTTCCCTTTGTACCGGGCTTTCCCCAGTCATGCATCAAAGCGCTGAACCGAAGGTAGGATTTTTTCTCCAAAAACTGTGCCGCCGTTAAACTGTGGGTTCCCACGTCATAAATGTGCCATTTAATGTTTTGGGGCGTATTAAAGCATTTGCATAGTTCAGGCATAATGAACCGCAAAATTCCAACATCATAAAGCGTTTTTATTTGTTCCAAATGGTCAGACAACAAAATTTTTGTAATCTCTGCAATCACCCGTTCCGCACTTAAATTTTGAACCAAAGCGGCGTTTTTTTGAATGGAAGCCAGAGTTTTTTCTTCAATTTTAAAATCTTTTTGTGCAGCAAAGCGCACAGCCCGCAGCATTCTGAGTGCGTCTTCTAAAAACCTTGTGTCAGGGTCGCCGACACATTTTATGCATTTGTTTTTCAAATCCTTAGCGCCGCCAAAGGGGTCAATAAATCCCTCTGTTTCATTATATGCCATGGCGTTCACCGTAAAATCCCGGCGGGCAAGATCCTCTGTAATGGATTTTGTAAAGGTCACATGCTCCGGCCGGCGGTGGTCTTTATAATCACCGTCACAGCGGAACGTGGTCACCTCAAAAATTCCGCCGTCTAATAAAATACTGACGGTTCCGTGCTGAATTCCCGTGTCAACTGTTTTTTGAAACAGCCGTTTCATGTCTTCAGGAAGTGCCGAGGTGCAGATGTCCCAGTCTGATGGAACTGTATTTAACAGGCTGTCCCGAACGCAGCCGCCGACGGCATAGGCGAAAAATCCGTTTTTTATGAACGTGTTAATAATGCGGTTCACCGTGTTTGGCATCTTTATTTTCGTTGCGCCCGCCTCCTTTTTCTTTTATCATATCCATTATATAGAAAATCAAAACACAGGTCAAGGGGCCAGACGTGAAATAAATAATTGAAAAATATTGACAGTTTGCCAAAAAGATTGTATAATAAAAGTGTGTTTTTATATTAAGGTAGTATAAAAGTGCTTTTTAAACAATAATAGGAGAAGGAGGTAAAGTTATAGGAAATGAATGATTTAACACTAATCATAATATGTGCTGCCGCACTTGTTTTGATTATTGTTGCGTGGGTTATCGCATTTAAAATGGGCGACGCTTCCAGAAAAAAGAAAGACGAAGCAGAAATCGGTTCTGCTGAAGCAGAAGCAAAACGGATTATTGAAGCTGCCAAAAAAGAAGGCGAAAGCAAGAAAAAAGAAGCCATTTTAGAGGCAAAAGAAGAAAACCATAAATCAAGACAAGAGCTTGATAAGGAAATAAAAGACAGGCGCAACGAGATTTCAAGGCAGGAGCGGAGAATTCAGCAAAAGGAAGAAAATCTCGATAAAAAAACAGATGCCATCGAGAAAAAAGAAGAAGCTTTAAGCAAAAAGGATAAAGACCTTGATGCACTGCGGGAAGAAATTGAAAAGATAAAACAAAAAGAGTTAAACATGTTAGAGCAGCTTGCCGGTTTGTCGAAAGACGAAGCAAAACAGTATTTACTGGAAAAGCTTGAAAACGAAGTGAAGCACGAAGCGGCAATTATGGTGAAAGACATTGAAGCTCAGGCAAAAGAAAACGCCGAAAAAACAGCGAAAAACATTATTGCGGGCGCCATTCAGAAATGTGCGGCCGACCATGTTGCAGAAGCAACTGTTTCCGTCGTGAACCTGCCCAATGAGGAAATGAAGGGCAGAATTATCGGCCGAGAGGGACGTAACATCAGAACGCTGGAAACACTCACCGGAATTGATTTAATTATCGACGATACGCCGGAGGCGGTTATCCTTTCAGGGTTCGACCCGGTAAGGCGTGAAATTGCAAGACTATCGCTGGAAAAACTCATTGTTGACGGCAGAATTCACCCGGCAAGAATTGAGGAGATGTATGAAAAGGCGAAAAAAGAAGTTGAAACACAAATTAAGCAGGAGGGCGAAAATGCAACGTTTGAAACCGGCGTTCACGGCCTGCATCCTGAAATTATTAAACTTTTGGGCAAACTGCGGTTCCGCACCAGCTATGGACAAAATGTGCTGAAACATTCCATTGAGGTGTCCCACATAGCAGGCCTTATTGCAGGCGAGCTGGGAGCCGACATTACCATGGCAAAACGGGCAGGGCTTTTGCACGATTTGGGTAAGGCCGCCGACCACGAAATGGAAGGCTCACACGTTACCATTGGTGCAGACCTTGCGAAAAAATATAAAGAGAGCAAAGATATTGTCCACGCGATTATGGCGCACCACGGCGATATTGAAGCAACCACAGTGGTTGCAGTTATCGTTCAGGCGGCAGATGCAATTTCAGCAGCGCGGCCGGGTGCAAGAAGAGAAAATATCGAATCGTACATAAAGCGGCTTGAAAAGCTTGAGGAAATCGCAAATTCCTTTGAGGGCGTTGAAAAATCATTTGCAATCCAGGCTGGCAGAGAAGTCAGAATAATGGTTAGTCCTGAAAATATTAAGGACGACAGCATCACACTCATTGCCCGCGACATCGTTAAGAAAATCGAAAATGAACTGGAATATCCGGGGCAGATTAAAGTTAACGTAATTCGTGAAACAAGAGCAGTTGAGTACGCAAAATAGCGTTAAAAATTGAAATATATATAGAGTGATTAAGTGAAATAATTATACTCAATATAGATTTGGGCACCCCCGAAAATAACGGGGGTGCCGTTTTTTAAGTGTTTTTATATTAAATCAACCCATTGTTTGTTTTCAGAGGATAAAAGCAATGCATCTAAAATCTTTTGACATTTTAAACCGTCCGCAATGGTGGGTAAAAGTGAACATTCTTTACCGTTTAACAAGTCTATGAACATTTGCTCCTGGGAAATAGAGAATCTTTTGGGAACCTTAATCTCGTGCATTCCACAGCTTTCGGTATCAATCTCGCCCAAACAGACCTGTAAGATATCCGTCCGGGTTAAATCAAATGAAATTACGCCCTTCGTACCGAATATTTGATATTTGATTGTGTTGTTGTGACCGATTGCACATCTTGTGATGGAAAATGTACCAGTAACACCGTTTTCAAAATCAACAAGAAAGTTACAATAATCATCGGTTTCAACAGCTCCTAATTCCTTGCTGCCTTCTTTTGGACGTTCTTTTATAACAATGCCGCAAGTTGCACATACACGTTTCATTTCGCCAATTAAAAGCTGGGCCATATCAATCAAGTGCACGCCTAAATCACCTAAAACACCAGTTCCTGCATATTTTTTTATAAAACGCCATTCTAACCGACGGTCTTTTGAAAAGGCACTGGATTTTAAATACTCCACATTTACGCTAATAATTTTGCCAAGCATTCCTTTATCTAAAATTTCTTTTGCATACCGCACCGCAGGCATGAATCTGTAAGAAAAGCACATCATATTCGGCACGGTAGGATTGGCAGCAAAAGAGTTTAACTTACTTGCCTCACCAAAGTTAACCGACAGCGGTTTTTCAACATTTACCGCTTTACCAGCGGCAATAGCATCTTGTGCCATTTTTACGTGAAGATAATTCGGTGTACAAATTTCCACAGCATCCACTTTTTCACAGTTGATTAAATCCAAGTAGTTTTCAAATTGAAGTTCCGGTGGAATATGATATTTTTTACCTGTTTGACGCAGTCGTTTTTTATCAATGTCGCAAATGGCGCATAGCTGTCCGCCGTTGCTTTCTAAAATCTGAGGAATGTGTGTGCTGTTAGCAATTCCTCCAACTCCAATAATTCCAATATTTACCATTATACATCCTCCAGTTTATACAAGTTTTCATGTTTTTTCACACTTTCATCTGCGTCTTCATACTTATTGGATATATTTTCTAATGCATCAAAATATCCAAAAGAGGGGGTCGGTCCGTTTGAAGGTTTTGCCCATTCTATCGCATTTTTTAATATTTGAATGATATCTTTACGATAAAAAGTTGGGTATGCTTCGTGTCCGGGACGAAAATAAAATATTTTGCCAAGTCCCCGCTTATAGCAACAACCGCTTCTGAAAACCTCTCCACCGGAAAACCAGCTAATGAACACCAATTCATCAGGTGTTGGTATATCAAATCGTTCACCATACGTTTCTTCTTGCGGCAGATCAATATATTCCGGCAGGTTCCGCGAAATTGGGTGAGAAGGCTCAATAATCCAAATTCGTTCTTTTTCATCATTTTCACGCCACTTAGAGCGGCAGCACGTTCCCATTAACTTCACAAACGGCTTGGATAAATGTCCGGAGTGGAGCACAATCAGTCCCATGCCGGCTAATACCCGTTGCTTCACTCTCTCCGCCACAACATCAGAAACTTTTTCGTGGGCAATATGCCCCCACCAGATTAAAACGTCGGTGCTGTTTAAAACTTCATTTGAAAGCCCGTGATCCGGCATATCAAGAGTTGCAGTTCTAACTTGCATTGTTTCCTCACTTCGCAGAATTTGCGCAATTGCGCCGTGAATTCCTTGAGGATATATTTTTGTAATGGCCTCCTCTTTTTTTTCATGAATAAATTCATTCCAAACTGTAACATTAATTTTTGACATAAATAAACCTCCTTTTAACTGTATTATATAGTGATAAAAGCAACAATACAATGTATTTTACACGCTGAAAATTGTATTTTTCGCTTCTTTATGATTGATTTTCAGAAAAACTTGTGATACAGTAAAACTGAGGTGAATGAAATGAATTGTGTAAAAATGGAACAGCTTATTTCAATTGATTATCACATAATAAATGTTTTTGCAATGAACCAATGCTGGGAAAATAATCATGTGTTTGATACGGTGTTTCATACAGGGCGGCCTACATCAGCTCTTTTATATGTAGAAGACTGCACTGCAGAATATATCTTAGATAACAATAAGCGATTTTTTGTTAAAAAGGGCGAAATTGTGTATATTCCTCAGGGGGCAAAATATAAAACGGTTTTTCATCATACGATTAAGGGGAAAACATCATCTATGCTGATTGAATTTACTACCACAGATTTAAGTGGAATGCCATTTGTTTTCTGTTCCCATATTATGAAGCTATCAGATGTACAGGGGATCAATAAAACATTGTTTATAGAAATTATTAGCTTATATCTTTCGCCGGTCCAGTCACTTGCCATGATAAAGTCGATATTATACAAGTTTTTATCAGAATTAAGCGACGCACGTAGATTAAAAAATATTAATTCAAAAGAATTTTCACAGATTGCAAAAGGAATTCTTTACCTTGAAAACAACATATCTTTTGACAAAAGCATTGCAGAAATTGCTACTATGTGTCATGTAAGCACTAGCTGCTTCAGAAGACTCTTTAAAAAATATTCCGGGCTTTCCCCTGTACAATACCAAATTGGTGTGAAGGTAGATTATGCAAAAAAATTACTGCTGAGCAATACCATGACGGTAAGTGAAATATCAGAAAGACTTGGTTTTCAGGACCTGTCTTATTTTTGTAAATTCTTTAAAAAACAAACCGGCACGACAGCTAAGGAATATTTAGCACTGAACAAAAAATAAAACAGCTAAAAAAACCGATGCAGCATTTTGCTGCATCGGTAATATGAAGAATCATATATCATTTCATACCAAACATTTTTTCTTTTAAATCAAGATAATATAAATAGTTTTCAACGGAAACATCAGGAGGGCAGCGATGGTCGCAAAAAGGAATATATCCCCCGCGGGCAACCAGTCTTTCGACACTTTTTAAATAATCTTTTATGGCGTCTTTTCCCGCCTTTAACTGCATTTTATCAATGCCGCCCATAATCATCAGGTCACGGCCATATTCGTCTAACAGCTCTGCCGGGTGTGCGCAGCTGTTTACCTCATAAGGGAACAGGCAGTTAATTCCGCCCTCCAGCAAATACGGCAATATTGGCCTTACATCTCCGTCACAGTCCGTATACCAAACGTCAATGCCATATTCTTTCAGTTTTTTGTTAATTCTTTTATATCTGGGCATAACCACCTCTTTAAAGAAATTAACAGAAACAATCGGGCCGTTTTTATAGCAGATATCCTCCCAGCCAGAAGCAAAATCAAAGTCAAAATGAGGA
Organism: Congzhengia sp.; assembly: GCF_037235575.1. Taxonomy (NCBI): domain Bacteria; kingdom Bacillati; phylum Bacillota; class Clostridia; order Eubacteriales; family Oscillospiraceae; genus Congzhengia; species Congzhengia sp. The sequence goes on along the minus strand of NZ_JAXUNN010000030.1, from coordinate 186,080 downwards.
AGCACTTGGTCTAAAAAGTCTTCTATGAGCACACAGCGCGTTTCCACCATATCCTCCACCATATCAGGATAATCGTAGCACGCATAGGCAGTGCCTTCAAATGTAAGCATGTCGCGGATTCTGCCGATCATAGAGCCGCAGTCAACGCCTAAGGCATAATCGCGGTCAGCAGGATGATTTTGTTTCAGCGCTGCAATATCCACTTTTCTTGCAGGGTCGTTGCGCACAAATTTTTCTTCCTTCACTCTTTTCCAGTCTTCGGGAGTGACAATGGAAGATTTCATGTAGTGCGGAATGGAGGCCGAGCCCTTTGTAACCTCTGCTAAAAGACCGTCGGTGTTTTGCATAATTACTGTTCTTTCGCGGTCTTCAATCACTTTTTCTTCAAAGGCTGGATGTAAGTCGCACACGCCGCCGATAATTTCGAAACGGTCAAAAGAGAAAAACTCTGCAGCCTGCTCGTTTGACCGAATTCCGTTGTCAACAAAAATATCCCAAAGATCAAAGTTTTCGTCCCAATATCCAAATTCCATGTTAAAGCATCTGTCAACGCTTTTATAATGCATTTGCCTGTTAAACCGCTCGCGGTCGGTCATGGTGCCGTTCCACTTGCTGCGAATATGTTTTATGGCCATTTTATGAACCTCCGGCATATTTCATTTTTATAATCCTTTTATACCACACCGGAGTTCAATTGTCAATTGTAATGCAGTTTTTTTCCGTTTTAAACAGCAGGTGGGGCATATCCATATTGTAATAATGCTTTACAATTTGCCCGCAAACTTTCATTCCGTTGCGCTTTGCCACGTTCTGTGAGGCAAGATTGTTGTCGCGGATTATAGAATATACCTCTTTTGCCCCAAGCACCTGAAAGGCATAATTTTTGCAGGCAATTGCGGCTTCTGTGGCATAGCCCTTGTGCCAAAACGCTTTTTGAAACAGATAGCCCACCTCTAAAACTTCCTTGTCATCGGCATTTTGCAGTGTCAGGCCGCACTGGCCAATCATTTCACCGGTTTCTTTTAAAACCACTGCCCAAAGTCCAAAGCCGTCTTTTTCATAACGGGTCAGGTTTTTATCGAGCCACGCGACAACTTCTTCATCAGAAAAAGCATGCTCATAGGCATACATCACCTCTGCGTCCTGAAGAATTTTACACAGAGCCGGAAAATCGTCCTTTGTCATTTCCCGCAAACTTAACCGCTGGGTTTCTAATATTGCTTTCATAACAGCTTCTCCCATTCACTTTCTTTAAACCCCACCAAAACGGTGTTTTCATTAATTAAAATTGGCCGTTTCACCAGCATTCCGTCGGTGGAGAGCAGTTTCAGCTGTTCCTCCTCGCTGAATTCAGGCAGTTTATCCTTTAGCTGCATGGACTTATACAAAAGCCCGCTGGTGTTAAAAAACCGTTTCAGCGGCAGGCCGCTTTGTTTGTGCCATTGGGAAAGCTCCTCATAGGTAGGGTTGTTTTGCTTAATGTCCCGCACATCAAACTCCAAACCGTGCTGCTCTAACCATTTTTCTGCTTTTTGACAGGTGGAGCATTTCGGGTAACAAATAAAATGAATCATAAAAACACCTCTTTTATAATATGAGAATGACCGGCACAATGCCGGTCACATTTTTCGTTTAACTAATGTCCGCTAAGTCGAGGAATTTGTGGCCGAATTCCGCAATGAATTCTTTTCTGGCCTGCAAATTGTCTCCAAGCAAAACATCAAACATTTCAAAGGTTTTTCCTGCGTCGTCATAGGTAACGCGAACCAGCCGCCTGGTTTCGGGGTTCATGGTGGTTTGCCACATCATCTCCGGCTCGTTTTCACCAAGCCCCTTTGAGCGCTGAATTTTATACTTTTTGCTGCCCAGCTTTTCGGTGATTTCCTGTTTTTCCATTTCGTTAAATGCAAAATAGGTGTCTTTGCCGCAGGTAATTTCAAACAGCGGGGATTCGGCGATATACACCTTCCCCTCCTTAATCAGCGTGGGCATTAAAACATAAATCATGGTAAGGATCAGCGTTCTGATCTGATAGCCGTCTACGTCGGCGTCGGTGCAGATGATAACCTTGCTCCAGCGCAGATTGTCCAAATCGAACGTGGACATGTCTTTCGAGTGCTTGCTTTTAATCTCAATGCCACACCCTAACACCTTCACCAAATCCGTAATGATGTCGTTTTTAAAAATTTTGCCGTAGTCCGCCTTTAGGCAGTTTAAAATCTTTCCGCGGACGGGAATAATCGCCTGAAATTCTGCGTCGCGTCCCTTTTTGCAGGAGCCTAAGGCAGAGTCACCCTCCACAATGTAAATTTCCCGCCGGTCAATGTCCTTCGTGCGGCAGTTAATGAACTTGCTAATGCGGTTGGTCATATCTAAAGTGCCGGTCAGGTTCTTTTTCGCCGCCACTCTTGCCTTTTCGGCACTTTCCCGGCTGCGCTTGTTAATTAAAACCTGCTGGGCAATTTTTTCCGCCGCCTCTTTGTTTTCAATGAGGCAAACCTCAATCTGCTCCCTTAAAACCTCTGTCATGGCCTCTTGAATGAACTTGTTGGTAATGGACTTTTTCGTCTGGTTTTCGTAGCTTGTAACGGTGGAAAAGGAGTTTGAAACGAGGATTAAGCTGTCGGATATGTCCACAAAGCTGATTTTGCTTTCACTTTTGTTATATTTGTTGTTGTTTTTTAAATATTTGTCCAAAACCGAAACAAAGGCGCTTTTCACCGCCTTGTCCGGCGCGCCGCCGTGCTCTAAAAAGCTGGAGTTGTGGTAATATTCAATCATATTAATCTCGTTGTTAAAGCAAAAGGCAAACTGCATTTTTACGTTATAGTCGGGTTTGTCCTCCCGGTCGCGCCCCCGTCGCTGTGCATCGAAGGTGAAAACAGGTGTAAATTCCTTTCCGGCAGAAATTTCTTTCACATAGTCCATAATGCCGTTTTCATATAGATATTCATACATATCCCAGCCGTCCGCCGTCTGGTTATACAAGATAAACTTAATACCGGAATTCACAACCGACTGGCGTTTTAACACGTCCTGAAAATATTCCAAAGGGATGTTAATGTCGGTGAATACCTCTGTATCGGGCCGCCATTTGATGGTGCTCCCCGTTTTTTTTGATTTTACCTCCTCAACCAAAAGCTCGCCTGCCGGGTTGCCCTTTTCAAAGTGCATGGAATATTTTTTTCCGCCATACTGCACATTCACGTCCATATAAGACGAGCTGTACTGTGTGGCGCAGGTGCCCAGACCGTTTAACCCTAAGCTGTATTCATAGTTTTCGCCGCTGTTGTTTTTATATTTTCCGCCGGCATAAAGCTCACAAAACACCAGCTCCCAGTTGTAGCGCTTCTCATTTTCATTATACCCCATAGGAATTCCGCGCCCGTTGTCCTTCACCTCGATCGACTTGTCCGCAAAGCGGGTAATCTCAATTTCCTTCCCAAACCCTTCTCTTGCTTCGTCAATTGCATTTGACAAAATCTCAAAAAACGAATGTTCACAGCCGTCAATCCCGTCGGAGCCAAAAATAACGCCGGGGCGAAGGCGCACACGGTCTGCGCCCTTTAAAGACGATATGCTGTTATCACCATACTTTTTTTTCATTCAGTTCAGCCTTTCAAAATTAATGAAACATTACGACTGTACGCTGTAATTCGGCGATTCCTTCGTAATGGAAATATCGTGAGGGTGGCTTTCTTTTAAGCCGGCCCCGGTAATTTTAATAAACTTTCCGTTTTTCTTTAAATCTTCAACAGTTTTTGTTCCGCAGTAGCCCATGCCGGAGCGCAGTCCGCCCATAAGCTGATAAATTGTGTCGGCCACTGCGCCTTTAAACGGGACGCGGCCCTCAACGCCTTCAGGAACCAGTTTTTTCGTGTTTGTCTGGAAATAGCGGTCTTTCGAGCCAACCTCCATGGCGGCAATGGAGCCCATGCCGCGGTAAACCTTAAATTTTCTGCCCTGATAAATTTCTTCATCTCCGGGGCTTTCCTCGCAGCCGGCAAACAGGCTGCCGATCATAATCACATTGGCCCCTGCCGCAATGGCCTTGGGTAAATCGCCGGAATATTTAATTCCGCCGTCTGCAATTGCAGGAATACCATATTTGTCTGCAACCTCATATACGTCTGAAATCGCCGTAATCTGCGGCACGCCAATGCCCGCAACAATTCTGGTGGTGCAGATGGAGCCGGGCCCAATGCCAACCTTCACTGCGTCTGCCCCCGCCTTAATTAGGCACTCCGCCGCTTCGCCCGTGGCAATGTTGCCTGCAATTAAAGAAATATCCGGATACTTATTTTTCACCAGTTCCACAGCTTTTATAATGTTTGCGCTGTGGCCGTGGGCCGAGTCTAACACAAAACAGTCTACCTTTGCGTCGTAAAGGGCGCCGGCCCGGTCTAACACGTCTTTTGTCACGCCCAGCGCCGCACCGACTAACAGCCTTCCGTTGGCATCTTTTGCGGAGTTGGGATATTTTACGCTTTTTTCAATGTCTTTAATGGTGATTAAACCCTTGAGCATGCCGCTGCCATCCACAATGGGCAGCTTTTCAATTTTGTGTTTTCTTAAAATTTCCTGCGCTTCCGTAAGCGTGGTGCCCTCCGGAGCAGTAACCAGGTTTTCCTTGGTCATCACTTCGCTGATTTTTCTTGAAAAATCGGTTTCAAACCGCAAATCCCGGTTGGTCAAAATGCCAACCAGCTTGCCGTTTTCGCAAATAGGAACGCCGGAAATCCGATATTTACCCATCAAATTGTCGGCGTCCTCCAATGTGCGCTCGGGCGTCAAATAGAACGGGTCGATGATAATGCCGTGTTCCGAACGTTTTACCTTGTCCACCTCGGTGGCCTGGGCCTCAATGGTCATGTTTTTATGAATAATGCCAATGCCGCCCTCCCTGGCCATTGCAATTGCCATTGCCGATTCTGTTACCGTGTCCATTGCCGCACTCATCAGCGGAATGTTGAGTTTAATATTTTTTGTAAGCTGCGTAGACAGCTCCACCATATCGGGGGTAACTTCACTTTTTTGAGGAACCAGCAATACGTCGTCGAATGTCAGCCCTTCTTTAATCACCTTGTTCATCATTTTGCACCCTTTCTCAATTTGTAGTCAGTTTTGTTTGAAAAAAGCTTATAACTCTACCTTTTTACCATATAGTATAACAAAGTTCAATGTCAAAATCAAGGAAAACTTTGCACTGCACGAAATTTAAAATTAAAGGAAATGTAATGAGATATTCACATTTTTGTGGTATGATAAAATAGATAAGTTATACAATGTGGAGGAATAACATGGAGCTACTTTCGCCGGCAGGGGACTTTGCGTCTTTAAAAACCGCGGTGCGGTGCGGCGCAGACGCCGTTTACATAGGGGGCAAGTGTTTCAGTGCCCGCAGAAATGCAAACAATTTTACAAACGAGGAAATTGCCGCAGCGGTAGATTTTTGTCATCTGCACAAGGTGAAGGTGTATGTAACCATTAACATCGTAATCAAAGAGGATGAATTTTCAGATGCGCTGTCCTTTGCCTCGTTCTTGGCAGAAACAGGCGCAGACGGTATTATCGTACAGGATTTGGGCCTTTTATGCGCCATAAGAAAGCTGTCGCCCGACATCAGGCTCAACGCCAGCACACAAATGACGGTTTGCTCAGCAGACGGTGTGAATTTGCTTCAAAAGCTGGGGGCAAACCGGGTGGTGCTGTCCCGGGAACTGTCGAAAGAAGAAATCGCATCAATAAATGCAAAAACCACGTTAGAGCTTGAGGCATTCGTCCACGGGGCCATGTGCATGAGCTGGTCCGGCCAGTGCTATTTAAGCAGCATTATTGGCGGAAGAAGCGGAAACAGGGGGCTTTGTGCCCAGCCCTGCCGCCTGCCCTATACGCTGTATCGGAACGGACAGGCCGTTACAAATGCGAAAAACTTGCTGTGCATGAAGGATTTGTGCCTGGCAGAGCACATGCACGAGTTTCAAACCATTGCAGATTCTGCCAAAATTGAAGGCAGAATGAAAAGCCCGGAATATGCCGGTGTGGTGACAAGGGTGTATAAACAGGCAATGGAGGGCGCGGCAGACAGGGCGGGAATTCAGGACATGCTGTCGTTTTTCTCCCGCGGCGGCTCGGGTAGCGGATATTTTCACGGCAGGGGCTTTGATAAGTTAATGGACTATACCGGAGCGGAAAAGGTCACTGCGTCGAAAGACTTGATTTCTGAAATTCAACAGACGGACATCGCCAAAAAAAGGACTGTTTCCTTTCGCCTTACGGCCCGGGAGGGGCTTCCCCTCGCGCTGGCGGCGGAATGTGACGGCTTTTCGGCAAATGCGGCAGGAGCGCCCTGTGAAAGGGCGAAAAGTGCTGCTTTTGATGAAATGCGTGCCAAAGAGCAAATCGGAAAGCTGGGAGACACGGCTTTTGTCTTGAAAGAAATCACTACAGACACAGAGGGGCAGCCCTTCGTGTCCGTATCCGCGCTGAACAGCTTGCGGCGGCAGGTGTGCGCAGACTTGCAGGAACAAATCTGCGCATCTTACCGGCGGAACGTGAACAAAATAACAGAAATCGGACAAATAGCCAAGCGGGAGACAAGGCCGCCCAAAGTTTGTGTTCAGGTGCGCACAAAAGAGCAGATGGAGGCAGCCGCCTCCTGCGGAATTAAAGCAAAATATCTGTCTTATGACTTGTTTCGCCGGTTTGGAACCGAGAAAGACGTCTGCGTGCTTCCGCCCCTGACCAAAGAGGGCGAAACACTGCATTTAGAAAGTGCGGCCCGGGTTATGGTGCAGAACATTGGCCAGATAGAGGCCGCCAAAGAAAAAATTATGTGCGGCGGGGAACGGCTAAACGTAACAAACAGCGAAACAATGAAAATATTATCTTCCATCGGAATGAAACGGGTAACGCTATCGCCGGAGCTGAACCTGAAGGAAATGAAGCAAATCACAGATCATTGCGCAGTGCCGGCAGAGGTCATAGCATATGGCAGGCTTTCGGTTATGCTTCTGGAAAACTGCGTCATCAAAAGCGCATACCGGTGCACAAAGGGAGAAGGATTTTTTGAGCTGTGCGACAGAAAGGGCGAGCGGTTTCCGGTTTTATGCGAGGGGTGCCGCAACGTGGTGTTAAACAGCGTGCCTCTTTACATGGCGGACAAATTAGACGATATTGTCTCGTTGAACGCCGGGGCAATTCGGCTGGTGTTCACGACGGAAACCGGGGACGAGGTAAAAAAAGTGCTTTCAGCGTATCAGGCGGGACTAAGGGGAAAAGCGTCCCGGGGTGTGTTTGATAAAATCACAAGGGGACATTTTTACCGCGGAGTTGAATAAGCCATGACGAAAACGGACAAACTTATTTTTTGGAGCGTGCTTTTATCGGCGGTTTTTCTTCTGCTGTTTTCAAATGTAATTTTTGCGAAAACAGGCCGTGAAACCATTGTAATTGAACTTGGCGGGAAAGAATATGCCCGGTATCAGCAAGACGCTTTAAGCCAGCCTAAAACACTTGAAATTCAAACGGAATTCGGCTATAATAAAATAGAAGTTTCTAAAAAGGGTGCAAGGGTAATAGATTCGGACTGCAAAGACAGACAGTGTATCGGCGAAATCCAAAAATCCGGAGAAATGATTGTCTGCCTGCCCCACAGGCTGATTGTGAAAATCGAAGGAAGCGGGGAGGTGGACGGCGTTGCATACTAAAAGAACGGCGGTTTTTGCCCTGTTCTGCGCCTTGGCGTTGGTTTTGGGATATTTTGAAAACCTGATTCCTGCGTTTTTGGTAGTGCCTGGCGGCAAAATCGGCCTGGCAAACATTGTTACCATGGTGGTGTTTTGCCTGATGGGTGCAAAGCCGGCGCTTGCCTTTGGCGTTCTACGGTGCTTTTTGTCCTCTGTGTTATACAGCGGATTTTTTGCCTTTTTTTACGGCTGTGCAGGAACAGTTTTGTCTGTTTTATCCATGGCAGCGGCAAAAACGGTGTTAAGGGACAAGGTTTCCGAAATCGGGCTATCCATCATTGGCGCTGCGTTTTTTAATTTGGGACAGCTTGCCGTTTGCGCCGCCGTGCTGGAAAGCCTTGGGGTGTTCCGCTATTTTCCGGCGCTTTTACTGGTTTCGGCCGTTGCCGGAAGCCTCACCGGATATGCGGCAAACCGAATTATACCCCTCTGCATGGAAAAGAATTTTAAAAGCAAGAATGGAGACAACAATATATGGAAATAATACTTGCGTCGGGGTCGCCCAGAAGAAAAGAGCTGTTAGGCGCAATGGGACTTACCTTTTCCGTGCGGACAAGCTGCGCGGACGAGACCATAGAGGAAGGGCTGCCGCCCTTTTTTGTTGTGGAACAGCTCTCTTTGTTAAAAGCGTCTTCTGTTGCCTCAATTGTGAAAAGTGAGGGCAAAGAGGCTGTTATCATCGGGGCGGACACCATTGTGGTGTCAGAAGGAACCATTTTAACAAAACCAAGCGATGAAGAAGATGCAAAGGCTATTTTATCCGCCCTGGCGGGGAAATGGCACAGCGTTTTAACCGGCGTTACGGTTATGAACACAAAAAACGCCAAAAGCGAGTCCTTTTATGTGGAGACAAAGGTGCATTTTATTGCGTTAACAAAAGAACAAATCGACGCCTATGTGAAAACAGGCGAACCAATGGACAAGGCCGGCGCCTATGGCATTCAGGGCAGGGGCGCTCTGTTTGTGGACAAATTAGACGGCGACTATTTTAACGTAGTGGGGCTGCCTGTTTGCAAACTGGCCCAGGTTTTAAAAGCGGAGTTTGACATAGACTGTATGGCGTAATACAAATTGAAATCCCTCAGCAGCAAAACCTTACATAAATTATGAGGGAGGAATTTTCGTTGACAAAATATATTGGTGTGGATCTGGGAACAGCAAATACGCTGGTTTACTGCAAGGGGAAGGGAATTGTGCTGAAAGAGCCGTCGGTTGTGGCGGTAGAAAGCGAAAGCGGCAGGGTTTTGGCCGTTGGCAGGGAAGCCAAAAACATGATTGGCAGAACGCCGGACGAGGTGATGGTTATCCGTCCCATGAAAGGCGGCGTAATTGCAGATTTTGATGTGACGCAGGCCATGTTAAAAGCCTTTATCGAACGCTCCTGCCCCGGCGGTGTAATGCGCCCCCATGTCACCATCTGCGTGCCTTTTGGCGTGACGGAGGTTGAGCGCCGGGCGGTGTTAGAGGCGGTAATGCGCTCCGGCGGCAAAAACGCCTATGTGATTGAAGAGCCAATGGCGGCGGCACTGGGAGCGGAGCTTCCCGTGAGCGAGGCCACCGGCAGCATGGTGGTGGACATTGGCGGCGGCACCTGCGAGGTGGCGGTGGTGTCGTTCGGAGGAATTGTGGCCAGCACCTCCATCCGCTATGCAGGCGACAAAATGGATGCAGATATTGCAGAGTATGTAAAAAATATATATAATCTTATGATTGGGGAGCGGACGGCGGAAGATATTAAAATCAGCATCGGAACCGCCCATCCCTCCTGTGAGGAAAAGAGCATATCCGTAATGGGGCGCGATTTGGCTTCCGGCCTGCCGAGGCTCCTCACCATTACCTCGTCCGAGGTGCGGGGTGCCATTGCGGGGACCATCAGCAAGGTGATCGGCGCGGTGCGGGACACGCTGGAAAATACGCCGCCGGAGCTTGCCGCAGACATTGTCAGCCGCGGCATTGTGCTGACGGGCGGCGGCGCAAAGCTGCCCGGCCTGGATTTGCTGATTCAGGAAAAGACGGGCATTGATGTTACCGTGTCAGAAAATGCAGAAGACTGTGTGGCCGTTGGGGCGGGAATGGCCTTATCTGTTCTTGCTGACAGAAGTCAAAACGGCGCCCGCAAACAAAAAAGGGGGCTGTTCGGCCGCAAATAAAGGGGATGACAGAAGGAATGAAAAAGCGTGAAAAAAAACGGTTGATTGTTGTTTTGGTTCTGACGGCGCTGATATTCGTATTTATGGGCGTGTCCTATTCGCTGACCAGCGCGGGGAGGGCCAATCCGCTAAGCAGCGCCGCGCAGTTTATTTTCAGCCCGGTGCAAAGCGTGTTCTCCAAAGCGGGCAGAAGCGTCGGCGGTTTTTTTGAAGCGCTTTCAAATGTTTATACCTACAGGGAAGAAAACGAACGGTTAAAAACAGAAATAGATGTGTTAAAACAGGAAACCCGGTCGATTGAGTCGTTAAAACAGGAAAACGAGCGGCTGCGGGAACTTTTGAATTTTAAGGAAACCAGCACGGAATATGATATGGTGGGCTGTGAGGTCATTGCCAAAGACGCAGGAAACTGGTTTGGTACCTTTAAGGTGGATAAGGGCACAAGCAGCGGCATTCAAAAAGACGACGTGGCGGTGCTGCGCCGGGCGCTGGTGGGCAAGGTGACAGAGGTGGGCGACAACTGGGCGGAAATTACTTCCATTATCGAGCCGGAAAGCTCTGTGGGCGCCTTAGTGACAAGAACGCAGGACATTGCCATTGCAGAAGGGGATTTGGGCCTAAAGGACAAAGGCAAGCTAAAGCTTTCGTTCATTGCCGACAGCGCCGGGCTGGTTGCCGGCGACTCCATAGAAACCTCAGGCATTGGGGGCGTTTATCCGAAAGGGTTATTAATTGGAACCGTCAGCGAAATTTTAACGGACAGCGCCAAAAACACCAACTATGCGGTTGTAGATACAGAAGTGGATTTTGAGCGGATCCGTGAGGTAATGGTAATTAAATCGAAACAGTAAAGCAGGGAGAGGCACAAAAAATGAGGGTTTTAAACAGGTTTCAACCGAAAACAGATTTTATGGGCAGCGCGGTGCAATATCTGCTCGCCGTCGTTTTCGTTTTGTTTTTAATCGTCGTTCAAACCACCATTGTCCATGCCGCCGCGGTGTTTCATGTAGTTCCGGGACTTGTTTTTGTGTTTTGCATGTGTTACAGTATAAAAAAAGGAGGTCTGCCAGCCGTTGTGCTCAGCGCGGCCTGCGGATTTTTGCTGGATATGCTGAATGGAAGGCCTCAGGGGCTTGACGCACTTTTGTACCTATACATATCGCTGGGGTGCGTTACATTGCATGACTGTCTTTACAACAAGTCCTTAAAGGTGTTAACGGCGGGGGTTCTTGCAGCGTCTGTTGTCTATGGCGCGGCGACATTTGGGCTGAACTTTCTTTTGTGGGGGGAAACGCGGATTGGCTTTGCATTTACCCATAAAATCATTCCCGAGGCGCTGTATAATTGCATTGTTACACCGATTCTATATCCGTTTGTGTGTAAATGCTCGGTAAGCAAAGATTCGAGGAGGAGTGTTTGCCGTGAATAGAAACTTAAAAAAAAGCACGCGCAGGCGCTATTTTGTGCTGTATGTCTTTGCCGCGGTGTTTTTTGTGATGATTTTTACAAGATTGTTTTCCCTGCAATTAAAAAGTGGGAAGCAATATCGCAGCGTGTCGGACGCAAGACTGTCTCTATCCGTGCCGGTAATTGCCCCGCGGGGTGAGATTACTGACCGTTACGGCAGGCCCTTTGTGACCAACCGCACCGGATATTTTGTTGTGCTGGAAAAAGTAAACGAAACAACCCAGGAACGACATGCATCTATCTTAAATGTGCTGAAAATTCTCACAGAAAAGGGCAGCACGGCGGAATATGAAGATAGTCTGCCCATTTCTTTTGATTCTCCTTTCCGGTTTCAATATCCCAAGGAAGAAAAAAATAAGGCCGAGCAGGAAAAAAAGTTTAAAACGGAAAATGGATTTGATGAAAACAGCACGGCAGCGGACGTAATGAACGCGCTGAGCGAAAAATATAAAATTGACGAAAATTACTCAAACAAAGAAAAACGGCTAATTGCAGGCGTAAGGTTTGGAATGGAGAAAAACGGGTTTTCCGTGTCCGCGCCCTATACCATTTTAGAAGACGCCGACATGGAAACAGTGACAAAAATTAAAGAGCACGCCGACCTGTTTCCCAGCGTTGCCGTGCATGAGCGGCCTGTGCGTGAATATCTCTACCCCCAAACCGCCACCCACATTTTAGGCAGGGTGGGCAAAATCAGCAGTACGGAGTATGACCAGCTGAAAAACAGCGGCTACGGCAGGAATGATTATATCGGAAAACAGGGCGCTGAAAAGGCCTTTGAACAATATCTGCGCGGCACAGACGGCGTGAGCAGCATTGAGCGGAAAATTGACGGTGAGTCGACGAACTTTATCGAATCGGTAGACCCCATACCGGGAAATACCGTAATTTTAACGTTGGATTTGGATTTGCAGCTGGCCGCAGAACAAACACTTAAGAAAACAGTGGAAGAGACAAAATCCTCCGCTTCTTCAAAAAACGGCGGGTCGGTGGTGGCGGTAGACGTAAACTCCGGCGAAATTTTAGCCACCGCGTCTTATCCCACCTATGATATTACAGAATTCAGCGAAAAATATAATGAAATGGCAGAGGATCCATCAAAGCCTATGTTTAACCGCGCTCTCTCCGGGCTTTATGAGCCGGGCTCAACGTTTAAGCCCATCACCACCATTGCAGCAATCGACAGCGGCGTGCTGAAACCGGACGAAATAATGGAAACCAAGGGCGAATATAAATATCTTGACCGCACATTTAAGTGCAATATTTTCAGAACAAAGGGCATAACTCATGGCACAATCAACGTTTCTGAGGCCATTGGCGTGTCCTGCAACTATTTCTTCTATGAGGTTGGAAGACGCACAGGAATTGAAAAAATTGCCGAAACGGCTGAAAAGTTTGGGTTAGGCAGTCTCACCGGCGTTGAGCTTTCCGGCGAAGAGGCAAAGGGAAAAATCGCAACGCCGGAAAACAGGGAGCAAAACGGCGGGAAATGGTATCCGGGGGACGTGCTACAGGCCGCTATCGGTCAGTCGGACAACTTGTTTTCTCCCTTAGCATTGGCAAACTACACAGCCACGTTGGCCAACGGGGGAACAAACTATAAAACAAAGCTTTTAAAGGCTGTGAAATCAGAAACAGATGAAACCATTTTAAAATCGGCGCAGCCCCAAATTAACCAGATGGCAGGCGCGTCGAAAGAGGCGCTGACCGCAGTGAAGGACGGAATGCTAAAGGTAACGGAACCGGGGGGAACGGCCTATTCCGTGTTTGCAGGCCTTCCCGTGTCTGTTGCGGGCAAAACAGGATCGGCCCAGGTACCCGGCGGCACAAACGGCCTGTTTGTCGGCTATGCCCCTGCGGAAAATCCACAGATTGCCGTCAGCGTGGTGCTGGAAAACGGCGATTCGGGAACCAAGGCGGCAAGGGTCGCCCGGGAAGTATTGGAAAGCTACTTTGAAAAACCGAAAACTGACGATAAAAAACCAACAGAAGAAAAACCATATACGCTTCTTCCGTAACATAAATTTTTAACGTGAAACAGAAAGGACATGCTGCAAATGATTATTTTAAAAGGAAGCCCGAAAGGAATTTCCGTTTCGGTAGACGATACAGATTTTGAAACAGGCCGCGCAGAGCTGATAGAAAAGCTTTCTGCCTCGAAAGAGTTTTTTAAAGACATTGCGCTGGAGGTCTTTTTAACCAGCAACTCCCTTACCGAAGCTGAGGTTTATCTGCTTCAGCCCGCGGTGCGCGAGGCCCTGTGCGAAACAGACGTTACGTTTATTGAAACAGAACCGAAAATGATTCCGAAAAAGCATTCTCCCTTAGACGAATTGGGTCCGAATGAAGGTATTACAAAGTTTTGCAGAAAGACGGTGAAAGCCGGCGAAACGGTGGAATATGACAACAACTTGGTTGTCATCGGTGATGTGGAAGCCGGTGCAAAGGTGGTTGCCGGCGGAAATGTGTTTATTTTAGGCTCTTTATATGGCAGCGTGCACGCCGGTGCCGGCGGCAGAAAAGACGCCGCTGTGGTTGCAATGAAGCTTATGCCCGAGCGGCTTTTAATCTGCGATTTGTCGGTTAAAGTAAAGCAAAGTGCAATTAAGCGGTTGTTTTCTAATGTGCCGGAAATTGCCTATATTGCCGGAAATGCTATAAAAATTGAACAATATACATAAAAAAGAAGTTAAATAATTGTGAACTTTATATGAAATAAACAAAAAAAACGAAATTTGCTGTGGACTTCATACCTTTTCTATGGTATAATATCCACGAAAAGATTCATTTACTTAAAAATTGCAGACAGGAGGGTATGGAATGAATATAGCGTTGATTGCGCATGATAAGAAAAAGGAATTGATGGTGCAGTTCTGCATTGCATATAAAGGAATTCTTGCCAAGCACATGCTGTGTGCCACAGGAACTACCGGCGGGTTGGTGTCAGACGCAACGGGCCTTTCCGTCCACAGGTTTTTGTCTGGCCCCCAGGGCGGCGACCAGCAGATCGGGGCGAGAATTGCCTATAACGAAATAGATTTGGTGCTGTTTTTCCGCGACCCTTTAACGGCGCAGCCTCACGAGCCGGATGTTTCGGCTTTATTAAGGCTTTGCGACGTGCACAACGTGCCGCTGGCTACCAATGTTGCCACAGCGGAGGTTTTGGTGCGGGGGTTAGAACGCGGCGATTTAGATTGGCGCGACATTGTAAATCCTAAGGAATAAGTTATCCTAAAAAGGAGGCTGCATTGAATGTATCAGCAAACAGTTTTTCCCCGGTGGAGAGGTTTTAACCTGTTGAACATGTTTTGTTCAGGGCAGTCCCCGATAAACAGAGGCCGGGCAAACGGGTATTTTTTGGAAGACGATTTTAAAATGATTTCTGATTTCGGGTTCGATTTTGTGCGGCTTCCCCTTTCCTACCGGGTATGGAGCAGTGTAGACAATCCATATGAAATTGATGAACAAAAAATCAGTCCGTTAGATGACGCTGTATATTTCGGGAAAAAATATCATCTTCATGTGAATATCTGTATGCATCGTCTTCCGGGCTATTGTGTCAATAACGATGAACTGGAAAAAATGGATCTTTGGAACGATGATGAGGCGTTAAATGCCTCTAAATTTGTATGGACATCAATTGCAAAACGCTACAAGGACATATCCTCTGAAAATCTCAGCTTTAATGTGGTAAACGAACCGGTTTCTGAGGTCGCTCTTGAACAATATAATAAAGTTACAAGAAGAATTATACGTGCAGTCCAGGAAATATCCGCCGACAGGCTGTTTATTATCGATGGCGTCAATTACGGCGAGCTTCCGCCTGTTGATCAAATGTTAAACCGTGAAAACTGCGGCTACAGCTGTCGCGGGTATGTTCCGCAGGGATTAACGCATTACGGTTCATATAACCAAACGTGCTACAACAATCTTCCGCCAAAATGGCCCGGAGCCATCCGATATGAAAATGACGATAAAGAAGTAACGCTTTGGAACCGTGATAAGCTGGAACGATTGTTTGGTGCATGGGCGGCGTTGGCAGAATGCTTTAACGTTGGTGTTCACTGCGGCGAAATGGGCTGCTTCAGCAAAACGCCACATCCTGTAACACTTGCTTGGTATGAAGATATAATGGAGGTTCTGAAAGAGCATAACATCGGATATGCACTTTGGAATTTCGCCGGAGACTTTGGAATAGCAGACAGCAACAGAAGCGATGTTACATACAAAAAAATCGGCCATAGAATGATTGATGAAAAGCTTCTGAAGCTTTTGCAAAAATATTAAAGCCGAAAATCGGCCATAAAAAACAATATAATATAAACAAATCCTTCCTGTAAAATGTAGATCAAATCCTTATTACAGGGAGGATTTCTTATTTTCAGTACAAAACCTCATGGGTTATTCGCTTTTTTGTTATTCGCCTTTTTCCGCTTACTGATTTTTACAAGAACATAAGAGAGGAACAACAGCACAATGGTAATTAAAATGCAAAGCGCCGCCCGAAATTCAAAGTCAAAGGTTTCCTGCACGTTCGAGACGGCGCTGTCTGCGCCGGATTGCAGGGACGGCACAGTGGTAACAGGCGAAACGTCGTAAAGCAGCATAAACGTTTTGTAAAGAATTTCCGCTCCCTCTGCCCGCGTAACCGCTCCGGACGGAGAAAAAGCCCCCACATTGTTCACCAGGCCACACTGGGCTGCAACGGCAATATCCGGCCGCGCCCACTGGGAAATTTGGTCTGTATCGGTAAAGTTTAAATATGCCTCGTCGTTTTCAGGATATGTATATCCTTTTTTTTCCGTCAGCGTTCTGCCGCAAAAGGTAACCACCTGTTCCTTGGAAGCCGGCTCGCTGCCGCGAAACGTTCCGTCCGCATAGCCCGCCGCAATGTTTTGTTCCTCAGCGGAGGCAACATAGCGGTAAAATTCGCTGTTTTCCGGCACATCGGAAAACGCCGACTTTGCATCCACGTTGGTAGCATAAAACATTTTTACCAAAGCGGCCGTAAAATCATAGCGGCTTAGGGTAGCCTCCGGTTTAAAATTGTTATGCTTGTCCAGAGTAAAAATCCCTTTCGATACCATAAAGCGAATGGCCTCCTTTGTGCCGGAGGGCACGCCGCCAATGTCATTCATGGTGATGTCGTTTTCCACAATGTCATAGTCGCCGGAATAGTTGGTTGAAAATTCAATGGTTTTGTTCTTGGGGTCGAACTGCCCGCCCCAGTTGTCCGTACCGCCCTTAAAGCTGGCCATAACGGTGGAATATTCGCTTTGAGCAGGAACGATAAACCACACGGGCGCGTTAATATAGTCAATGGTCTGGTTGTTTTTGTCTGTGAACACAACAGAAAAAACATCACCATTTTTCTTAAATTCAATGCAGAACAAATCAAAAGAAGCTTCCAAATTTGCCAGGTCAGACGCGGTGATGTAAATGCCCAGGTTGTCGCTGAGCATCAGCCGAATTCCAGATACGCCGGCAAGCTTCTGAGCTACGCCCTTTTCATATTCAATTCTGACAGGCTGTGACAGGTCAATATCAGCGCAAACCAGCTCCGGAATGGTGCGCGCTTTCCTGATTTGGGAAACCCCCTGGGAATCGCACAGCTTTAACAACCGCTCCATACAGTCCGCCGCATTTTCCGCAATAAACGAAACCCCATAGTCATTTACTGTCACCGTGTTGTTTTTTGCTCTGATTTCCGTCCGTGAGCTTCTGTTTACCGCATGCTCCATATATTCTGAAATGGCCCTTTTCCCGTTTTCGTTGGCAGTTTTTCCGGAGGAGGACAAAACTGCAGATAAATAGTTAACATAATCGTCAATTCCGCGGAACGACATGGTTTTCGTATAATCAATATAAACGTTTGAGGCCTCGTTTTCCTGGGTTTTCAAACCAGAAAGATACGAAATGTCAAGCTCGCTCTCATGGCCGTAAATCACAGCGGCGCCCGGCTCACCGGAGGTGCTGTCAGCGTTGGTTACCACAGCATATTGTTTTGCATAGGGGAAGACAAATGATGCCTGCGCAGCGTCGTTTACATAAAACTGAACAAACACGTCTGTGCCGCTCAGCCGCGAAATTTTGTCAAAGCTTGCAAACAGGCCGTCTCCAACTGCTTTTTTTATTGCTTCCCGCTGCTGTTTTGAAAAGTCCGATGTGTCGTCGGAAAGGGAACTTAAAAAACGATACCGCTTCAAAAAGCTTTCGATGGCTTCAATTTTAGACCCGGCGGCGTCAATTTCCTTTGCTGATAATACACAGAGCGTAAAAGGTTTTAATGTAAATCCGGCAAGATAGTCGGCAACCAGGCTTGTGCAGTCTGGCACGCTTTGGGGAGTTTCACCGCTGCCTTTAAAGGTGCCGGTGCGGTCGCTGTGCTCAATTGCCAAAACCTCCACACGAGGCACCCCATCTGAAAAGCTCATTTTATAGGTTACAACATCTGAACCATCTGCAATCTGGCCCATAAACTCCGTCAGGTTTGTCAGGCTGTTCCGTGCTGTTTTCAGGTTTTCAAAATATTGAACCGGAATATCTTTGTTGTCCGTGGTTTTTATTACCGAATTGTTTTGAAACGTATAGGCCGAAATAAATGTATTATCTCCGGCAATGAGTTCCGGTGTGCCATCATAATTTAAGTCGGCCAAAATATATTTTGTTTGGCTTTTGGTCGGAATTTGGCTGATAATTCTTGTATATTCCGCTTCCCACGGCTGTTCGTTTTCAGAAAATACGCCTGCAGGAAAAGACAGCATAATCAAAACAAACAGGAATATTGCAATGAGCTTTTTCAATTCAATTCCTCCATCAATTCATTCATTCTTCAATTATATATTTTTTTGTTATAAAAATCAATGTTTTTCGCAAAAAAGAGGCCAAGCGTTTCAATTTTATTGACACCAAAATCTCCCTTTGATATAATAAACAGGAAAGGAAGTGGGTTACATGATAAAGCTTTTTAACGGAATTAATGAGGTCACCTTGCAGAGGCTGACGTTCGGCCCGAACACTTATGGCGACGAGGAGAATATGGATAAATATTTAATGTTTCTCGACATGTACACCGAGGCCGGCGGAAGCAGTGTTGACACGGCAAGGGTTTACAGCGGCGGTCAGACCGAGGAGGCCATTGGCAGATGGTTTAAAACCCGAAAAAACCGCGATAAAATTGTTCTCACAACAAAGGGAGGGCATCCGCCGGCAGGGGATATGCATAAGCCCCGGCTGGACAGGGAAAATATCTTTTCTGACATAAAGGCCAGCCTGGCGGCGCTGGGCACAGATTACACCGATGTGTATCTGCTTCACCGGGACTGCCGCGAAATGCCCGTGGGCGAAATTGTAGACACCTTAGACGAACTTGTGAAAACAGGGTTGGCAAAGGTGTGCGGCGTGTCGAACTGGAGAACGGACAGAATAAAAGAGGCAAATGAATATGCAAAGCAGCACAGCAAGGCGCGCATCTGTGTGAGCCAGATAAACTATTCCCTGGCAGAAACCACGCCGGAGCGATTGGGAGACGATACCTTAGTGTGCATGACCGATGCAGAATTCAATGCCTATATGGAAATGAAGCTTCCGGTTATGGCGTTTTCTTCCCAGGCAAAGGGCTTTTTTGCAAAGCTTGCTGCTGGGGAGGATTTAAAAAGCAAAGCAATAGAACGGTTTTTAACAGAGGAAAACTTAAAGCGGTTTGAGCGGGTAAAAGAAGTGGCAGCACAAACGGGTCTGTCGCCGTCTGCGGTGGCGCTGAGCTTTCTTACCTGCAATCCCCTGCCCATATCGGCTGTGTTTTCCTGCAGAACACAGGAGCAAATGAAAGACACGTTAACGGCAATGAATGCAAAGCTGGATGAAAAAACAGTGGCATATTTAGAAAAGGGCTGAACATAAAAAAAAGCGGCATAGATTTTTCTATGCCGCTTTTTTTTATTGCACCTTAATTTTAAGTGTGACCTGCTGATTTTTAGGAATAGGAACACGTAAATGTGCGGACAAAAAGCCGCCGCAGGGGTGGAAAATCCGCTTGCCAATGGAGGTGTCGTGTGTGATAGGCTGAGAACATGTAATGGTAATAACGGCATTTTCGCGTTTTAACTGTGCTGCAGGGCCGCATACCGTTAAAGCTTCGGTATTTCTTGCAATCAGCGGAAGAATATAAACCGCGTCCTCTGCTGTGGTTGCCGCACAAATTTCAAATATACTGTCGCCAAGCTTATATGTAATCTGAAACCGTTCCGTTCCGCGCAGAAGAAAATTTTTTAAAACGCCTTGCGCGTTGTAAACCAGGGTAGTTTTATCCTCTGACGCTGTAATATTTGCAGTGGTGTCCAGGGTGTTTCTAAACACTTCTTTTCCGCGCTTCAGTTCTAATCTCGGAGTTTGACAAATATCGTTAAAATATGGCGGGACTTGCATATTCAAGTTCTCAACCAAATCATATTCGTTTATACTGGCCGCTAAAATTACGCCTGCCTTATCATTCCAAAGCATGGTCAGGGCGCCTCCTGTGGGTGTTGTTGATGCATTTAATGCATTAAAATCATAACAGGAAAAGGACGCTTTAAAATGGCCTTTCGCGGCCAGCGTTACATTCACAGAAGAAAACGTTTTCATC
The DNA here is from genome assembly GCF_037235575.1 of Congzhengia sp. Lineage (NCBI taxonomy): Bacteria > Bacillati > Bacillota > Clostridia > Eubacteriales > Oscillospiraceae > Congzhengia > Congzhengia sp. The sequence continues at coordinate 166,089 of NZ_JAXUNN010000030.1, read as the reverse complement.
CCCTTGCTGGTTTCTCTGGGCAGCAGTAGGTCTTTATCCCGCTTCATTTTTGATTCAATCAGCGGAATCAGCGACTTGGCATGGCAGAAGGTGTGGTGAATGCACGTCGGAAGCCGCGCGTCTGCATAGTGTGGCCCGCCGGTCAGCAGGCCATTATGGGTACTTTTTTTATAAAGTAAAAAGTTTCTGTGTGCAGCTTCTGCATACAGCGCATTGCGGTCTGACAAATAAGCGTAGGCACCCTGACAGCCATCAGAGGTTCTGCTGCCGTAATAGGTCCATTTGGCGCTGCGTGATCCCCAGCTGTTGTCCCATGCGCCGTCTGGCAGCATAAAGGACAGATGCGCGTCCATGGAGCGAAGTAAGGCTTGCTCCACAGTTCGGTCTTCACCAATATATTTTAAATATACCGCAAGGTTTGGCAGCGATTCCTCCACATTGTAGCCTAAGTCCACACCCCGGCAGCCCCGCGGAGTGATGCCGTAAGAATCAAGCCCTTGGGTTTCGCCGAAAATTAAACCGTCCTCCCCAATATGGTTTATGGCATAAAGCGCCAGCTCGCGTGCCCTTTGTTTATATTTTTCCTCACCTTTCACTGCCCATGCAACAGCCATTGCGGCGGCAGCCGCAATCCGGTAATTGATGTTGCAGCTTAGATTTTCGTTAAAATTTTTATAAATAAAATCTAAGGTTTCACAATATGATGCATTCCATTCCTCCCATTCGATAGGGCAAATTACATCCTTACAATGATAAAGAAGCTCGCCCAGCTGTATGTTAAAAAAGACGGTGGTTGCAAACCAAAGACAATTGGGGTCGTTTAAAAAGAAGCCTCCCGGTCTGTGGGTGTTGTGTTTTGTCCAGCAATACACGTCCTTTGCCGCTTCGTAATATTTTTTATCCCCTGTTTTTTTATATAGATAAATAAGAGGGTACATGCAATCGTTAATTCTTCCGTGAATTCTGCCGCAGGCAGGACAAAAAATACCGCCGTAAATGGCAGGGGATTGCGGCTCTTTCATTTGTAATTTTATAAGAGTGTCACACCAGGTTTTTAAAATCTTAAAATAGTCGTTTTTTTCATAATTCATGTAATATCACTCCTTAAGGTCAATTATACTTTAAAATACGAAAAAGTACAATTGACAGCAGTATCATAAAATTGTATAATAGTCCCATAGAAGGAGATGCAGTATGGAAAAAACAAAAAATGTAGATGTAATGCTTGAAAGAGAGCTGCCAACGCCTTTTCGGATGTTCCATTTATTTGAGCGCAAGCCGCACTATGAGATGGACTTTCACCAGCATGAAACATTTTACCATGTTAATTTGGTGCTGTCAGGGGAGGTTCGGGTAATCTGTAAAAATGAAACGGCAAACATACACCAAAACCAGGTTTTTGTAGTGCCTCCAGGGCTTATTCACAAGCTTCAGTCAAACGGCGGATACAGACAATTCGGAATTGATTTGACGCTGGAACATAAGCAAGAAGAACTTGCCGTTCTTGCCAGGGGAGCATTTGAAAATCAGTTTACCGTTACGCCGGTTCGGTCTGTAACGGAACGTTTTTCATCTCTTGAAGAGAAAATGCGGAATCCCATGCCGCTGAATTTGCTAAATTTATTAAATTTTGCAGAACGGATTGTAATTGATACCATGGAGGCAGTATTAAACCAAAAGAAAGAGTCATTTTCAGAAAAAGTTACAAAAATTTTGCAGGAGCGTGACCCATTTCGTTTAACGGTGACGGACATTTGCCGGCTTTTAAATTATTCCAAAAGCCAGATTGAGCGGATTTCGAATAGGGAATTGGGCTGTGGCATGATGGAATATATCAACAATATCAGGATGAATGAAATCTGTACATTGCTTCGGTGGTCTGACATGCCCCTTGCGCAAATTGCAGAAAAAACGGGACTTTATGATGCGAGTCATCTAATTACATTTTTTAAGCGGCACATGGGAACGACACCCGGCAGATACAGAAAAGACAGGCAAAAATAAACCGTGCGGCTTTTTGCTGCCGCACGGTTTTTAGATGTAATAAAATTATTTCAATGTAACTTTTGCGCCAACTTCTTCAAGTTTTGCTTTGATTTCGTCAGCTGTTTCTTTACTTGCAGCTTCCTTAATTACTTTCGGAGCGCCGTCAACCATTTCTTTTGCTTCTTTTAAGCCAAGGCCGGTAACTTCACGAACAACCTTAATAACCTTAACCTTTTCGCCGCCAACTTCTGTCAGTTCAACATCGAACTCTGTTTTTTCTTCTGCAGCAGCAGCTCCGGGAGCAGCTGCACCGGCAACAGCTACAGGAGCTGCCGCGCTAACGCCGAATTCCTCTTCAATTGCTTTCACCAGTTCTGATAATTCCAGAACGGAAAGCGCTTTAATTTCTTCAATCATAGCAGTAATCTTTTCGCTCATTTTAATTTTCCTCCTAATTTAAATTCGTAAAAATACGTTAAATTGTTTTTTCGTTTAAGCTGTTTCTTTCTGTTCACGAACAGCGTCGATTGCCCTTGCAAGGCCTGCAATTGTTGCGTTCAAGCCACCTGCCAGCATAGCATAAAGCGTGTCTTTCGAGGGGATTTTGCTCAATGCGTCAATCTCTTCTAACGACATAGCCCTGCCTTCCATAAAGCCGGCTTTAATTTCAAACACTTCGTTATCTTTTGCAAATTCAGCTAAAACGCGCGCCGGAGCGACAACATCTTCAAAACTGAGGGCCAAAGCCGTGGGGCCATTTAAAATTTCGTCGAATTCGTTAAAGCCCGCGTCGTTTGCCGCACGTTTTGTCAGGGTGTTTTTCACAACCGCATATTCAATGTTTGCTTCACGCAGCTTGTTTCTAAGCTGTGTGTCTTCCTCAACCGTTAAACCGCAGTAGTCGACAAAAACGCCGGCAGCCGCTGTTTTCAGCTTTTCAGAAAGGTCAGCAACCATTTGCTGTTTCTGCTGTAAAACTTTTTCACTTGGCATGATTTTTCACCTCACTGTGTAATAAAAAATAAAAGGCTTTTCTCCGCAAACGAAGAAAAGCCCTAAATCACCTTTAAAGCGTTTCCTCGGCGGGCAAATTTAAGCCGATAAAGGCGCCTGCTGTCTGCGGAAAATATTTTACTAAATCAAGTATACCAGAAATTTGTTTCTGTGTCAAGCAAAATTAGTCAGACAGTTTTGTCTGGTTAATTTTAACGCCGGGGCCCATGGTAGAAGCTACGACACAGCTTTTAATATACTGGCCCTTTGCTGCCGCCGGCTTTGCCTTAATGATGGCAGAAAGAAGAGCGTTAAAGTTTTCGCAAAGCTTTTCTTTGCCAAACGAAACCTTACCCACCGGGCAGTGGATGATGTTGGTTTTGTCCAAACGGTATTCCACTTTACCGGATTTAATCTCGTTAACGGCCTTTGTAACGTCCATTGTAACCGTGCCGGCTTTCGGGCTGGGCATTAAGCCTTTCGGGCCCAAAACCTTACCTAAACGGCCTACAACGCCCATCATATCGGGTGTTGCAACAACAACGTCGTAATCAAACCAGTTCTCGTTCTGAATTCTGGGAATCAGTTCCTCAGCACCTACAAAGTCTGCGCCTGCGGCCTGTGCCTCGTCAGCTTTCTCACCTTTGGCAAACACCAAAACACGGGCAACCTTACCTGTGCCGTGGGGCAAAACGATGGCGCCGCGAACCTGCTGGTCTGCATGTCTTGAGTCAACGCCCAAACGAACGTGAACCTCAACGGTTTCGTCAAATTTTGCTTTAGAAGCTTTTACAACCAGGTCCAAAGCTTCGTCAGAGTCATAGAGCTTTGATTTTTCGATGAGCTTTGCGCTCTCTTTATAATTTTTTCCTCTAAACATTCTGTTTCCTCCTTCTGTGGTCAAACAAGCGAATGTTCGCTCTCCCACTTAATTAAAAATCGAATTAGTCTTCGACAGTAATGCCCATGCTTCTTGCAGTTCCTGCAATCATGCTCATGGCAGCTTCAATGGATGCTGCGTTTAAGTCAGGCATTTTCTGTTCAGCAATCTGTTTTACAGCGTCTTTGCTGACCGTAGCAACCTTTGTTTTGTTGGGCGTACCCGAAGCCTTGTCGATTTTAGCGGCTTTCTTTAACAGTACAGCCGCCGGGGGAGTTTTTGTGATGAATGTGAAAGACCTGTCAGCATAAACTGTGATAACAACAGGGATAATTAATCCTGCGTCCTTTGCTGTTTTTTCATTAAACTCCTTCGTGAACTGAACGATGTTTACACCGTGCTGACCCAAAGCAGGACCAACCGGGGGAGCCGGAGTAGCTTTGCCTGCCGGAATCTGCAGCTTGATGTAACCTGTGATTTTCTGTGCCATTTTGTGCACCTCCTCTTTAACAAATGTGGTAATGGCGAACAGGATTTTTAAATTTCCCGTCCTCCCACACGCGGAAAACCCCGCGCAGGGCAGCAAATACACTGCCCGAAAAGGCATTTGCCCGAAAGCAGACCGCCTTTATAAAAGCCGGCGGAAGCCCGCCTGCGTTTTTAACAACATTAGTTTAACACTTCAATTTGTGAAAAGTCAAGTTCAACTGGCGTTTCGCGGCCGAACATGGAAACGATAACGCGAACGGTTTGTTTTTCGGTGTTAATTTCGTCCACCACGCCAACAAAGTCGGCAAATGCACCGTCGGTAACGCGGACAGACGAGCCTGCGCTGAAATTAACCTCAACAACCCTGCGTTCAATTCCCATGGAATGAACCTCTTCCTCGGTTAAAGGAACGGGTTTCGAGCCGGGGCCAACAAACCCCGTAACGCCGCGTGTGTTGCGGATTACATACCAGCTGTCGTCTGTCATAATCATTTTCACCATGACATAGCCGGGCAAGAGCTTTCTTTGCACAACCTTTTGTTCGTTGCCCTTCTGCTCCACAACCTCTTCCATCGGAACCTGCACCTCTAAAATCAAATCCTGTAGGCCGCGGTTTTCAATGGTCTTTTCCAAATCCGTCTGAACTTTTTTTTCATATCCTGAAAATGTATGAATAACATACCATTTTGCGTCTTCAGCCATATTTGTCCAAAAGAAGCAAAGCCTCTTTTTGCCTCCTTTTCCCATGCGCTTTTTTCTTCACAGCGTCATGTGTTATTAAAACAGCTGTCTACTTCATAAATGAGAGCAGATACGTGAACCCGAGGTCAATTAAAGAAATAAATACGCCCAGCAAAATAATGAATGTAATTACAACGCCGGTGTTATTTCTAACTTGTTTAAAGCTTGGCCAAACGATTTTTTTGAATTCAGACTTCATTTCACGAAAATAGGTTGCAACTTTGCCGGGGCCCTTTTTTGCTTTCTGTGTAGCTTCTGCCATATTGTTCACATCCTTACAATTAGTTTAAACGGATACCTATTTTGTTTCCCTGTGCAGCGTGTGCTTTTTGCAGAATCTGCAGTATTTGTTAAGCTCCAGTCTGTCGGGTGTATTCTTTTTTTCCTTCATGGTGTCGTAATTTCTCTGTTTGCATTCTGAACATGCAAGAGTAATTCTTGTTCTCATATGGAACGCCTCCTAAGCATTTTTGTTATTCTGATCCGTTATAGGTGTTTTTTTTTGTGAGCAAAAAAAAAAGAACCTATCCACTTCAAGCACCCTATACTATACCATAAACACAGGTTTAAGTCAAGTGTTTTTTTGCAAAAAACCAGATATTTTTGCGCTTTTCCAGGTGTTGTGGCAAGGTGCACGCCGCCTTCAAGATGTTGTGTGGAAGCCGTGCGGAATTAAATAAAATTCCGCACGGCATTCTCTATCTTCCAATCACTTTTACTTCCGGCTCCAGCGCCACACCAAACTTTGAAAATACAGTTTCCTGCACTTTTGCAATCAGCCGCACCACGTCTTCACAGGTTGCGCCGCCGTTGTTCACAATAAAGCCCGCATGCTTTTCTGAAACACCTGCGCCGCCTACGCCTGCTCCTTTCAGTCCCGCGTCTTCAATGAGCTTCGCGGCAAAAAAGCCCTCCGGCCGCTTGAAGGTGCTGCCGGCGCTGGGTTTTTCCAGCGGCTGTTTCTCTTTCCTTCGGGCGTTTAAATCCCGCATGGAAGCCAAAATCTCGTCCGGATTTTTAGGCGACAGGCTCATTTTGGCAGACAGAATGAATTTTCCGCCTGCGGAAAACACGCTGTGCCGGTAAGAAAAATCGTGCTCGCTGCCGGAAACGGTTTGCATGTCGCCGTTTTCATCTAAAAACCTTGTCTGAGTCACAACATCTTTCATTTCCCCGTCATAGGCCCCGGCGTTCATAAAGACAGCGCCGCCTAAGCTGCCCGGAATTCCCGAGGCAAACTCCAGCCCGGAAAGAGCGGCCCGCTGCGCGGTTTTTGCAAGCTTTGCCAAGGATGTGGCCGCGCCAGCTTCCAGTTCGGTGCCGGAAACCTTGGCATAGTCAAACGCGCCGGACAGCCGGAACACCACGCCGTCAATCCCAGCGTCGCTGACCAAAAGGTTGGAGCCTGCGCCAATCAGCAGAAACGGCACGTTTTTGCTCCTGCACAGCTTTACAAGGCGGGAAAACGCTTCCTCCCCCGCCGGTTCCACAAATAGGTCCGCCGGACCGCCGATTTGAAAGGTGGTATATCGGGACATAGGAACGCTTCGTTCCACATTTACCGGCTGAATTGCCAAAACTTCCTGAACAAACGATTCTGTGACCATAAAAAATTCCTTTCTATGTTATATAACTTATACGCCCATCTGGTCTAAAAGCCTGTCGTTTAATTCCTGTGCGGCGTTATAGCCCATTTTGCGCTGCCTCTGGTTCATGGCGGCAACCTCCACGATAATGGCCAGGTTCCGGCCGGGCTTAATGGGAATGGTAAGCGACGGCACTTTTATGCCTAAAATATCGGTGTGCTCTGTTTCAATTCCCAGCCTGTCATAGGCTTTGCCGTTCTGCCAGTTTTCCAGGTTAATGACCAAATCAATGTTTTCCGTATCTTTTACAGAACCCATACCAAAAATACGCTTTACATCCACAATTCCTATGCCGCGAAGCTCAATAAAATGCCTGATAATTTCCGGTGCGCTGCCCACCAGCGATTTGTTCGACACCCGTTTAATTTCCACCGCGTCGTCGGCAACCAGCCTGTGTCCCCTTTTCACCAGCTCCATGGCGGTTTCCGATTTTCCAACGCCGCTTTCTCCCAAAAGCAAAATCCCCTCGCCGTAAACCTCCACCAAAACGCCGTGGAGCTGTGTCATTGGGGCCAAGGCCACGTTTAAATAGAGAATGATGGCGCTCATAAACCGGGATGTGCTGGATTTTGTGCGCATTACCGGACGGCGGTATTTCTCCGCGCAGGCAATCAGCTCCGGAAACGGCTCTAAATTCCGGGTTAAAATTACCACGGGAATGGGCTCTTTCATTAAACTTTCCAGTGCGGAAAACCGTTCCTCAGAGGAAAGGGATTCCAAATATGTATATTCAACCTTGCCAATGAGCTGAATCCTGTTGGGGTCAAAATATTCATAAAATCCGGCCAGCTGCAGGCTGGGGCGGTTTACGTCGGCAACGGTAATCTCCACATTTTCATACCCTTCCGGCGTACAGATTAAATCTAAACCATATTCTTGAATAATTGCGGACAGCTTCACAGAATGTGCCATAAAAATCAAATCCTTTCTTTGCATTTTGCAAATGCTCACTTATCTATCATTATACACTAAATTAAAACATTTTAAAAGAGCAAATTTTATTTATGTATCAACATAAAAAACAGACATATGGCATTAGGTGCCTTAAATTTAGGCAAACAGCTCTAAATGACCAAAAAACAGACAAAAGCTGGTTCTTTGTCTGTTGCCGCAAAGAGAAATGACTGTTATAATTAAGAAAGAAAAAGATGGTAAAAAGTGCATAAAAAACAAAAAGATGGTTTTGATACTTTGTTAGAAATTTAACTGGACTTTTAATTTTAAAAGTAGTATTATAAAATGTATTAATTAACATAGGAAGAAAATAATAAAATTACGCATTTTAGCGAAGTTAGGAGTAAACAATGAAAGCAGTTATTACCGTAGTAGGAAAAGACCGCACAGGAATTATTGCCAAAGTGAGCGGTTATTTGGCAGACCGCAGTATCAATATCCTTGATATCTCACAGACAATTATGCAGGATTTGTTCACTATGATAATGCTCGTGGACACGCAGGAGTCGGGTATTCAGGCAAAGGAGCTGAGCGCTGATTTAAAGAAAATCGGCGAGGAGCTTTCCCTTACCATCAACATTCAGCATGAAGGTTTGTTTACCTCCATGCACAGGGTGTAAGGAGGAGACCAATGCTTGACAGAAACGATATTATGGAAACCATCAAGATGATTTCGGAAGAACATCTTGATATTAGAACCGTCACAATGGGAATTTCCCTTTTAAGCTGCGCCGGAAGCGACGCCGACGCTGTGTGCGAAAAAGTATATGAAAAAATTACAAATGCAGCAAAAGATTTGGTGGCGGTTGCAGAGGACATTTCCGTCCGCTACGGAATTCCGATTATTAATAAACGGATTTCCGTTACGCCGGTGTCTTTTGTGCTGCAGTCTGAAAATCCGGCGGATTATGTAAAGCTGGCCAAAGCGTTAGACCGGGCGGCAAAAACGACCGGTGTTAACTTCATCGGCGGGTTTTCCGCCCTTGTGCACAAGGGAATGACGAAAAGCGAGCAGGCCTTAATTTCCGCAATTCCTGAGGCACTTTCCCAAACAGAGCTGGTTTGCTCCAGCGTAAACGTGGGCACCACCAAGGCGGGCATTAACATGGACGCAGTGGCGCTGATGGGCAAAATTATAAAACAAACCGCTGCGTTCACAACTGACACCGACGGGTTCGGCTGCGCAAAACTGGTTGTGTTCTGCAACAGCGTAGAGGACAATCCGTTTATGGCCGGCGCATATCACGGTGTAGGAGAAGCAGAATATATTATAAATGTTGGCGTAAGCGGCCCCGGCGTGGTAAAGTGTGCGTTAGAAAAGGTGAAGGGCGCAGACTTTGAGATTGTGGCGGAAACCATTAAACGCACGGCGTTTAAAATTACCAGAATGGGCCAGCTGGTAGCCCGGGAGGCCTCACGCATGTTAGGTGTTCCCTTTGGCATTGTGGATTTGTCTTTAGCGCCCACGCCAGCCGTTGGCGACAGCGTAGCATATATTTTAGAGGAAATGGGTTTGGAACAGTGCGGCACCCATGGCACAACTGCGGCTTTGGCACTTTTAAACGACGCAGTGAAAAAGGGCGGCATTATGGCTTCTTCCTTTGTGGGCGGCCTTTCCGGCGCGTTTATTCCCGTCAGCGAAGACGCAGGCATGATTGAGGCGGCCAAAGCAGGAACCCTGTCATTAGAAAAGTTAGAGGCCATGACCTGCGTTTGCAGCGTGGGGCTTGACATGATTTGTATTCCCGGCGAAACAAGCGCCGAAACAATTTCCGCAATCATTGCAGACGAGGCGGCAATTGGAATGGTGAACAGCAAAACAACCGCAGTGCGGATTATTCCGGCTCCCGGCAAAAAGGTAGGAGACATTGTGGAGTTCGGCGGTCTTTTGGGCACCGGGCCCGTGATGGCTGTGAATGATAAAAAAAGCGCAGACTTTATTAAACGGGGCGGAAGAATTCCGGCTCCGCTGCACAGCTTTAGAAATTAAGACAATGATCCATAGGAGGTGGACGGTTTGCAAAAGGTTTTAAACAGCATCTTTTTCATTGAGAAAAAAGCACAGGAGATGGTGGAAGACGCCCAAAGAGAGTGTGAATCTATTTTTGAAGACGCAAAAAAAGAAAGAGAAACCATCAAACAGGACATTGTAAAGCGGCAAAACGCCAGACTGGAAAAGATTAAAGCATATGAAGAAGACCATGCCAGCGCCAAACGAGATAAAATTACCGCGCAGAGCCGCAGGGAGCTTGAAAAGATCAATGCAATTTACGAAAAAAATAAAGATTTCTGGATCGAAAGCATTTTTGAAAAAGTAACTGGGCGGTGAGGAATTTGCTGAAAATGAAAAACCTGACGAAATATGGCCCAATGCTGGCGAAGGTGAGCGTGCTGAACCGCGGTTTGCTTAAAGACACCGACTATGAGGAACTGATGAACAAAACCAGCGTTTCCGAGGTTGCGTCATTTTTAAAAAACCAAACGGTTTATTCCGTGGTTTTGGCCGGCAGCAACGAGTCGCTCATGCACCGTGAGGAGTTGGAGGAACGCTTAAACAACGCATTCGCGGTGGACTTTGAAAAGATTTACAGCTTAGAGGATGCGGGCAACAAAAAGTTTTTGTCGTATGTGTTTATCCGGTCTGAAGTGGAAGTTTTAAAAAATATTTTAAGACGAATTGAAAACGGGCGGCCGGATATTACCATCTCTGTTCCTTCGTTTTACCGCCGGCACTATTCCATTGATGTGGAAAAATTAGCAAAGTCAAAAAGTGTTCGGGAGTTTTTGGAGAATTTAAGCGGCTCGCGCTATGAAATGCAAATCCGGCCGCACCTCACCATGGAGGAGCACCAAAACATTTTCAGCGTGGAGTCGGCCTTGGATATGTATTACTACACGCAAATCAGAAAACTGACCGACGAGCTTACAAACAAGGCGGACAAAAACGTGATTGCACAAGCCGTCGGCGCAGAGATTGACGCGCTGAACCTGATGTGGATTTACAGACTGAAAAAATATTTCGGCACAAACAAGGATTTGACCTATGCCTTTTTAATTCCAAACAAGTTCCGGCTGAAAAAAAATGAAATCATTGAATTCGTTCAGACGGAAACCGTGGCAGATTTTCTTGCGCTTGCGGTAAAAACTCCTTATGGAGGGCTTTTCAGCGGCGGCGCAGAGGACGTTTTTTTAGGACACAGGTATAAAAATTTTGTATATAATCTTCACAGAAAGCTGCAGATGGAACATCCGTTTACGCTGACGACAGAGGTTTCCTATCTGCACTTTAAAGAACAGGAGATAAAAAATATTACGTCAATTGCCGAAGGGATCCGATACGGGCTTCCCCCGGACCGAATGAAACGTTATGTGGTCGGCTATTTAGGCGTGGAATAGATAAGGGAGGGAAGACTTTTGTCGGTTGAGAAAATGAAGCTCATCAGCGTGGTCGGTCCGATTCAGGAGTTTGACCGCGTCGTGTCGGAGCACATATTAAGCTTCGACATTCATTTGGAAAACGCCGTCACCCTTTTGAACAAAACGAAGGGGATTTATCCATTTTCAGAGGAGAACGAATGGAACAACTATATTGCGAAAACGGAAGAGATATTTTCCAGCGCGGGGGTTGACATTCCAAACGGCAATGATGATGGGGCAACGCTTTCCGAACAGGCCATCAGCGATACGATTGACACGGTTTTATCGGAGCTTTCTGACAAACAGAGTGCAATCGCCGAAATGGACAAAAGAATTGCAGACTGCGAAACAAACATTCAGCAGCTGGAGCATCTGCTCAATTTGGACGTGAATTTAGAAGATGTGTTCGATTTCCGGTTCGTAAAGTTCCGGTTTGGCAGAATGCCCAAGGCAAGCTATAAAAAAATGCTGGCCTATTTAAACGATATTGACGCGTTCTTTATTGAGGGCAGCACAGACGAAACTTATGTCTACGGCGTATATTTCATGCCGGCGGCCAGCGAGGAGAAGATCGACGCAATTTTTTCATCGCTTTATTATGAAAGAATTATGATAACCGGCGAGGCAAGCGGAAAGCCAGACGAGGCGTTCGCCTACTTTAAACAGGAGCTGGAAACGCTGAGGCGAAAGCAGGAGAACGAGAAGAAAAACATAGCCGCTTTGATTGACGGCCACTTGCCAGACCTTGCAAAGGTCTATCTAAGTTTAAAAAAATATTCCGCGGCAGAGGGTGTGAAACGGCTTTCCGCCCATACAAAGGAATCGTTTTACGTCATGGGCTGGGTGTCGAAAAGGGACTTAAGGGCCATTGAGGCAAAACTGGACAAAGAGCCAAAGGTAATGGTAGTAGAGGAAGACCCGGAGATTGTAAACCGCTCTACCCCGCCGATTAAGCTGAAAAACAGCAGGTTTTTTAAGCCCTTTGAACTATTTATCAAAATGTATGGCCTGCCGTCGTACACCGAAATTGACCCCACAAAAATTGTTGCGCTGACCTATATTTTAATGTTCGGCATCATGTTCGGCGACGTGGGACATGGATTCATTTTAGCCGTTGGCGGGTTTATTTTGTATAAGGTGAAAAAAATGGACCTTGCGGGCATTATGGCAGCCGCCGGTGCGGTTTCAACTGTTTTTGGATTTATTTACGGCGCGCTGTTCGGCAACGAAGAAATTTTGCGGGCCAACCCCGTAACCGCCCGTTTTGCATTGCTTGAACCCATGAAGGACATTAATACAATTCTAATCGGCGCAGTGGCGCTGGGCGTAGTTATTATTTTGTTTTCCATGACATTGGGCATTATCAACAGCTTTAAGCGGGGAGAGCCCGGCGCCGCTCTGTTCGGCCAGAACGGCATTGCGGGACTGGTGTTTTATGTTTCCGTCCTGGTGCTGGCGGTAAACATGCTGATGGGAAAATCGGCTGGGCTGGTGCCTGAAATATCAATTGCTGTGACGCTTATCATCATTTTCTTAAAGGAGCCGCTTACTAAGCTTTCGGAGGGTAAAAAGAACTGGAAGCCGGAAAGCGTTGGGGAGTTTTTGTTAGAGTCGTTTTTCGAGTTGTTTGAAATTATCCTCTCCTTTGCAACAAACACCATTTCCTACGTCCGTCTCGGCGCTTTTGCAATGGCTCACGCCAGCATGATGAGCGTTGTGTTTATCATTGGAAACATGGCGGGTCCCGGCGTGGGATATGCAATTGTTATGATTTTGGGCAATGCCCTTGTAATGGGTCTTGAGGGTTTGATTGTTGGAATTCAGGCGCTGAGGCTTGAGTTTTATGAAATGTTCTCCCGTTACTACACCGGCGACGGCAGGGAGTTTGTCAGTGTGAAAGACAGCTATGCGCTGTCAGTCAATAAAAAGTAATTATTTTATTTAAATTGGAGGAATTTAAAATGGCTATTAAAATTATTACAGCAATCTTAGTACTCAGTATTCTTGTTCCTTTCGCCGTGTACTTTATGGGAGAAAAGACTTATAAAAAGGGAAAACGGTGTATGCTGACGAATATTGCAACTTTTTTCACAACGCTTGCCGCTTCTACGTTTATGATGTTCTCCGGCACGGTTTTTGCTGAGGGCACAGCTGCCGCAGGCATCGGCACAGGCGCCGGCTTAGGCTTTCTTGCCGCAGGTTTAGCCACCGGCCTTTCCTCTGTGGGTGCAGGCATTGCGGTTGCCGCCGCAGCTTCTACGGCCATCGGCGCCATCAGCGAAGATCCGAAGCTGATGGGTAAATCCTTAATTTTCGTTGCGCTGGCAGAAGGTATTGCGCTTTACGGCCTGTTGGTTTCGTTCAGTATTTTGGCAAGACTTTAAGGAGTGTTTGTTTATGAAACTATATCTGTTAAGCGACAATATTGATACGTTAACCGGCATGAGACTGGCCGGCGTGGACGGCATTGTGGCTCACACGGCAGACGAGGTGCTCTCTGCCATGAAACATGTGCTGGAGGACAGCAGCATCGGCATTTTGCTGGTTACAAAAAAATTGTATTTGGAATTCAGCGAAAAATTATTGGAAATATTGGCGGAGCACTCCACTCCGCTCATTGTGCAAATCCCGGACCGTCACGGGGCCGAGGGCAGCGGGAACGCAATCGCCGCCTACATAAAGGAAGCGACGGGAATTCAAATTTAAGGTTGGGAGGCGGATTTATGTTATCGTCTGAGGAAAAGCTCCAGCGGTTTTCCGAATCGGTGTATAAAGATGCGCAAAACCAGTGTAACGCACTGATAGAAGAGGCGAAAAAAAAGGCCGGCGCCGAAACCGATATCTTTGAAACTGAGTGCCTGGAGGCAGCTTATAAAACAATTAAAAAACAGATGTCGGTTATTTTAAGAACTACAAACGAAAAGGTGTCGAAAGCAGAAATCGAGTCAAAAAGCGCCCTCCTTTTAAAACGTGAGGAAATTATGAAAGAAGTGTTTACAGGCGTGCTTCAAAAAGTTTCCGCATGGAAACAGACAAAGGACTATGAAAATTACCTTTTAGACGCGGCAGAAAAAGCAAAGAATTTAGGCGGGGAAAATGGCATAACCGTGTACCTCACGTCATCCGACGCGCAGTTTGCGGCCCGGATTGAGGAGGTTAGCGGTGTGAAAACTGCTGTTTCCGACACAGACGATTTGATTGGCGGCATTTGCGTGTTGGTAAACAACACCAACAAGGTGTTTGACTTATCCTTTGCAATGAGACTCAGTGAGGCCAGGGAGGAGTTTTTAAAATCCAGCGGGCTGACGCTTTAACAGGAAGGTGTGAGTGATTTGGAAACAGCGAAAGGCTATATATATGGAATTAACGGTCCCGTGGTAAAGGTTTCCGGAAGTCCGGACTTCGGAATGCTTCAAATGGTGAAGGTGGGAAACGAAGGGCTAATCGGAGAGGTTATCAGGATTGACAAAGAACATACAATCGTTCAGGTTTACGAGTCTACAACGGGCCTCGCCCCGGGCGAGCCGGTTGTGTCAACCGGAGTTCCCATGTCCGTAACCCTTGCTCCGGGCTTAGTGGGCAACATTTTTGATGGAATTGAACGTCCCCTAAAGGTGCTGGAAGAGAAAAGCGGCGCGTTTATTGAGCGCGGTTTAAACATCTCTGCGGTAGACATGGAGCGGCAGTGGGACACAGAAATTTGTGTGAAAAAAGGCGACGAGGTGCACCCCGGCACAGTCATTGCAAAGGTACCGGAAACCACGCTGATTACCCACAAGATTATGGTGCCGAACGGCGTAACCGGAAAGGTAATCAAAACGGCGGAGAGCGGAAAACATGCGGTTTGTGATGTTTTGGCCGTAATTGAAGACGCCGGCGGAAAACAAACAGAGCTTACCATGTGCCAAACGTGGCCCATCCGAACGGCGCGGCCATCTAAGGAACGCAAGCCCATTTCAAAGCCGTTAATTACGGGACAGCGAGTAATCGACACGCTGCTTCCGGTGGCAAAGGGCGGAACGGCGGCAGTGCCCGGCGGATTTGGAACAGGAAAAACCATGACTCAGCACCAGCTTGCAAAGTGGTGCGACGCGGACTTGATTGTGTACATTGGCTGCGGCGAGCGCGGAAATGAAATGACCCAGGTGCTGCAGGACTTTTCAAAGCTCATTGACCCAAAATCGGGAAAACCGTTGATGGACAGAACCATTTTAATTGCCAACACCTCCAACATGCCGGTTGCAGCCCGTGAGGCGTCTATCTACACGGGCATCACCATTGCGGAATACTTCCGGGACATGGGCTGCCACGTGGCTATTATGGCAGACTCTACCTCCCGCTGGGCAGAAGCCCTGCGTGAAATTTCCGGCAGGCTGGAAGAAATGCCGGCAGAAGAAGGCTTCCCGGCATATCTTTCCTCACGGCTTTCCGGTTTTTACGAGCGGGCGGGCTATGTGGAAAACTTAAACGGAACCGAAGGGTCTGTTACCATTATCGGTGCGGTTTCGCCCCAGGGCGGCGACTTTTCCGAGCCGGTTACCCAAAACACCAAGCGGTTTGTGCGCTGTTTTTGGGCTTTAGACAAACAGCTTGCTTACGCGCGGCACTATCCGGCCATTAACTGGCTTACCAGCTACAGCGAGTATTTAGACGACCTGTCACAGTGGTATGAGGATAACGTAGACGAACGGTTTTTAGAATACAGAAGCCGCCTGGCAGCCATTTTGCAGGACGAAAGCAAGCTGATGGAAATTGTAAAGCTCATTGGCTCAGATGTGCTGCACGACGAGCAGAAGCTGGTTTTAGAGGTTGCTAAAACCATTCGTCTGGGCATTTTGCAGCAGAATGCGTTTCATAAAGACGACACCTATGTGCCTTTAGAGAAACAGTTTGATATGATGGAGCTTGTCCTCTACCTAAACGATAAGGCGAAAGAGGTTGTGTCGAAACAAATTCCGTTTTCACGCCTCACAGAAACCCACATTTTTGAGGACGTTATCCGAATGAAATATGACATTGCCAACAATGAGCTCTATAAATTCGATGAGTATAAGCAGAAAATTGACGAAATCTGCCGGCGCGTCGTGGAAGAAAATATATAAGGGGGCATCTTTATGTCAGTTGAATATATGGGCCTGAGTGAAATTCACGGCCCGCTTGTGGTGTTAGACGGCGTAAAAGACGCCTTCTTTGAAGAAATTGTTGAAATAAAGGTAAATGGGAAAATCCGTACGGGAAGAATCATTGAAATTACAGGTGAAACGGTGATTGTTCAGATGTTTGAAAACACCGACCAGTTCTCACTGACCAATACCAGAACACGGCTTTTGGAAAAGCCTTTGATGATGCCACTGGCCAAAGAAATTTTAGGCAGAACCTTTAACGGAAGCGGCAAACCCATTGACGGGCTGGGCGACGTGTTTCCGGAAAAACAGGAGGACGTAAACGGAAAGCCCATTAACCCGGTTTCAAGGCACTATCCCAGAAACTTTATTCAGACGGGCATTTCTTCTATTGACTGTTTATGCACCTTAATCCGCGGGCAAAAGCTGCCGATTTTTTCAGGCAACGGCCTGCCCCACGACGATTTGGCGGTGCAGATTGTGCGCCAGGCGCAGCTGGCGGAGGAGGACGGCACGGAATTTGCCGTAGTCTTCGCGGCCATGGGCGTGAAAAACGACGTAGCGGACTATTTTAAGCGCTCCTTTGAAGAAAGCGGCGTGTTAGACAGGGTTGTTATGTTTTTAAACCTTTCCAACGACCCGGTGGCAGAGCGGATTATTACGCCCCGTGCGGCGCTTACCGCGGCGGAATATCTGGCGTTTGAGCATAATATGCACATTTTGGTGATTTTAACCGATATGACGGCCTATGCCGAAGCCTTGCGTGAAATTTCGTCTTCAAAGGGCGAAATCCCGTCCAGAAAGGGCTTTCCGGGCTATCTTTACAGCGATTTGGCCTCCCTGTTTGAACGGGCGGGCATTATTAACACGTCTCAGGGGTCGGTTACGCAAATTCCCATTTTAACCATGCCCAACGACGATATTACCCACCCCATTCCCGACCTTACCGGATACATCACAGAGGGGCAGATTGCCTTAGACCGCGGGCTGAACCTAAAGGGAATCTATCCGCCGGTGGCAATTTTGCCGTCGCTTTCCCGTCTGATGAAGGACGGCATAGGAGAAGGCTTTACCGGAGAGGACCACCCGGATTTGTCAAACCAGTTGTTTGCGTCCTATGCCAAGGTGCAGGAGGTGCGGTCTCTTGCTTCGGTTATCGGCGAGGATGAGCTTTCCGCCATTGACAAGGAATATTTAAAATTTGGAAACGCGTTTGAAAACCAGTTTTTAAACCAGGGCAAGAACGAAAACAGAACCATTTCCGCTACCCTCTCGTTAGGCTGGCAGCTTTTGGGACTTCTCCCCAAAGAGGAACTGGACAGAGTGAGCCCCGAGATTCTGGAAAAGTATTATCCCAAAAACGCGTAAACTTTTTAAAGGCAGGGAAGATAGATGGATATTACATTGTTTCCCACAAAAGGAAACCTCATGCTGGCGCAGAATACTTTAGCGCTGTCTAAGCAGGGGTATGAGCTTTTGGATAAAAAACGAAATATACTCATGCGCGAAATGATGGCCTTAATTGACAAAGCAAAGGCGCTTCATTCCCGGATTGCAGTTATTTTTTCCGACGCATACCGTGCATTGGAATCCGCCAACGTGTCGATTGGCATTCACACCGTTGAGGACATAGGATTCGCCATTCCGGTGGACGAGAACATTAAAATTAAGTTCAGAAGCGTTATGGGCGTGGAGCTTCCCGTGGTTTCCAAAAAGGAAAGCGAAACGGCGCCCATGTATGGCCTTGCCATGACCAATTCCGCCTTAGACGAGGCTGTGGCAAAGTTTATGAAAGTGAAAGAACTGACGCTGGAGCTGGCAGAAATTGAAACCTCGGTTTACCGGCTGGCGGTAAACATTGGAAAAACCCAAAAACGGGCAAACTCGTTAAAAAATATTATGATTCCCAAGTATGAGGGAATTGTGAAAAACATTCAGGACGTGCTGGACGAAAAGGAGCGCGAGGAGTTTTCCCGCCTGAAAATTATAAAAAAACAAAAAGAAAACAGTATCGAGTAACATGGGCGCAGTTTTTTGGCTGCGCCGCTTTTTATGTGGTTGACAGGCAGTTTCAAATGTGATACATTAAACGGGAAACTGAAAAAAGAGGAGTGCTGAAACCATGTATAAACTTTATGTTTCAAATTCAGGAAACGACAATAACCCCGGCACCATTGAGCAGCCGGTAAAAACCTTAGAAAAGGCCAAAGAGCTTGTAAAAATGTTAAAAAAGGATAGCGGCATTACCGTTTTTATCCGCGGGGGACGATATTTCTTTAAAGAGTCCCTCACGTTTGACGAGGGCGACAGCGGAACTGCGTCCTGCAAAATCTCATATCGGGCATACGAAAACGAAACGGTATATTTTGACGGCGGCGCGGTGTTAGACGCAAAGCAGGCGGTGCCTGTGAAGGATGAAGAAATCAGAAACAGGATTATTGACAAAAGCGCGTTAAACAACATTTTGGAGCTGGATTTGTCCGGCGTAATCAGCGAGTTTGCCGACTACGGCACAAGGGGGTTCCGGCGCCCTTACGTCCCTGCACAAAACGAGCTGTTCATTGACGGGGAAAGCTGCGATACGGCAAGATACCCCAATAAGGGCGAGAAGGAAATTCCCCTTAAAACGGTTCTTGACAGCGGCAGCAGCCCGTGTGACAAAGAATTTGACATGCGTCCCGCTACCTTTGTTTATGAAGACAGCCGGTGCGATTTATGGGGGAAAGCCAAAAACTTTTATATTTCCGGCATTTTTAACTGGTGCTTTGCAGACGATACCATGAAAATTGCAAAAATTGATACGGAAGCAAAGACCATGACAACTGAGCTGCCTCACCTTCCCAGCATGGCGGCGCGGGACTACACCAGCTGGTATGCAGTAAATTTGTTGGAGGAAATTGATGTTCCCGGTGAATATTATGTTGACAGGGAAACGAAAAAGGTGTATTTTTATCCCAAAAAGGACATTACCAATTCCTTAATTCAAATTTCCGTGCTGGCAGAACCAATGGTGGTGATGGAAAACACATCGTTCATTGAATTTGACGGAATTGTGTTTGAAAACGCCCGGGGCACCGGCGTTTACATAGAGCGGGGCCAGAACTGCGCAGTCCGCAATTCGGTATTCAGAAATTTGGGCATGGTTGCGGTGCAGATTGGCCGGGGCGCAACCCCGCTGCCCGAAGGGCGCCACACTGCCCACGGTGAATTTGACGAAGGCGTAAATCCGCCTGAGGGAGCAAGCCGCATCATCGGTTCGTGGCACGAAATGCTTTACCAGTATGCGGCGTGGAACAACGAGGGCGGTAAAAACCACGGCGTGGTGAACTGTGAAATTTATAACTGCGGAACCGGCGGAATTATGCTTGGCGGCGGTGACAGAAAAAGCCTCACCCCTGCAAACAATTATGTTGAAAACTGCGAAATTCACGATGTAAACCGGTTAGACCAAACCTATAAGGCGGGCATAAATATCTCCGGCGTGGGAAACCGCATTGCAAACTGCGAAATTTACGATTTGCCGGGCTTCGCCATTTATCTTCATGGAAACGATCATATCATTGAATACAACAAAATTCATGATGTTGTGAAAAACGTTGCAGATGCCGGCGCAATTTATATGGGGCGGGATTTGAGCGAGGTTGGAAACGTTATCAGATATAACTTTATTTATAACATTACCGGCCTTGACACAGAGGCAAACGGCGTTTGCGCGGTCTATTTTGATGATTTCTGCTCGTTTAATGCGGTGTATGAAAATTATTTTTATAATATCAAGCAAAAAAAGACCATTTCCCCCTTCGGCGTTGTGTTCTGGAACTGCGGAGGTCAGTCGTCGGTAAACAATAATATCTTTTTAGACTGCACGCTGGCGCTGTCGCCGAAAGACAGCGGCATGCGGGGCGTTCACAAAATGCTGCAAAGCGATGCACTGCAATACAAGCGTGTGGCCACTAAGGATAAAGACGATTTTTCGGGCGTTGATGTGACAAGCGAGGTTTATCGGCGCAAATATCCGTATGTATATGAGATGTTTATGGGAACCTATCAGGATAATCCCGTGATTTGGAGCAACCTCATCATCAACGGCAATTACGAGCCGTTTAAAGACATTCAAAATCTTGATTTGACGTTAATAGACGACACGCTAAGTGTTTATCAGTATCGATATGTTTACGATATTTTAATGGGCATAGAGGAAGACATTGTGTCTTTCCATATTGTTGACTTTAATAAAATCGGCAGGAAATAAAAGGCGGCGCGGATTCTTCAAAAATCCGCGCCGCCTTTTATTTCTCTTTTAAGCTTTTTAAATATTGTTTCGTTTCTAAAGGAATGCGGTAGCTTTCCACAGCCTTTTGAATGGCCTTGTTGTGCACCCATTTGTCCAGCCGTTTATTTTTCAGGTACGGGAGTGCGTGGTCATACTGTTTAATCAGCGCAATACTGAAATACCAGGCGATTGCCATGTTTATGTAATATTCCTCCGACCGGATATCGGCAACCAAATCCAGCATTTCGGGACGGAACTCGCTGTCTAAATAATTTGCAAGCAGGGAGACTATCCCATACCGCACGGTATAGGTGTGACTGCTTTTCAGCCAGAGCTTTATTTTTTCATACACCTCGTTTGGGTGCTTTTTAAACAGCTTTGGAGAAAACAAATCGCAGGTGGCCCAGTTGTCAATGTAGGGCAGAAACTTTTCCGTATAGATAAGAGCCGTGTCAAAATCTTTAAATGTTTCAATTAAAAAGGCATGAAGGTTGTTTTCTTCAATATACTTGTGGGGCAGCGTTTCTAAAAATTCCATGGCTTCCGGCTGTTTGGAAAACACTTTCGCAAATTTCCGCAAAACAGGCGTGCGCACACCGATGTAGCAGTCTTTTTCAACGGTTGGAACCAGTTTTGCATGAAAGTCCCGATATTTTAAGTCCTGCAGGGCAAACAGCTGCGCCCGAATGTCCTGTTCCAGTTTTGTGTTCATAAATGGCCCCCTGTTAAAGTGTAATCCAGTAGATGTGCATGGGTTTTCCGTCGGCATAAGGTTTTGTCTCGGTTAAAATTCCTCCGCATTTTAAAATGGTTTTATAAGACGCGGTGTTATCTGCATAACATCCCAGCATTACTTTTTTAAGCCCAATGGATTTTGCGTAGGCAAGCGCCAGCTTCAGCATTTGCGTGGCATACCCGTTGCGGCGCTCAGACGGCCGAACGGCATAGCCAATATGCCCGCCGTATTCCGACAAAAACGCGTTGTTTAAATTGTGGCGAATGTCAATCATTCCAATTAGTCGATTGTCTTGCGGACGAACTGCAAAAAAGGTGTCTGCCACCACCCAGTCCGGCTGAACGGTTTCGGGGCGGCTATTTTTTTGTATATGTATCAGCCAGTCGTCAAACTCCAATTGATCGAACAGGGCGCTGCCGTTTATTACAGGTTCGCCAAAGCCAAAAAACTCCTGCTTAAAATCGTTTGCTTTGCTTTTCAGTGCAGAAGTGGGTCTAATTAAACTTAAGTCCTCCATAACATAAACCTTCTTTCTATAAAGAAAAACGGAGTAAGCAAAGCTTACAAAGACGCGAAGCGGCAGGGCTCCTGCAAAACGCCAACGAAGTGCGTTTTGTGGGAAAAAGGAGGAGTAGCGTCGCACGCGACTGATTTTTTATTGTATATAAAGAATCGGAGCAAGCAAAGCTTACTCCGACGTGGTGACCCGTACGAGAATCGAACTCGTGTTACCGCCGTGAAAGGGCGGTGTCTTAACCGCTTGACCAACGGGCCGAAAAAGACTGTTTTGCAGTCTTTTTAGTGGTAGCGGCAAGTGGACTTGAACCACCGACCTAACGGGTATGAACCGTTTGCTCTAGCCAGCTGAGCTATGCCGCCATAGTCTTAAAAAACCAACAAGTTGTATTTTACACTAAAAAGTACCATTTGTCAAGACTTTTTTTATCTTTTTCAGAAATGGGCAGCGGCATTTGGTTCCTCTGCTATATTAGTATGAACGGATTTTAGAATTTTATGTCTTCCCGATACTGTTCTGCGTCTTCCGAATAGCGGTAATCGTCTTTTTTTAAGGCCTTTAAAAAGCCTTTTATTTTCTTTATAAGCGCGCTGTTTTTATTAGACTTCACCGCGTTTTCAAAGGCCGTTTTCACTTCATCCTTTAAAATGCCTGTGTCTGTGTCAAATAATGGCGTGTTGTCGCTTCCAAAAAAAATCATTTGCGTAAAGGACTGATAAAGGGGGGTTAATTTTTCTGCAGTTTTTGTGTTGTCATAATCTGTTAAAAAACGTTCCTGCCTTACGGCGCGTTCAATCAGCTCGTCCCAGCTTATGGCCAGGCTGGCATTATGCAGGGGCGGCTGATTGGAATTCAGCTCTAAAATGCTGATATATTCAGACACCTCCGGCGTAATATTTTCCCCAAAATTTTTATAAAACGTATAGTCAATCACAGGAAAGCAAGCGCCGTCCGCCTGAATGAGTTTATATCCGCTGTTTTTGGCTTCTTCTACCAAAGCCGCAACTTCCGGCCGCGATACACCGACCGGGTCATTTATGTCCCCGCCTTGCATATACAGCTCCATGAGTTCCTTTTGCACGGAGCCGGTGTTAAACTTGTCCTCAAACAGTGGCAGCTTGTTTTTTTGAAACTCTTCAAACTGCAAAACCATTTGAGATGAAGCTTCTTCTGAAACCACATCTGCGTTGTTTTTGATAAACGAAGCGATGGCTTTTCCGTCGGCGTCTTTCCCGAAAATTAAGTTATTATATTCGTTTAAAACCGCCTGGTCGCTGCCGCTTTTTGCGTTGGCCTGCTGCGATTCCGACTGGTTTGCGTCCATTTGGTCTGTTGTGCCGCACCCTGTGAGACAAAGCATGACGAAAGTTAAACAAATTGCAATTTTTTTCATTTTCACACCCTCCTGAAACCAGTTTTATATTTTCCGCGTGAAAATATACATAAAATGAATGCACAGGTCAAAAATTCACAGTTTATACAAAATAAAAAAGGCATGGAATTTTCCATGCCTTTTTGAAAACAAATTTAAATTTCAGGAACTTCAATTTTAATTTCGTGTTTTAATTCCGAAGATTTTTTAATGCCGGACAAAATTGCCTGGTTATAAATAATCTGACTTGTGGGAACCGGTGCCTTTCCGCCTGTTTTAATTGCGTCTAAGAAAGAACGGACTTTCAGTTCCACACAGTTCACGTCGTTTTTCGGCAGCGGAATTTCTGTCACGGTCTGTTCGCCGGCAAGCTCATGGTAAATTTTTAAAGGCCCGCCCACACGGCCGTTCCAGCAGTCGGTAGACGGAATTCTCAAGCCGCCCTCCGTGCCGATAACCAGCGTGTCTCCCGGCGTATCAATGTTGATTGCCCAGGAGATACGAAAATCTAAAATTAAATCGTCTTCTAAACGGACAAAAGCCGCCGCAAAGTCGTCAACCTCAAATTTTTTCGCAACCTCAGCACCGCCGCGGCCTTCAAATGTTTTCGGATTGGTGCCGAAGAAGTTTGACGTGTAGCCCGTAACGGTTAGGGGTTTGGGATATCCCAGCGCATTCAATACCATGTCTAACGAATAGCACCCAATGTCGCCCAGGGCGCCAATGCCGCCGGTTGCGTCTTCAATGAACGTGGTTTTTTGAGCGCTGGCAGGAATACCCCTGCGTCTGCCGCCGCCGGTTTGAATATAATAAATTTTGCCCAAAACGCCGGACTGAATAATTTTTTTCACAAGCTGCATGCTGGGATCGAACCTGGGCTGAAAACCAATGGAAACAATTTTTCCGCTTTCCTTTTCCGCCTTCATAATTTCCAGACCCTCTTCAAGCTCTACGCACATGGGCTTTTCCAAAAGAACATTTACGCCTTTTTTCAGCGCATAAACCGTGCAAGGCTTGTGCATTCTGTTGTATGTACAAATGCTTACTGCGTCTAATTTTAAGCTTTCGTCGTCCAAAAGCTCTGCGTGGTCTTTGTAGTCGCATTTTACGTTATCCAGACCATATTCTTCAAAAAATGCTTTTGCTTTTCCTGGAACTAAATCTGCGCCGGCCACAATTTCCACATCGTCCATTTTCACATACTGGTTCATGTGGGAGTGGGCAATGCCGCCGGTTCCAATAATGCCGACCCTTAATTTTCTGTCATTCATGATAAAAAACCTCTTTTCCGCCTTTTGGCTGTTTAAATGGTGAGAAGGAATTCTGCGGAAACGCGCGCCATTTCAAGCTGGTCGCCGCGGCCCTCGTCCTCATAAATATATTCTACCGTGCCTGTTTTTGAGGTGATGTCAATAATTTTCCGGAAATCAATAACGCCGTCCCCTGCCCGTGCATCTTCTTTCGACTCGCAGGACAGCATTTGCTTTAAGTGAATGGTGGGCATTCTGTGTGCAAACTGCTTCACATATTCGTAAGGGTCTACATCTGCGCGGAGCACGTGGAACACGTCCAGCTGGGCTTTCACATATTCCGGGTCGGTAATTTCATAAAGGTAGTCAAGCGACCGTTTGCCATTTACTGTAAGCCAAAGCTCCGGCGCATGGTTGTGATAGCTTAACGTAAAGCCGTTTTCCTTCATTTTTTTACCTACACTGTTTAAGACCTCGGCGGTTTCCTCCACCTGAGACAGCGTGCCCATGGGGGCGGAGGGGCAGGTGATGTATTTTGCGCCGAGATAACCCATATATTCCATTTCAGCGTCAAGCTCGTCTTTTAAAATAGCATATCCCGTATGGGAGCTGACAGCCTTAAGCCCCGCATTGTCTAAATATTTTTTCATGTCTTTTGCAGATACGTCCCCCCGGCCTGCAAATTCCACGCCGGTATATCCCATTTTTGCCACTTCGTCCAGCACTTTTTCAAACCCCAGTTCGGTGATGGCGTCTCTGATAGAATAGAGCTGTAAAGAAATTTCTTTCATTTTTTCATGTCCCTTCTGCACAAGGTGCATATATTTTTGTTTTTCGCGTTTATTATACTACACTCACAGCAAAAGTCAATACAGTTTCCGCGTTTTTTTCGTTAATCTTGGCAAAAACTTAGTATTTACAAAAACCGTGCTGATGTGATATAATATACTATATTATATAAAAGAAGATAGTTGTGCCCCGTAGGGCCGTTATAAGAGTTTATTAAAAAGGGATGGTTACAGTGTTTAAAATTGTAAAAAAGAAAGAACTCAATCCCACCGTTACATTAATGGAGATTGAGGCGCCGTTGGTGGCAAAAAAAGCGGAGCCGGGACAGTTTATTATTTTAAGGGCAGATGCGGCTGGTGAACGGATTCCCCTCACCATTGCAGATTTTGACCGGGACAAAGGCACGGTTACGATTATATATCAAATTGTGGGCGCTACCACAAAGCATTTAAACAGCTTAAACGTTGGCGACAGCTTAACAGATTTTGTAGGGCCGTTGGGTCAGGCGACCCACACAGAGGGTTTGAAAAAAGTTGCCGTTGTAGGCGGCGGCGTTGGCTGCGCCATTGCATATCCCGTGACGAAAAAGCTTCACAATCTGGGGTGCGAGGTTCACGCAATTGTGGGCTTTCGCAGCAAGGATTTGTTAATATTAGAAGACGAATTCCGCGCGGCTTCCAACAAACTGGTTATCATGTCAGACGACGGCAGCGTAGGCGAAAAAGGTCTTGTTACCGACGCGCTGAAAAAACTGATTGACAGCGGCGAACAATATGACGAGGTTATCGCAATCGGCCCGCTTGTTATGATGAAATTTGTGGCGAAACTCACAAAAGAATATGGCATCAAAACGGTTGTCAGCATGAATCCCATTATGATTGACGGCACAGGAATGTGCGGCGGGTGCAGGCTGTCTGTCGGCGGGGAAATGAAATTTGCCTGTGTGGACGGTCCGGATTTTGACGGACACCTGGTGGACTTTGACGAGGCAATGGAGCGCGCCTCCATGTATAAA
Source organism: Congzhengia sp. (assembly GCF_037235575.1). Lineage (NCBI taxonomy): Bacteria > Bacillati > Bacillota > Clostridia > Eubacteriales > Oscillospiraceae > Congzhengia > Congzhengia sp. The sequence goes on along the minus strand of NZ_JAXUNN010000030.1, from coordinate 139,908 downwards.
GACTTTGAAAAGCACGCATATGACGCCGAATGCAACCTGTTTCAGAAGGAGGTAAAATAAACATGCCGAACATGTCGCCGAAGAAAAACGAGATGCCAACCCAGGCACCGGACGTTAGAAATAAAAATTTTAAAGAAGTGGCGCTGGGATATACGCCGGAAACAGCAATAGACGAAGCAAAACGCTGCTTAAACTGTAAGCACAAGCCCTGTGTTGCCGGCTGCCCGGTGAAAATTCATATTCCTGCATTCATTGAAAAAATGGCCCAGGGAGATTTTGAAGGGGCATATGAGATTATTGCCCAATCCAGCTCATTGCCTGCGGTTTGCGGGCGCGTTTGTCCCCAGGAAACCCAGTGTGAGCAAAAGTGCGTTCGCGGCATTAAAGGCGAGCCTGTGGCCATTGGACGATTAGAGCGGTTTGCGGCAGATTACCACAACGCAAACTGTAAAACCGCGCCCCAAAAGCCGGAAAGCAACGGGCATAAGGTTGCGGTTATCGGTTCCGGCCCGTCTGGCCTTACCTGTGCCGGAGATTTGGCAAAGGCAGGCTATGAGGTTACGGTGTTTGAAGCACTGCATTTGGCCGGCGGCGTTTTGGTTTACGGAATTCCGGAATTCCGTCTGCCGAAGGCAATTGTGCAAAAGGAAATCGACACCTTAAAAGAGCTTGGCGTAACGGTTGAAACCAATGTGGTTATAGGAAAATCTACCTCAATTGACGAGCTGATGGAAAGCGGCTTCGAGGCGGTGTTCATTGGTTCTGGCGCGGGCCTTCCCCGGTTTATGGGAATTCCCGGCGAGAACTTAAAGGGCGTTTATTCCGCCAATGAGTTTTTAACCCGTGTTAATTTAATGAAGGCTTATAAAGACGAACCTTCCACACCGATTATGCACGCAAGCAAGGTTGCGGTTGTGGGCGGCGGCAACGTTGCAATGGACGCCGCGCGGTGCGCCAAACGGCTTGGGGCAAAGGATGTATATATTGTATATCGGCGCTCCATGGAAGAGCTGCCTGCAAGAGCGGAAGAGGTTGAGCACGCGCAGGAGGAAGGCATTATCTTTAAACTGCTGACCAACCCCACAGAAATTCTTCCCGATGAAAATAGGTTTGTGGGCGGGATGAAATGCGTTGAAATGGAACTGGGCGAACCCGATGCCTCCGGCCGACGCAGGCCAGTGGTGAAAGAGGGGTCTGAATTTGTGCTGGATGTAGACTGTGTAATTATGTCTATCGGCACGTCGCCCAACCCGCTGATTAAATCCACTACGGAGGGTTTGGCCGTTCACAAATGGGGCGGCATTATTGCCGACGAGGAAACGGGTAAAACCTCCCGCGAGGGGGTTTATGCCGGCGGCGATGCGGTAACAGGCGCGGCAACGGTGATTTTGGCAATGGGCGCGGGAAAAGACGCGGCAAAAGCCATTGACGAATATATTCAGTCGAAAAACAAGGAATAAAAAAATTCGGGCGCGGGTTTCCGCGCCCATTTTTGCTTAGGAGGACGGAACATGGATTTTAGAAAGGCAGGGCCGGAGGACATCACAGAACTTGCGCGCCTGGCATCTACATTGTGGAACAGCCACACCACAGAGGAACTGGAGAAAGAATTGAGCGAGATTTTAAATTCCGGAGAAGCTGCTGTTTTTGTGGCCGCCGGGCAGGGCCCTCTTTTGGGGTTTGCCCAGTGCCAGCTGCGGCATGACTATGTGGAGGGCACATCATTTTCGCCGGTGGGATATTTAGAGGGCGTTTATGTGGAGGACGCCTGCCGCGGGATGGGCGTTGCCAGAACACTGCTTGAAATGTGCGAAAACTGGGCAAGACAGCGGGGATGCAAAGAGTTTGCCAGCGACTGTGAACTTGATAACAATGGCAGTTTTCAATTTCACATCCATTCGGGCTTCCGCGAAGCAAACAGAATTATCTGCTTTACAAAACAACTGTAACCTGCCTTGACTTTGCGTGTGGTGTTTGTTATACTAAGGAAAACAGGAAACGGAGAGGGACAATATGTTAGGGGTTCCTGAACTTACAGATTATAATGTGCTGTTAAGAGGCTCAAAGCCAAGTGATATTGACGACCGATTTCAATGCGGCCGGCACCACGAGTTTGTTCATATGTGCGGCGGTGCATCCTTGAAAGTGCCGGAATATCCGCCGCGCTCCGTGTGGGAAAGATGGTATGAAAACCAAAAAAACACACCCTTTTCATGGGTGATTGATATGGGCGGTCGCTGTATTGGAACGGCAGGCTTTCATCAATTGAATGAGGCGGATAAAAGCGCGAGGTATCGGATTGGCATTTTTGACCCGGCATATCACGGTATGGGGATTGGTACTGCGGCAACGAAACTGTTGCTAAAGTATGGTTTTGAAACAATGCACCTGCACCGCATAGATTTAAAAGTGTTAGAATATAACCGCAGGGCAATTCGGTGTTACGAAAAATGCGGGTTTCAGCAGGAGGGTGTGCTTCGTGAAAGCGCCTACATTGACGGAAAATTTTATGCGGACATTTTAATGGGCATTTTAGACCGAGAATTTCATGAATAGAAAGGCGGATATTTATGGCGAACGGCAAAATTGCAGGCTGCGGGTTTCACCATGTGGCACTGCAAACATCAAGTTTTGAAAGATCGTTGACGTTTTACATTGAGGGACTGGGCTTTCAGCTCCGCACTAAATGGACGTCCGGCACAGGAAAGCAGCTGGCGTTAATTGACATTGGCGACGGAAACTATTTTGAGTTGTTTTCAGACGGCGAAGCAGGAGAAGAATCTGAGCCGAAGGCGGGCAGCTTTTTCCACCTGGCACTTCGCGTAAACGACACCCGCGCTGCGTTTGAACGTGCGGTTGAGCATGGAGGGATTCCTCACGTGGAACCGAAAGACGCGGTTTTAGGTGAACGCGGCGAAATCACTGCCTCTCTGTCCTTTGTCAAGGGGCCGGACGGCGAACAGATTGAATTTTTCCAGGAAAACGCTTAAATTCGGGAATTTGAAAAAAACAGTTGAATAGTTTTTAAAATTATGATATAATATAAACCTAAGGAATGAGAAATCATTCCTACCGCAGGCTTTTCAGCACTGCGGAAATCAATTTTGCGTTCAGCGCGTAAGCGTTGTCTGCCGGGACCCGCACAACTTGAGCCCGCGAACCTCGTCAGGTGGGGAACCAAGCAGCGATAAGCGGTGCCTTGGGTGTGTTGCGGATTCTCCCGGCGTGAACGCAGATTTAAAAAAGTGTATGATGTTACACAAAGCGGCAGGCTTTGTGCCAATAAAACCGCGCAGAATTGACGCGGCTTTTTTCAGTTTAGAAGCAAATTTGTTTTGCGGAGGTGGGCGTGTGGCATATCAGGCCATATACAGACGGTGGCGGCCGACAGTGTTTGACGATGTTGTGGGTCAGGAGCATATTACAAAAACCTTGAAAAACCAGATTATGAACAACTCCGCAGCGCACGCATACCTTTTTTGCGGAACCAGGGGAACAGGAAAAACCTCCACAGCCAAAATTCTGGCAAGGGCGGTGAACTGTTTAAACCCGAAAGACGGAAATCCCTGCAACGAATGCAGTGTTTGCCGCGGCCTGCTGGACGAGTCTATTTTAGACGTAACTGAGCTCGACGGCGCTTCGAAAAACAAGGTGGAAAACATCCGCGATATTATTGACGACGTGATGTTCCTTCCCTCTGTGGCACGTAAAAAGGTTTATATTATTGACGAGGTGCACATGGTGACGCAGCAGGCCTTTAACGCCCTGTTAAAAACGCTGGAGGAGCCGCCGGAGCATGTGATGTTCATTCTTGCCACCACAGAATTAAACAAGGTGCCCATTACAGTGCTTTCCAGATGCCAGCAGTTTGAGTTTCGTCGGATTACGAATAAAGACATATCCGGGCGGATGGAGAAAATTTTAGCCGCAGACGGCTATGAGGCAGAAGGCGCGGCCCTTTCCTTAATTGCTGAGCTGGGAGACGGATCCATGCGCGATTCTTTAAGCGTTTTAGACAAGTGCGTCGGCGCGTCAGACGGTAAGCTTGCCTATGACGACGTGGTAAAGATTGTAGGAATTGCAGACAATGATGCGCTTTATTCCCTGTCTGTGTGCATTGCATCAGGGGACACAAAGGCGGCCCTTGAAAAGATTGATGAAGTGATTGAAAAGGGCAAGGAGCTGGGCCTGTTTGCAGAACGGCTGATGAAATATCTGCGGGACGTTCTGGTGGTAAAAATTACAGGAAACGCCGAGGAGTTTCTAAACACATCGGCGGAAAATAGAAACAAAATAGAAGAGCTGACCGAGCAGTTTTCAAAAGAGCGGTTGATTCGCGCAATCGACCTTTTGTGTGCGGCTTCGGCCCAAGCCAGATATTCTGGCTTTCCGCGCACCCTTTATGAGATGGCGCTGGTGAAAATGTGTGAACCGGAAATGGAGGAAACGGAAGAGGCCCTGTTAGACAGGATTTCTGTTTTAGAACAGAAGGTGAAAGAAGGCGTTATTCCAATTTCGGCCGCGCCTGCTGACGGCGGCCCACGCCAGGCGGCCGATGCGCCGCCATGGGATACGCAAGAAGATTTAAAAGTGAACCAAAGGGCAGACACGGCTTTGCCGGTGAAAAAGGAAAAAGCAAAACCGGCTGAGGAACACACAGACCAACCAGCCGCTCCGGCGGCAGGGGGAACAGATGCAGCTTCCCGCTGGCCGGAAATTATGAATTATGTAAAATCTCACGGTGGCATGCCGATTTTTCCGCACCTGGCATTGGTTCAGGCCAAAATGGTAAACGGAAAGCTGTGTGTTGTGTTTGGCGATAATGCGCTGGTGTCGAAAAGCGTAATTTCAAAGCCGGCAAATGTGAAACTGATTGAAGAAGCGGCGAAAAGCGTTACGGGGGAGGACATTCCTGTTGCCTGCGTAACGTCCCGTGAAATCGGAATTGAGGGCGACGACCCGCTGAAAAAGCTGGAAGAATTGAGTAAAACTCATTCAGAAATAGAATTTATTTAAAACAATTTGGAGGAATTTTTCATGGCACAGGGAAATAAATTTACAGGCGGCGGAAATCATAAAATGAACACCGTTATCAAACAGGCTCAGATTATGCAGGAAGAAATGAACCGCGTACAGGAGGAGCTGGAGGAAAAAACCATTGAAACCGCAGCCGGAGGCGGCAAGGTAAAAGTGGTTATGAAGGGAACAAAGGAAATTACGTCCCTGAAAATAGACCCGGAAATCGTAGATCCGGAAGATACGGAAATGTTGGAAGATTTGGTTACAGTGGCGGTGAACGACGCGATCCGCCAGATAGAGGAAATGATGGAGGAAGGAATGAACTCCATAACCGGCGGGATGAATATCCCCGGTTTATTTTAATTTAAGGCGTGTGAGGCAAAAATGAAAATACTTTTTCTATCCGTTCCGACAGGCGGCGGCCACCACCAGGCCGCAAAAGCAATGGAAAGCTATTTTGCAGGCCGCAACGATGTGGAGTGCAGAATGTTGGACATAGCGGAAAACGTAAATAGTACCCTGGCGGAAGCGGTCTCGAAAGGGTACATTCTTTCCACCACCATTACGCCGAAAATTTATGGGTCGCTGTATGACCTTTTAGACATGAGAACAAGCCCCCAGGGAGAGGTGTCTAAAACAATTAAGTTTTTGTCTACGGCGTTCCGAAAAAAGCTGTATGCTTATATTGAGGCGTTCCGGCCGGATGTGATTGTGAGTACCCATCTTTTTGCTACCATCACAATAAACAGGATTGCAACACACCACCCCATAACGGCAAAGCTGATTTCAATTGTTACGGATTTTACCATACATCCTATGTGGGAGCAGGCAAAATCGGATTATTATATTACCGCGTCGGAACTTTTGTCCTACCAGGCAATTAAAAAGTGGGGCGCCGTTGAAAACGTTTTGCCTTTAGGAATTCCCATCAGCCCGAAGTTTTCAAAAAAGGTGCCGCCGGCAGAAGCAAGAAAAGCGCTTGGCATTGCTGACAAGTTCACAGTGCTTGTTATGATGGGCTCTATGGGTTATGGCACCCACACCCTCGACATGCTGAAAAAGCTGGATAGTTTAGAAGAAGATTTTCAAATTCTTGTGGTTTGCGGAAGCAACGACAAACTTAAAGCCAAGGTCGACAAAATGAAGCGCCGGAAGGATATTTTCACCTATGGTTTTGTGAACAATGTGGACGTTTTGATGGACGCCTGCAACTGTATTATTACAAAACCGGGCGGGCTTTCCACTTCCGAAGCGCTGGCCAAACGGCTGCCGATTTTAATGCTCGACCCCATTCCGGGTCAGGAGAACAGAAACAAGGAGTTTATGCTAAACAACGGCATTGCGCTAAATTTAAGCGAAACATTTGGCGCAGATGAAGCGATTTACCAGCTCATTCATTATCCGTTTAAGGCAATGCGCCTTTCAGAAAATACACAGCATTTTGCAAAACCGCATGCCGCCCGGGACTTAGGGGAGTTTATGCTTGAAATTTGCAGCAGTGAAGAATGAAACTTGCATTTTTGTTTGGTTTTTAACATAAGGATATTTCAGATGATTTTTATCAAATAAAATAAAGGAGGAGTTGTAATGAAACTTGTATTTGCAATTGTGAGCAACGACGACGGCAACACCGTAATGAGGGAACTGAACAAAGCAGGGTTTTCAGTAACAAAAATGGCGTCTACAGGCGGATTTCTGCGGGCCGGCAACACAACGCTTTTGGTGGGGACAGACGAGGAAAAAATTCAGTCTGTGATTGATGTCATCTCCAAATACAGTGCAAAAAGGAAACAGGTTGTGTTCTCACCCGAACCGTATATCGGCGGAGCAGCCGGCTACACCTCTTTCCCCGCAGAAATTGAAGTGGGCGGCGCAACAATTTTTGTTGTAGATGTGGAAAGGTTTGAAAAAGTCTGATTATGGGTTTCGACGAGCTTTACGGCAATGAACCGGTGAAAAAAAGCCTGAAAAAAACACTGGAAACCGGGCATGTTTCAAATTCTTACGTGTTTGAAGGCATGGCCGGCGTGGGCAAACGGCTTTGTGCAGATCTTTTTGCCCAGGCGCTGGTCTGCGAGGGTGAATTCCCGAAAGACCGGCCCTGCGGCACTTGCCCCGCCTGTGTGAAGGCCAGGTCAAGAAACCACCCTGACATTATCCGTCTTGAGCAGGCGGCACAAAAAGCGTCTATTGGGGTGGACGATGTCAGGGAACAGATTTTAAGCGAGGTTTTTTTAAAACCCTATCTTGCAAGCCGCAGGGTGTTTATCATTGGCGACGGCGATGTGTTAAGTCCCGAGGCGCAAAATGCCCTGTTAAAGGTGCTGGAGGAGCCGCCGGAGTATGTAACGTTTCTCATTTGCGTCACCAAGCAGGACAAACTGCTTTCCACGGTGCTGTCCCGCAGCTGTGTTATGTCGTTTTTTCCGTTGCCGGTTGAAGAAGTCAATCGCTATTTAGCGATGCGGTTTGGCGGCGGCAAAACTGTGCAGCTGGCGGCGCGGCTATCCCAGGGCAGCATTGGTGCGGCGGTTGCATTTTTGTCTGATGACAGTGCAGGAAAACTTTTTGAAGGCAGCATAGAGCACGTTATTGCACTCAACCGCGACGCGGCAAAGGTGCGCGAAACGGCGGACTTTTTGATCGAGGAAAAAGAAAACATCGGAGAAATTACCGACTTTATGTTAACCTTTCTTAGGGACTGCGTTTTTGTGAAATCCGGCCTTGAAAACCGGGTGATTTACGACAACAAGCTGTCGCAGATGAGGGTTTTTACAGAAGGGGTCAGTAAAAAAGGATTGGTTTTGGCCTTTGACCGACTGACCGATTTTAAACTGAGGCTAAAACAGAATTTAAATTACAACGCGTCGGTTTCTGAAACCATGATGCGTATTTGGGAGGATTTCCATGACAAAGGTAGTGGGCATCAGGTTTAAGCCCGTTGGTAAGATTTATTATTTTAATCCGGAAGATTGTGCGCTCTCAGTGGGCGACGGCGTGATTGTTGAAACAACCCGCGGCGTGGAATTCGGCGAAGTGGTTTTGGTGGGCAAGGAAGTAGACGAGGAGAAATTCAACATGCCGATTAAAAGCATTTTGCGCAAGGCCACAGAGGACGACATTGCCCAGGTTGCGGACAACCGTGCCCGCACAAAAGAAGCGTTTGACATATGTCTTGAAAAAATTGCGGCAAACGGTTTGGACATGAATTTAATTGATGCGGAATATACATTTGATAGAAGCAAGGTTTTGTTTTATTTCACCGCAGACGGCAGGGTGGATTTCCGCCAGCTGGTGAAGGATTTGGCGGCTGTGTTCAGAACCAGAATTGAGCTTCGGCAAATTGGTGTGCGCGACGAAGCAAAGCTTTTGGGCGGTTTGGGAATTTGCGGCAGACCTCTTTGCTGTTCCCAGTTTCTGGGCGATTTTGAGCCGGTTTCCATTAAAATGGCTAAGGAACCGTCGCTGTCTTTGAACCCCACCAAAATTTCAGGGACCTGCGGAAGGCTCATGTGCTGCTTAAAATATGAGCAGGAGGCCTATGAAACATTAATTCACCGCACGCCTAACGTAGGCGCAGTGGTAGACACGCCTATGGGCCGGGGAACCGTTCTCAGCACACACCTGCTGCGCGGCGTTGTACAGGTAAAAATGAACGCGGACAACGACGCTGTGGTGAACGAATTTAAAGTGGACGACATTGTGATTATTAAGAACGCATCGCGTTCACAAAAACATAATGATGACGAACCCGTCGATATAAAAACACTCAAAGAACTGGAAAAAGACTGATTTTTTCAAACAAGAAATAGGAGGCAGAAAAATGGCAGCAGTAACGGAAAGAGAAAGCCTGATATACCGCGGAAAACCGCTGATTAGAGACGGCAATGTTCTTTATTTTGGAGACTTTAACGAAAATTTTATTACTAGGTTCACCATTTTAGATTCGGAAAAGGTGAACGACCTTGACATGGCGAGAAAGATTACCATTGAGTTGTTGGAAAAGCACGGAAGCGATATTTCCACCGCAAAGCTAACGAAAAAAGCAGAGCGCACAAGCATGTGGGCGGCTTTAGACATTGGCGTTTACTGGCTGGAAGATATTTTGGAAATGGAAAAGGAATTTTTAAAGTCACAGGCATAAGGATAGGAAGGCCCCCGGCGGAATTACCGCTGGGGGCCTTCTTTTTGCAAATTTCGAAACTGGCTGGGGCTTAGTCCTATTTTTTGACGAAAAAGCCTGGAAAAGTATAATTGATCTGAAAAGCCGGCAGACCTGGAAACCTCGGCAACGGGAATAGCTTGCTGTTGTAAAAGTTCCTTGGCACGTTCAAGCCGCAAAGACAGTATAAACTGCTTTGGTGATATACCGGTTTTTGATGCAAACAGTCTGGAAAAGTATGCCGAATTTAAATGCAGACTGTTTGCAATAGAGGAAACTGTAATTTGCTGGCTGTAATTATATCGAATAATTTTTATTGCGGATTGAACAATGTCATCCTGTTGATCAGAATTTGCGTTTTGAAACAAAATAGAAAAAAACTCGTAAAGCAGAGACAGGCTGTTTAACTTTCCTGATAATGTAAGATCTCCTGCTGATGCATAAATGCTTTCGAGTGCTGTTTCCACTTCTCTATAGCAATGTACGTTCATAACGGGGAATTTCCGCGTTACACCAAGCTTTTCAGTAAGACGGTCCGCGCCATTTCCATAAACACCAACCCACTGAATGCTCCAAAGGCCGCTGGCTTTATAATGAATCCGCTGTCCTGGGAACATAACTAAAAGGTCGTGAGGCTTCAAAAAAATATTTTTTTCTCCATATAGGCATGCGTTTCCGTTGTTGACAAGCACAAACAGATAGTGATTTCTGATTTCCGGCCCATACACATGATTTTTTGTGTTAATTCTTTTTCCGCTGTAGTAAATTCCTAGATCAGACGGAATGTCAAGTTCAAGCTGTTTTTCAAAAATTGTTGTGTCAATCATTTTTTATCACCAAAATGATTATATCATGAAATATCAAAAAAATCCATAAACATGTATCATTTGTTTATTTTCAATTTTGGTTCTTACATGTATACTAATGGTTAAGAGGTGGTTTAAATGAATTTTGTAAGCACAGAAAATGGATTTCGTTTAGAAAGAAATGGCACTTCATTTACATTTTCCGCAAAGAAAATACCTACTTGTTGTGAAGATTTTGTAAAACTTACCGTAAGGGGCACAATTCCGGTGCCGAAAATCATTTCAGGCGACAGGATTTTGCTCCCGGTAGACGAGGGAATTGCCCTTGCAGCTGAGGGGGAATATGAGTTCGGAAATATTTCGTCAGATTTTTGCAGCCGTGGCGGTACCATGAGTATGATTATTATTGAAAGAAACGGTCAATATTTGCTGTGCGCCTTAGACACCGGTGCGTATGCACGTTATGAGCTAATTAAGGAAAGCGGCCTGTACCAGTTGTCTATGTACTGCACAGAACCCTGTGAGGTTCAATATATTATTTGCAGTACATTGGCAGAAGCATGTCGGTATTACCGGCGGTTAAAGGCGCATTTGCTTAGCTTTCTTGAAAACAAAATTTCAGCTTTGCCTGAGTCAGAGACGCTCATAGGCGGCGCAATATTTTGGGTTTGGAATGATGATTATGAACGAGTGATGTACTCTGACGAAAATCCGGATATTTCACCCTGCGCGGCGGAGTTTATGCTTCAGGCTGCAGAAAAACTTTATGCAAGAGGTGTTAAAAAGGCACTTTTCGGTATTTTTTTCGGTCCGGACGGCAGGGCGGCAGCTCCGCTTTATAACAAGTTTGGATATATCAGTACGAAATATGACAACTATAACGATGTGCCCCGGCCGGATATGCTGAAATTTATTCCTAAAAACCGAATTTTAAACTGTGATTATTCCCAACGGCGCATAAAAGATTATCCAGACGGTGTTCAAACCGATGCCAACGGAGAATTAACCAAAGCTTGGGCGCTGAGAGGTTATGACGGAAAGATGCATGACCAAAATACCCTTTGCCCAAAGGTTGCAGCCCAAAGAATGAAAGAGGAAATCCCTGCCCAATGGGAGGAATTCCCCGCATATAAAGGACGTTTTATAGATGTATATGGTGGCGGAATTGCTTCGTGCAGCAGTAAAAAACACCCTGTAACGCGGGGAGAATGTATTCAAATTAAAAATAAAGCGTTTCGGTTTGTTTCAGACCTCGGACTTATCACCGGAACGGAAGATGGTTTTGAAGACATTATCGGCAGCATTCTTTACAACGAGGGCATGAACAGTCCGTTCCATTTTCGGTTTGATAAAATGGACTGCGGCAGACGCAAAGCACAGGATTATGGGGAAGAGGGTGCGGCGTTCCAGAAAAAATATATGCTGAATCCCGCGTGCCGTGTGCCGCTCTGGCATTTGGTCTATCATGACTGTGTTATTTCGTTCCCCTACTGGGGCGACGCGATTAATTCATGCCGCGAAACCATGCAGGACAAGGCGCTGTTTTCCTGCCTATACGGCTGCCCACCGCTATATTCTTTTTTCGCCGGAAACTTTGATGCGTTAGAGGAGGAAATTGTCAGGACATACCATATGATTGCGGAAGTCACAGAAAAAGTTACTACACTGCCAATGACAGATTTTGTATATCTGACCAAGGATTTCACTGTTCAGAAAACCGTCTTTGGTGGACGTTATACCGTAGTGGCAAACTTTTCAGAAAAAGATTTTGAATATAAGGGTGTGGTGGTGAAAGCGCACAATAAAACGTTTATTGAGGGTGACACCAAATGACATTTTTGCTCATTTTCATCCTCTGCGTAATTGCCGCATTAAAAATAACATTGCAAAGCATGTTTGCCAAACATGTGGCCTGCACAAATACGGATGGAATTTTATATAACGGCTTTATTTTTATGGCGGCATTTTTTATGTTTCTTCCTTCCGTACGGTACCGTATTTCATGGAATACATTTTTGTTCGGTTCGTTTTTCGGAGGGTTGAGTGTACTTTTTCAGATGACATACATACAGGCGTTGTCTAAAGGGCCGGTTTCACTTACTGTTTTAATTAATAATTTTGGAATGCTGATTCCGGTTTTTGTATCAGCCCTGGTTTTCAAAGAGCCGTTTACCGGGTGGCGAATTGCAGGAACCGTACTTACGGGGATATCTTTTTTGTTCAATGTCGAAATGACGGGAAGCGGCGGTATAGACAAAAGATGGCTGGTTCCTGCATTTGCAACCTTTACGGCAAACGGCTTGCTTTCTGTTACACAAAAGGTTTATACCGTAGTGGGCGTTGCAAATGAAATCGGCGGATTTGTATGTAGTGCATATTTCGCGGCAACAGTACTGTCTGGGTTAATTTATTTGGGACTAAGTATATCAGGCCAAAAAAAGACGTTTCGAATAAAGCCAAAAATTATTGCTTCTGCAGCGCTTATTGGTATAATTTTAGGGCTTTTTCAGGCGCTAAACACTTATGCTGCTGGCGTGATTGACGGAACACTGCTTTTTCCGTCTTATAACGGGGGTGTTACCCTGCTTTTAACAATTATTGGGGTATTGCTGTTTTGTGAAAGGCTGGATAAACGCCGGTGGATTGGCACCGGAACAGGAATTATAGCAATTGTATTAATGAGTATTCCGGTATAAATTCAAAGGTAAAAGGCTGCGGAGAAACAATTGTTTCTCCGCGGCCTTTTCACTCATTTCTTCGGCCTTCCGGACTTTAAAATGCTATCCATATGAAAATCGCCAAACTGAATATAATCGAACACCTCTTTTGGCACGTCACAGCTTTTCACATACGCCCAGGTGCCGTTCCACATCAGGTTAATGATAAAAAAGTCATACAGCTTTTCCAAAAGAAACGGCGTGCATTCACCGAAATAGAGGCGCAGAAGTTCTTTTTGCTTTTCAGGCGTTAAGCCTGGTGCAATGCAGGACAAATCAAAGAACACGTCGCCCATGCCGGCATATTCATAATCAAGCAAAAACAGCTGCCCGCTGTCTGACAGAACAAAGTTGTTTACAAAGGGATCGCCGTGACAAAGCCCAAAATGGAGTTTGGCATTAATGCTGTTGCGCTCCCTGCAAATCCTATATATTTCATAAGCGCGGGAAAACTCCGGGTGAAGGGGGATGTTGTGTTCTTTTAATACTTCCAGTCTGCGTTCCACGTCGCCATAGAAATCGAATGCAAATGCAGTTTTTTGCGTGTGCACGGTTTTTAAAACATGAACCATTTGCGCAAGCCGTTTCGGGTCGTTCAAGTCATCAGCTGCCAGTTCTCTGCCATGAATGTATTTGGTCACCATGTTGCCTGTTTCCAAATCGTAATAAAACAGGTTTGCACCGCAGGAAAGCTTTGAAACAAGATTTAACGCAGCCTCCTCGGCATGGCGGTTGATGGATAATATGCCTGCCTGACGAGTGCCGAGCCGCAAAATAAATTCTTCATCGCGGTAGGAACATTTATAGCTTTCGTTGGTGCTGCCCATTGGCTGTGGTGCAATTGCGCATTCTGAACGGTTCCAGCCCAAACGGCCTAAAAGCTGGCAAATGCGTTGCTCGGGTAAGGACATGGGTTTTATCGCCTCGATTCGTAGAACAAAAAAGCCTGCCGATTGGCGGGCTTTTTATTTATAATCATAATCCGTTGGGGTTTTGTTTCACAAAGTTCCAGCTGTCGCGGCACATGTCCTCAATGCCAAACTGTGCCTGCCAGCCCAAAAGCTCTTTTGCCTTTTTCGGATCTGCAAAGCACACGGCAATGTCGCCGGGTCTGCGGGGCGCAATTTTGTAGTTCACCTTTACATTGTTTGCCGTTTCAAAAGCGTGTACCATGTCTAAAACGCTGTAGCCAATGCCTGTTCCCAGGTTATATGCGTCAACGCCGGAGCCGCCGAGAACCTTTTCCACAGCCTTAATGTGGCCTTGCGCCAGGTCAACCACATGAATATAATCCCGCACACCGGTGCCGTCTTTCGTATCATAGTCATCCCCAAAAACGCTTAAAACTTCCAGTTTTCCGGCTGCAACCTGGGCAATGTATGGCATCAGGTTATTGGGAATCCCATTGGGGTCTTCGCCGATTAAGCCGCTTTTATGAGCGCCGATGGGGTTAAAGTAGCGCAAAAGCGCAACGCTCCACTCGTTGTCCGCCACAAAAATATCCTGCAAAATGTTTTCGATCATCAGCTTGGTGCTGCCGTAAGGATTCGTCGTATGTAACGGGAAATCCTCGCGGATGGGAACGGTTTTAGGACTTCCATAAACCGTGGCTGAAGAGCTGAACACAATTTTTTTCACGCCGGCCTCCTGCATAACCTGGCAGAGAATCAGCGTGCCCGTGATGTTGTTGTGATAGTAGCGGATTGGTTGGGCAACCGATTCGCCTACGGCCTTCAGGCCCGCAAAGTGGATGACAGCATCAATTTTGTTTTCTTTAAAAATGGTTTCCACGGCTGCTTTATCCAGCAAATCCGCTTCGTAAAATTTAAAATCCTTGCCTGTAATCTGTTTTATCCGGTTTAAAGCTTCTGGTTTGGAGTTGATAAAGTTATCAACAATCACAACCTCATAGCCGTTTTCCAACAGCTCCACGCAGGTGTGGCTTCCAATAAATCCGGCTCCGCCGGTAACTAAAATTGCCATATTCAAGTTTCAACCTTTCTAATCAATGTCTATTTATAATATATGTAAATATTTTGCTGTGTATCAATCCATTTTAATTCGCAGTTCAATCCATCGACCACGCTTCTGAGCGGCACCAAGGTAGAACCATTTAAAAGAACGGGGGCCTGCTGCATCGGCGTGGGTATTCCCGCTACATATCCAATTTTGCTTCCCACTGTCATGGAAATGGTTATGTAGTTCAAGCTAATATTAATTCTCTGGTTTTCCGCGTTCCAGGCAATGCTGCCGCCTAAAAGTTCCACTACGTCGCGAACGGGAATCATTGTCGTGCCGTCAATTAAAATAGGCGGGGCGGACAACGTCCGCTCATCAATACCTTTCAGCGCAATTTTAGAGCCAATTTTCATGGAAATGCAATTTTCCCTATCGGGAGTTAAGGGGCGTGTACTGTCAGACGCGGGATTTTGAATGGTTGGCCCGTCTGTGTTTGGCGAGGTTGTATTGTCTGGTGTAGGGGTAACCGTGGGGGTGGGCGTGTCAACTGCCGGCGGAGTGGTTTCTGCCGGTTTCACGTTTAATGTGAGATAGCCCCAAAGCACGCCGTCTAACGAATATGGCGCTCTGCCGTTGTGATATTCTCCGCAGTCTGCAAAGGTGGGAGGCACCAGCTCGGTTCCCGTTTCATCTATGTAGCCCCATTTGCCGTCTTTATAAACCCTTGCCACGCCGTCAGTATATTGATAGCAAAAATCATACTGCGTTTTTAAAATCCATTCGCCGTTGGCATGAATAAAGCCGCTGACCGTGCCAGCCTTGGCCGGATACCGATTGCTGTTGTCCGGCGGGCCGATATAATCGAAATCGAAAGAGGAGGTGCGCGTTCCCGCAGTGTCTATAATGCCATATTTGCCGTTTAAGCGGCACACCGCATAACCGTTTTTAAAATCACTTGCATAGTCGTAAGCAGGCTTCACGGAATATGCGCCGTAGCTGGTGATAAATCCCCATTTGCCGCCGAACTTCACAGCAGCGTAACCTTCGTGAAAGTCGAACGCCATTTCAAACTGGGGATGAATAATAATGTTTCCCTCCGTGTCGCTGTAACCATAAAGACCGTTTATCATGCCGCAGATAGCACCCTCAGACGGTGAGAAAGAATATGTAAACGGCGAATGAAAAATCACGTCGCCGTAAATATTGATATATGCATATTTGCCGTCTGATTTCTGCACCATTGCAACGCCGTTTTTAAAACAGCCCGCCGTAGTATATTGATATGGAATCAGCTCTGCTCCGGCGGGAGTGATGTAACCCCACTTGCCGCCCTTTTTTGCCGGAATATATTCAGATGTGATGTCTCCCATTGCCTCCCAGTTGTAGCCTGTAATGGCGGTGCCGTTGGTGTCGGCCAACGCCCATTTTGAATTTTTTGAAACCTTTGTTACACTGCTCTCAAAGGATTCCGCCATGTTGTATTGGGGGCTGCTTACCACCGTGTAGCCGGCTGCAGACGCAGACAGGCCTGCTGTGAAAATCAGCAGAAACACAAGCAATACTGTTATTGTTTTTTTCATAAACCTCACACCTTTGTATTCTACTTTTGCGCAATCAGTCGCCGAACGAAATGCCAATGCCTTTCGCAATGCTGACCAGCTCGCCGCTGGGATCAACCGCCTTATTTTTTCCGATAACGTCTTCTAAAGAGGCATATCCCATGTCGTCGCCCTTTAAGGTCACCATCATGCCGAATTTTCCCTGCATCAAAAGCTCAACTGCCGCGGCGCCGTATCGGGTGGATAAAATGCGGTCGTGAGCCGTAGGAGAGCCGCCTCGCTGAATGTGCCCCAAAATGGTGGACCGCGCTTCAAGCCCCACCAGGCTCTCCAGCTCTTCGGCAATTTTGTTGCCGATGCCGCCCAGACGAATGGGGTCGGGGCTGCCTTCAATCACCTTGTTCACATGAAGCTCGCCGGAAACAGATTTTGCGCCCTCTGCAACCACCACAACCGCAAAGTTTTTGCCGCGGCTGGCGCGTTCCTTTAACGAATCGGCCACTTTTTGAATATCGTAGGGGATTTCCGGAATTAAAATCGCGTCGGCGCCGCCGGAAATTCCGGCTGCCAAAGCAATCCAACCGGCATATCTTCCCATAACCTCCAAAACCATAATCCTGCTGTGGGAAAGCGCTGTGGAATGAAGCCGGTCTGCCGCTTCGCAGGCAACGCTCACCGCGGTGTCGAACCCGAAGGTATAGTCTGTGCAGCTTAAATCGTTGTCAATGGTTTTCGGCACGCCGACAACCTTTACGCCCTTGCGTGCAAAATCGCGCCCGCTGGTCAGCGTTCCGTCGCCGCCGATGATTACCATTGCGTCAATGCCATTTTTCTTCATGTTCTCCACACCAACGTCGGACACGTCTTTCTGCACCATTTTTCCGTTTTCTTCTACGGTGTAGTCAAATAAATTATCCTTGTTCGAGGAATAGAGCATGGTTCCGCCAATGGGCAGAATGCCCGAAACGGAATCTAAGGTTAGTTCTGTTACGTCGTTGTGATACAGTCCCTTGTAGCCGTGATTAAAGCCCACAACCTCCAGGCCGTATTTTAAAATTGCAGTTCTGACAACGGAACGGATAACGGGGTTTAAACCCGGACAGTCCCCTCCCGCTGTTAAAATTCCAATTTTTTTAATTTCTCTCTGCATAGTGCCTCCCTGATGTAAAAAATTTTCTGATAATTACTTCTATTTTAACCTATATTTAAGTAAATTTCAATAAAATATGAAAAAAAACTATTTTTTTTTCAAAAACAATGGTATAATGAAATACTGGGTGACTATGTATGACCTCAAAAATGATTAAAATTGAATCAACAGCTGATTTTGAAAAGCTGAGTGAGCCTGCAAAGGCACTGGCAGAAGGGAAGCTTGTTGCCTTTCCCACAGAAACGGTTTACGGCCTGGGCGGCAATGCGCTTGATGCACAGACGGTAAAAAAAATTTATGGAGCAAAGGGGCGGCCCTCCGACAACCCCTTAATTGTGCATGTGTCTTCAAAGGAAGATGTGTACAGTTTAGCGGAAACCGTGCCGGAGAATGCAGAAAAAATCCTGGACATACTTTGCCCAGGTCCCATAACGATTATACTAAACAAAAGCAATCTTGTTCCAGATGTGGTCACGGCAGGCGGAAAAACTGTCGCAATCCGCTTCCCTGAAAATGAAATTGCCCGGGAACTCATTAAAAAAAGCGGGGTGCCGGTGGCAGCGCCCTCGGCAAACCTGTCAGGACGGCCCAGCCCGACCACCGCAGCTCATGTGGCGGAGGATTTGTCAGATAAAATTGATTATATTATAGACGGCGGGCCATGCCGCGTGGGGCTTGAGTCCACAGTGATTGATCTAACCATCACCCCGCCGCGGATTTTGCGGCCCGGCGGCGTATCCCAGGAGACGTTAGCGGCCCTTTTGGGAGAGGTTACGGGCTATGCGCCCAGGGACGAGGACACAACGTCTCCCAAAAGTCCCGGAATGAAATATAAGCACTATGCGCCGAAGGCAGAAATGGTTGTGTTTGAAGGCAAAACCTGCCGGGACGCAATCCTGAAGCAGGTAACGGCCTGTAAGGACAAAAAGGTTTGCGTTTTAACTGCCGGACAGACGGATTTGTATGACTGTGATGTGATTGACTGCGGCAAAGAGCCGGTAGAATATGCAAAAGCGTTGTTTGGCGCACTGCGCGAGGCAGACGCCCTTGGGGCGGACGTAATTTTTGCAGAGCTTCCGTTTGCGCCCGGCGGCATTGTAACCGCCTTAAAAAACAGAATTTATAAATCCTGCGGAGGGAATGTGATAACGTGCAAATCGTAGATATGACGGCGGAGCACCTTGCTGATATTTTAACGGTGGAGGCGGAGTCCTTTCCCCACCCATGGACTGAAAAAATGTTTTTAGAAGAACTATCGGGCAAGTTTTCCGTTTACCGCGCTGCGGTGGAAGACGGCCGGGCCGTAGGCTACATGGGCATGTGGCTTTTGGCCGGAGAGGGGCACATAACCAACATTGCCGTGGCAAAGAATTTTCGCTGCCGTGGTTTGGGTTCGGCGCTGATGGACGATTTCATCTCTCTTGCAGAACAACAGTCTTTAACCCTAATGACACTGGAGGTCCGCGAATCGAATACAGGCGCGATTGCGCTGTATGAGAAAAAGGGGTTTGAAGAAGTGGGCCGGAGAAAAAACTATTACGACAACACGGAAGACGCGCTGATTATGACAAAATATTTTTCAATAACAGAGGGAACAAAATGGAGAATTTAATTTTAGCGATTGAATCGTCCTGCGATGAGACCTCCGCTGCTGTGGTAAAAAACGGCAGGCAGGTGCTGTCTAACATCATTTCGTCGCAGATTGACATACACAAAAAATTTGGCGGCGTGGTACCTGAGGTAGCCTCCCGCAACCATGTTTTAAATATATCCACCGTAGTGGCGGAGGCAATGGAAACGGCGGCAGTAAGTTATGATGACCTAAGCGCTGTGGCTGTAACCTACGGGCCGGGCCTTATCGGTGCGCTTTTGGTGGGCGTTTCCTACGCAAAGGCGGTCAGTGCGGCAAAAAATATTCCGCTGATTGCCGTAAACCACATTCATGGGCACATTGCCGCAAACTATATTACGCACCCCGATTTAGAGCCGCCCTTTGTTTGCCTGGTAGCTTCCGGCGGCCACAGCCATATTCTTCATGTTAAAACCTATACGGAATTTGAAATTTTGGGACGCACGCGGGACGACGCGGCAGGCGAGGCATTTGATAAAATCGCCCGGGTCATTGGGCTGGGCTATCCCGGCGGTCCGAAAGTTGAGGCTTTAGCAAAAGAGGGCAGCATAGACACGGTGACATTCCCCCAGGTGGAATTTTCAGACAACCCTTACGATTTCAGTTTCAGCGGGGTGAAAACCTCGGTTATCAACTATCTCCACACGAAAGAACAAAAGCAGGAGGAAGTGAACCGGGCGGACATTGCCGCAGGATTTCAAAAAGCGGTGGTGGAGGCGCTGACAAAGCATACACTGCGTGCCGCAGAGAATATGGGGGCAGACAAGCTTGTTCTGGCCGGCGGCGTCAGCGCAAACGGCGCACTGCGCGCCTCGTTTGAGGCGGCCGCCCGCGATAAACAGTTACAATTATTCTACCCGCAGCCGGTTTTGTGTACGGACAATGCCGCAATGATTGGCTGTGCCGGTTTTTATAAATATAAAAGCAACGACTTTGCCGACAGCTCATTAAACGCTGTAGCGAACTTAAAATTGTAAGTTTTGGCAAGGGAAAGGAAGTGTTTTGTTTGGACGAAAAGGAAAAAAACGAAACCCGCATAGAAGAACTGACAGGCGGCGAACCGTTCCATGCAGACTTAGGACAGACAGAAGAAAATCGTGAAACACCCAGCCCGGGGGAATTAGAAGCCCAGGAAAAGATGGAAAAAATTTTTAAAAGCGTTTCGCAAAACAGGCCGGAACCGGAAACCGCAACTCAGCCAGGGCCGGCTCCGGAAGATGAAGACGAAGCCGAACCTGAAAGCAATCAGGCCGAAATTGAGCTGATGACGGTGAGAAAGCCCACATCTCAGCAGAAAAGGGCCATGGAACGAAAAAGACAGGCGGCAAAGAAACGAAAAAACAAGCGGCTTGCGCTGAAACTATTCTTTGCGGCGCTGATTGTGGCAGTTGTTGTGGCAGGCGGATATTTTTACGCAGACTATATGCCCGGCGGCCAGAACGGCGAAGTGGTGGTTACCATTCCCGAGGGCGCAGGAACCGCACAGATAGCAAAAATTTTAAATAAAAACGGATTGGTAAATTCAAAGGGCTTTTACCGACTAATGTCCAAAGTCCGCGGCGTGGATGGAAAATATAATTTTGGCAAATTTAAGCTAAACAAAAACGCAGGATATGAGGACATTTTTAAGGCTCTGACTCAGTCCGGCGTGAATGTGGATGCGGTGAAGATTACCATTCCGGAGGGGTATGAAATATATAAAATTGCCGACACCCTGGCGGAAAAGGGATTAATCGACAAGGACAAGTTCTACTATTTGGTAGATTACGGCGATTTTGATTATGATTTCGTAAAGGACATTCCGGAGCGGGACAACCGCCTTGAGGGGTATTTGTTCCCCAGCACCTATGAGTTTACAGCAGGGGACGAGTATGGAATTATAAATGAAATGCTGGCCCAGTTCGACAAGGTGTATGAAAAATACAAAGGCCGCGCCAAAGAAATGAATATGACCATGGACGAAGCGGTGACGCTGGCGTCTATCATTGAGCGCGAGGCGCTGGGGGATGAGGATAGGAAGCTGGTTTCAAGCGTGTTCCATAACAGGATGGACAGCTCAAACTACCCTTACTTGCAGTCCTGCGCAACAGTGCAGTATGTTTTAAAGGAGCGCAAGCCTGTGCTTTCGGTTGAGGACACAAAAATTGACAGCCCCTATAACACCTATATTAACAAGGGCCTGCCCATAGGGCCTATTGCATCGCCGGGGGAAAAATCCATTGAGGCGGCGCTGTATCCTGAAGAAACGGATTATTTGTTCTTTGTTTTGGGCAGCGACAACAAACACCATTTTTCAAAGACCTATGAAGAACACATGCAAAATAAAAACGGCTGATAGGCCGCAAATAAAAGACGCCCGCCGAAAATCGGCGGGCGTCTTTTGTTATTTTATTTTTAATGTTACAATTTCAAAGGGTTTCACGTCAAAAGAAACGGTGTTATCCGCTACAGCTAACGTGCCTTGTTCCGTTTCCATTAAATCGCACACAAAAACCTCTGTAGCAGGAAAACCAAAGGTGAGACAAACCGTTTCACGGCGGTTGCCGTGCTCGTAAAGCCGAATGATGATCCCGTCGTCGTCTTCTGCCTTTTTCACCGTTTCAATAATAACATTTTCACTGTTTACGGAAACCAATGAAAATTCCTCCGGCAGACTGCCGTTTTGGGCAGTTATTTCACGGCATACAGGTTTTGCATTGAGTTTGTAGCTCTCCTGCACGGTGCGGCTTTCAGAAAGCGAACAGTTGTGCGGAAGCAGGGAATATGTAAATTCATGGTGCCCCTTGTCCGCCACTGGATTGGGCTCTGTGGGAGAGCGCAGCAGCGTGATGGTGATATCGGAACCGTTGGCGCCGTAGCCATATTTGCAGTCGTTTAAAATGCTGACGCCATAGTTCTCTTCTGAAACGTCCATCCATTTCTGGGCGCATACCTCAAACCGCGCATCGTCCCAGCTGGTGTTGGTGTGGGTGGGGCGCTTCACGCTGCCATACTGAATTTCGTAGGTGGCCTCGTTTGCGTGAAGGTCAAAAGGAAATTCCGCTTTTAACATCATGTGTTCTTCGTTCCAGTCGGCAGAAGTTACAAAATCAATCCGTTCGTCCTCGTTATACAGAAAAATTGTTTGGCAGATGGTGGATTTTCCAAACCGTTTTGTAAATTTTAAACCTGCCCGGGCCCCCTCGCAGACAATTTCCGGCGAAAGCACCTCATCTGCGCCATAGGTTTTGTCTTCATAATATTTGCTGATTTCCCACGCGTCATAGCAGAAGGGGAAATCTTCGTGGAAGTTAAACCGGTTTAGCTTGCAGCCTGCCTTCACCAGCTCCCGTCCGGCGCGTTTGTCAACGAACGAAATAATGTCGCCGCTTTCAAAGGTGATGGTGTAATATTGGTTGCTGATGGAGTTTTCGGAAACGGAAACCGTGCAGGGTTCCTCTTTTGCCGCAACCACTTTCCAGCCGAAAGGCGGAATGTTGTGAACGGTCTGTTGTTTGCCGCCAAGGTCCACCGTGCCGCTGAACGCAAAAGAGTGGGGGTTATATACAAGAATTCCGCTTTTCGTGCTGTTAATGTTCGCACAAAGAGCATCCATGGCAGTGCTAGAGAGGGTTTTCGCCGTGCTTAAAATCGTTTCATACTGTTGTTTCGAGTCCTCATATACCTCTCGAATGGAGGAGCCGGGAATAATATCGTGGAACTGGTTTAAGCAGATGATTTCCCAGGCGTTGTAAATTTCTTTTCCCGGATAAGACGCGCCCGTCAGCTTCATGGCTGTCGCAGCCAGCGCCTCTGTTTGGCGGTATAAAAATTCCGACCGGCGGTTATAGTTTTTGTTGGCCGCCATGGTGGTGTAGGTTCCCCGGTGAAACTCTAAGTATAGCTCGCCGCACCATCTTGGCGTTCTGCCTGTTTCCTCCGCATTTTGATCAAAGCTTTTTTTCACCCTGTCTAAAAACGCTCCGGCGGTGTCGGTTTTGGTTTTGGGAATACCCGGCAGACCAAAGGAAAGCCGCCGCTGATATTCTAACATTTCCCTGGTGGGGCCGCCGCCCCCGTCGCCGTAGCCATAGGTGATGCAGGCTTCGCTACTGTAACCCTTGTGTTCAAAGCGTTTCCAGGTGCCCAGCACCATGGAGGGCGTAATAAAGCCGTTATAGGTAGAATAGTTCTCCGGCTGGCTGTTGACACTTTTTGCGTCCTGCGCCGTAATAAAGTATGTAAAGATTTCCGTTCCGTCAATGCCCTCCCACATAAATGCGTCGTAGGGCATGCGGTTGGTGTCGTTCCAGCTGATTTTTGAGGTGACAAACGTTTCAATGCCGCTTTTTTTCATAATCTGCGGCAGTGCTGCACTGTAGCCGAACACGTCCGGCAGCCAGACGATTTTGCTGTCAACTCCAAATTCCTCTTTCATAAACCGTTTTCCCAAAAGCAGCTGCCGCACCAGGCTTTCACCGCCGGTAATGTTGCAGTCGGCCTCCAGCCACATGCCGCCTTCCGGCTCAAACCGTCCCTCGGCAATGCGTTGTTTCATTTTTTCATAAACCGCCGGCGCATGTTCTTTCACATATTGATAAAGCTGGGGCTGGGAAGACATGAATTTATATTCTGGATATTCCTCCATCAGTTTCAGCACCGTGGCAAAGCTTCTCTGGGCTTTTTCCACCGTTTGCGCCAACTGCCACCGCCATGCCACGTCAATGTGGGTGTGGCCGATGCAGGAGATGGTAACGCTGTCGTCTTTTCCGCAAACGCCGTTATAAAAGGAGTCGGCAAGATAGGCGGACGCCGCCTGAACGCTTTGATAAAACGCCGGCGAAGCAAGGTCGCGCATGTCGAGTTTGCGCGCGGCGTTGTCTAACGCACGCATTATGGTTATGTGGGTCAGACTGTCAACGTCATAAAGTTTTGCAGCCTCAAAGGGCACCTTTATGTCGTAATACAACGCTTCCACCGCGGTGTTTTTTACGATAATTCTGGGAATAAAGCGAACGGTGTCGCCGGAAAGACCTGCATAAAAGTAGCCGTATGCTTCATAGTCTGTGTTGGGGGCAACCTTCACTTCTGTGTGGTTGGTGTCCACCCCCTGAACAATTTCGCCGTTTAAAAACAGAAGCATTTGCGGATTTACCGCGTCCCACTGGCCCTCTCTGCCCGTTTGAAAGGAGAGGTAAACCGCCTCGTCCGGCGAAAGTTCAGGCGTTTTCAGCGAAAAATGGAGCCAGTAGTGACGGTCGTGGCAGACAAATTCCGTATCATCCTCCATCTGCTTCCACTCTGCCCCTTCAGGCGGCAGATTATCTTTCGTGTAACCACTTTCGGTATATGTAACATTTTTAATTTTTTGCGAACTGACAACAAGTTTTTCTTCTAAAACCGAGATGATTTTATTAATTTTTTTCACCAGCAATGCATCTGAAAAATGTTCCATAAACAATCTCCTTTTGTTTTATTCCTCAATGGGGGCGCTGTCTGCTTTTGCCTCATCTGATTCTGTTTCGTCATTATCAAAAAGAATATCGCGGATTTCAGACTCAACTTTATCCCGGACCTCCGGGTTATCCCGCAAATATTTTTTCGCATTTTCCCTGCCCTGGCCGATTCTGTCCTCTCCGTAATTATACCAGGTGCCGCTTTTGGAAATTACGCCGGCGGCCACGCCGATGTCTAGAATACAGCCCTCTTTGGAAATCCCCTCGCCATACATAATGTCGAACTCCGCTTCTTTAAACGGGGGGGCAACCTTGTTTTTCACAACCTTTGCCTTTGTTCTGGCGCCGATCACCTCGGTGCCCTGTTTTATAAGCTCTTGTTTTCTGATGTCGAGCCGAACACTGGCGTAAAATTTCAGCGCCCGTCCGCCGGTGGTCACCTCGGGATTGCCGTAGACCACACCAACTTTTTCGCGCAGCTGGTTAATAAAAATCGCAATGGTGTTAGTGCGGTTGATTACACCTGCCAGCTTGCGGAGAGCCTGGCTCATGAGACGGGCATGAAGACCCACATGGGAATCACCCATTTCGCCTTCAATTTCCGACTTCGGAACCAGCGCGGCAACCGAGTCGATTACAATAACGTCAATGGCGTTGCTTCGCACCAGCATTTCCGCAATTTCTAAAGCCTGTTCTCCCGTGTCCGGCTGAGAAACGATTAGGTCTTCAACATTCACCCCCAGCTTTTGTGCATAAACCGGGTCTAACGCGTGCTCCGCATCTACAAAGGCCACCTCGCCGCCCCGCTTCTGCGCCTCGGCAATCACATGGAGCGCAACGGTGGTTTTACCGGAGGATTCCGGCCCGTAAATCTCCACAATTCTGCCCTTTGGCAGGCCGCCGATTCCTAAGGCAATGTCTAAGCTTAACGCCCCTGTGGGCAGCGACTCAACATTTAAATGCTGTTTGTCGCCCAGTTTCATCACCGCGCCTTTGCCATAGCTTTTTTCAATTTGCAAAAGCGCCATTTCAATGGCTTCTTTCTTATCTTTTGAAATTCCAATTTCTTTGCTTTGCGTTGTTTTTGCCAATTGATATTCCTCCTTAAAGAACATTTGTTCGATATTCATTATAACCGTTTCTTTTTCCTTTGTCAAGACGAAATATTCAGTCTTTTTCTCAGTTCGTCAAAGGCGTTCAGCACCGTCATGAAACGGACGCGATCCCTGTTTCCTTTCAGCTGGCATTTTCTTACGCTGGTTTCGCCGTCTACGCAAACGCCAATGTAAACCAGTCCCACAGGTTTGTCTTTTGTTCCTCCGCCGGGGCCGGCAATTCCGGTGGCAGAAATGCCGATGTTAGCATTGGTTTTGTTGCATACGCCCTCTGCCATTGCCCTTGCGGTTTCCACGCTTACGGCTCCGAAAGATTTTAAAATCTTACCGGGCACGCCCAGATTTTTTTCCTTCGCGGCGTTGCTGTAGGTTACAAACCCCTCGCAAAAAATGTCCGACACGCCGGGAATGTCGCCAATGGCGGCGGCAATCATACCTACCGTGCAAGATTCCGCCGTGGCAACGGTGAGGCGGTTGTCAATCAAATATTGCACAACCTTTGTTTTTAAATCTGTTTCGCCTGTGCCGTAGACAAAATCGCCGAACCGGGAGCGGATTTCCTCTGCCGCCGGCGCAATGAGCCCGGCGCAGGCCGCTTCGCTTTCCGCCCTGGCCGTGATGCGCAGGGTTACGTCGCCGTTTTTCACATAAGGGGCAACGGTGGGATTGTCACTGGCGGCTAAATCGCGCACCGTTTCACCCACCTGCGCCTCGCCAATGCCAAACAGCCGAATGGTTTCAGAAACAATCACACAATTTGTTTTTTGTTTTAGCACCGGCAGACAAAAGTTTAAAAACATGGGCTCCAGTTCCGCCGGCGGGCCGGGCAGCAAAATCAGCATTTTTTCGTCTTTTTCCATTACAATGCCGGGAGCGGTTCCGTTGTCGTTGGTTAAAATGTACGCGTCCTCCGGCACATATGCCTGCTTTTTGTTGGTTTCCGGTGCATTTTTTGAAATGCGCGACAAAATTTTATCATAAATTTCCTGATGAAAAATTAAATTTTGTCCGAAAACCTCAGCCGCTGTTTCTTTGGTAATGTCGTCGTCAGTCGGCCCCAATCCGCCGGACAAAATCACGATGTCTGCCCGTTTCAGGGCGGCGTTGAGCGCATCTTTTAACCGCCCGGCGTTGTCGCCCACCACGGTCTGCGCATATACGCCAATTCCCAGCTGTGCCAGTTCCTTTGACAAAAACTGGGCGTTTGTGTTTAAAATGTCTCCTAACAGGAGCTCTGTTCCCACTGCAATAATTTCTGCCGTCATGATTTCACCTGCATATTCTAAAAGGATAATAAACCGGACCGGCACACGAAAAAGCCGGTCCGGTATGTATTAAATATTGATGTTTCTGGGGTTATATTTTTTCATATTTAAAAGAAGCTTTTCCGGCGGCTGAAAATAAAGGTCTGTTTTTTCGCCGCGGTCTGAAAACGTAACCACATATTTTCCCGGGCGTTTTTCGTCATAAACGGCGTCAACCACCTTATTCTGCGAGTCGCGTTTTTCCTTTACAGGGCCCATATACTCAATTTTTCTGCAGGGCACGGATATCAGCTTTGCCCGGCGGGCGCGGCCCTTAATTACGTCAATGTCTAAAACGCCGTTGGTAAAAATATATTCATATTCCAGTGAAAAATTGCGCCCGAAAATAACCGTTCCGTAAATCGCCGCCGCTACCAAAATGGGCATGGCGGAAATGAACGCCCGCTTTACAAACAGGCTGAAATAAATAATGGCAAAGCACACCGCTGCGCAGGCCAGAATCAGTCCGGCACGCTTTAAATTGTCAGACATGCTTTTCTTTTTCACCAAATATTCGCAAAACAAATCCATTTATCGTTTGCCGCCTTTCTATGTACCTTAAAATGCATACAATGCTTCTTCTGTAATAATAACGTTAAGAGGAATATCTGTAGGTTCTTCTTGAAAGTCTGTTTTCAGCAGACCATAAAACAGCCCGCAGGTAACCGCGCCTGTGCGGAGCAGAAACCGGTCGTAATACCCCCCGCCGTAGCCAAGCCTGTGCCCGCGGCTGTTAAAGCCGCAGCCGGGCACAAGAACTAAATCAATTTGTTCCGGCGGAACAAACGCTGTTTCAAAAGGCTCTAAAATGCCCATTTTTGACGGCTTCAGCTCCGCAAACGAACGGAATAAATAAGCGTCCATTTGCCCTTCGCCCCGGCACACCGGTGCGCAGACGGTTTTTCCCCCGGCAAGCATGATGGCAGCTAGGTTCAAGGTGTCCGGCTCACCGTTGTAGGAAAGATAGGTCATTACCGTTTTTGCATTTTTGTAAAACGGCTGGGCAAAAAGCGTTTGGCAAATGGCCTTATCGAAAGCAGCTTTGTTTTCTATCAGCGCACGCTTTTTCAGGTTTTCCTCCCGAAGCTGCTGTTTTGTCATATCGTTTCCCCCGGCAGAACGGAAAAAATTTCGCCTCCCGTGCATTTTCCGGTGGTTTCGTCCACGGTGAACACTGCCCCGTCAATTCTTGCGGGAGAATCCGCCAGCTCAAACCGCCTGGGTATGCAGCCAACAAACCGGTCAATCACAATTTCCTTATCCACCCCTAAACAGGAGTGGTGCGGGCCGGACATGCCAATGTCGGTGATATATCCCGTACCCCTTGGCAGCACCTGAATGTCAGAGGTCTGCACATGGGTGTGGGTTCCAAACACTACGCTGGCCTTCCCGTCTAAATAAAAACCCATGGCCCGCTTTTCGCTGGTGGCCTCTGCATGAAAGTCGACAATTTTAATGTCCGCTTTCATTTCTGACAGCGCTTTGTTCAGCGCCCTGAACGGACAGTCCACATTTTCTAAATAGATTCTGCCCAGCGCGTTAAAAACGCCAATCCGAACACCGTTTTTTTCTACTGTGCAAAAGCCGCGCCCCACAGTTTCAGGGGGATAGTTAATTGGCCGGATAATGTTTTGGTTGTGCTGCAAAAGTGCCGGCGCGTCCTTTTGGCGAAAGGTGTGGTTGCCCAGGGTTAAAACGTCTGCCCCGGCGTGAAGCAGCATTTCGGCCTTTCTTCTGGAAATACCGTTGGCGCTGCAGGCGTTTTCTCCGTTTACAACGCAAAAATCTGCCGCATATTTTCCCTTAATTTCGCCCAAACGCTCACAGACGGCTGCTGTTCCGCTGTCGCCCACCACGTCGCCGATTGTTAAAATTTTCATGAAACGAACTCCTAATTTCTTGTAAATTTGGAAAGGGCGGCCGCTTCTTCCTTCAAGACGGTGCAGAATGTGTCGATGTCCTGCTCGGTGCTGAATGCGCCTGTGCTCACCCGAATGGTTTCTTCAATCCTTTTTTTATCATACCCCATTGCCGCCAAAACATGCGACGGCGCCGGCCTGTTAGAGGAGCAGGCTGAGCCGGCGGAAATGCATATCCCGTGGGCCTCCAATGCGTGCAGCAGCACCTCTGCCCGCACATTGTTCACACGGAGGCTGATGATATGAGGCGCATAGTTTCCCTCTGCATTGTTCACAAAAAACGCCGTATTATCAGTAAGATTTGCAATTAGCCTGTCTTTTAAACGTGCAAGGTGTTCTCTTTTTTCTTTTGCATTTTGCGCGGTCAGCTCCAGCGCTTTGGCGAACCCGCAAATGCCGGGGGTGTTCAGCGTGCCGGACCTTAAGTCCATCTGCTGGTGCCCGCCCAATATCATGGGCTTAACGTGCACCCGTCTGGAAAAATAAAAACCGCCCACGCCCTTGGGGCCGTTAATTTTATGCCCGCTGAAAGACAGCATGTCCACACCGAGCTTGTCAACGTTAATATCCGCGTTCCCAAAGGCCTGCACACAGTCCGTATGAAAAAGAATATCAGAGTTTGCTTGTTTTATTTTTTTTGCAATTTCTGAAATTGGCTGAATGGCGCCGGTTTCATTATTTACATACATAACGGAAACAAGTTTTGTGTTTTCCCGAATGGCGCTGGCTACCTCGTTTGGATGAACAAAACCGTTTTCGTCCGTTCCAACGTAGGTGACTTCCGCACCCAGCCCCTCCAGAAAGCGAACCGGCTCTAAAACCGACGGGTGTTCAATCTTTGTGGTGATGATGTGCGGTCTGCGCTTTATGGCGTTTTGAAGCGTTCCGAAAAAGACTAAGTTGTTGCTCTCGGTCCCTCCCGAAGTGAACAAAAAGGTGCCGTCCTTTGCACCGACAGCTTCCATAGCGGTTTTGGCCGCCGCGTTGATTTTCTTTTCAGCAAGGTATCCTGCGGTGTGCATGGAGGAGGGATTGGCAAAAAATTCCCTGTTTATTGCTTCTGTTTCGTGTATCACTTCGTCAAAGGGCCGCGTGGTGGCCGCATTGTCCAAATAAATCATTCGTTTCACCTAATGTTAATTTCTGATTTTTTCAACTCTTGCGCCGACATATTTCCACAGATACTGAATCATAACAATTTTTACCGGAATCATCACAAGCGCATTAATGCTTCGGCCGGTCAGTACAACCGGGAACGTCATACTGGTATAAATATAATACCACAGCGCGCCTAGAAATGCGTCAATTACAATTGCCTGCAGAATGACACATGCCGCAATGTTTTTGCAGCTTTTTTCCCGGCCGTACAGAAACAGCCCGTAGGTAACGCCGTAAAGCGCGGCGGAAAGCCCAAACCCGGGCCAATAGCCTGCGCCCTGGATTACCGCGCCTAAAACGTCTGCAACCAAGGCACTGATGGTGCCGACAACCGGGCCATACAGCATGGAGCCAAAGGCAATGGGAAGAAACCCAAATCCAATGCGCACGGGCCCGACTGTAACTGACAAAAACCGTGTAATGACAATGTTTAACGCAACCAGCGCAGCTGCACCTGCCAAAGTGCTTACCGTAAAATGCTTTTTCATTTGGCTGAACCTCCTTTTCACATAAAATTTTTCGCTGCAAAAAAAGAGGCGAAACGCCAAAATTTTTATATTGCAGCAGCGGAATGCGGAAAAGACACCGCAAGCAATTTCTTTGTTGCTTTTCGTGCAGGCGACAACTTCCCGTTCGCCCGCCACTTAACGCGTCAGTTCCTACTCTGCTTTTTTGTAATTTCTTATTGCAAAAAACTACATACCTTATTATAATATATTTAATAAGGGTTTGTCTATAGAAAAAAATAAAAAAATCCGTTGTTTCATAAATAAACGTTGTAATTTTGCACAAATTATATGTTTTCTTTTTGGCAGATTGTTACAGATATAAAATTTAATAATTTTTTTTCAAAAAACAGTAGATTTTTTGTGAAACTTATGTTAAAATAGATGTAGTTATAAACAAAAGGATGTTTATTTTACAATTTTGGTTTGTTGTAAAGGAGGAGACGTATGACAAACTTACTAAAGAAAGCTCTTTCCGTGTGCATGGCGGCTACAATGCTGGTTACAGCATCCTGCATAACAGTTTTGGCGGATGACACACAAGACATTGCACCGGCAGCGGATGAAGTGAAAAACGAAGCAAAAGTGAAATTCACCATTGGCGAACCGGATGAAAACGGTATTTTTACAGCAAAGCTGTCTTTACATAATGTAACCTTTCTTGGTATGCAGTTCGGCATCACTTTTAATAAAGATGTAATTGTAGCTGTCAACGAAGAAGGGGTTCCTGCTAACGATTTGGATAGTGCAACGACATTTTATCCATTCAATTTCAATGGTTCAAATGTGACATTTAATACAGTTAATGATGTATTATCAAATGAAAAGGGCTTAATCCAGGTAGCATCAGTTATGATTCAGACACAGGGAACGCAATTAACTGTTGGTGATGAAGGCTTCGTTGCATATGAATTTTTGTTTAAAGTCATAGGAGAAGGTGAATATGGATTCGATTTAGCGGATTATCCGTATGCAAATTATGAAAAGGAAGCATTAGTTTCCGGTGCAGAAGGCGGCGTTCCGTTCCAATTTGAATTTGTATATCCGGAAAAAATGCCAGACAAAGACAACAATGAACATAATTATAATTTTGGTTCAGACCGATCTGAAAATGACGATACGCCCACACCAGACGCATCAAAAGATGAACAAAAGAAAGCAAGATTAAAGGATACTGCGGTTCTTCAAATCAATAATTACGCAGTTTCTGTAGAAGGCGTTATTAAATGGGTTGACAAAGATAATAAGAATGTGGTACCATATATAGAGAATGATAGAACAATGGTTCCCTTAAGATTTATCAGCGAAACCTTTGGTGCAGATATTGAGTGGATTCCTGAAACAAGAACAATTGAAATTGTGCTTGAGGATACAAAAATTACGATGCAGCTTGATAACAGAGATTATCAAATCAACGGTGAAGTCAAGGCAATGGATACTGCTCCGGTTATTCGGGAGGACAGAACATTCGTTCCTATCCGGTTTGTATCAGAAGCGTTGGAAAAAGCGGTATATTGGAACGGCAACACAGGCGTTGTTGTCGTTGCACCGCTGGACAATCCGTGGGACGATACGGACAGCCTTTCTCAGGAGCTTATGACACAGACACTTCTGGCACTGAAATGGCTTGGCGATGAGGCGTATTCCCATTTGAAAAACTAACTGGTTCATTATTAAAGCAAAAATATAAATTTATTTATTTAAAAATGAAAGGGGAAAACGAAAATGAAAAAAATGATTAGCTTTATTTTAGCCGCAGCTATGTCGGCTATGGTAGCAGTACCTGCGTTTGCTGCAGCGCCTGAAGCAGACACAGTAAGGGATGGAGAAAATGTTAACACATGGACAACATCCGGTCAAAGTGATAATTTTAAAGACAAAATGATGACTATGATTGCTTATGCTCCTAACGGTGAGGGAGAAATTACTGTTGACAGCATTCAGTACATTGACCAGACCACGGCAGATGCTTCTGGAGCATATTCATTTGACAGCTACATACCAAAAGATTTACCAACGGCAGGTGAATATACCGTAATAGTTGGCAGCGAGGTTCTGGACAATGCGATTGATGCTGGTAAAATTGAACAAATTAAAGTAACAGATGTTGCTGTAACAGGTACAATTACAACGCAAAGTAATGCTGCTAAAGCAACAATTGACTTCTGCGCAGCAGGTACAACAACACCTGTTGTTTCTGCAAAAACAACAGACGGCGCTTTTTCAGCCAATGTTGCTCCTGGAACATATGATGTAATTATCTCTCGCCCAGGTTATTTAAAGTATACGATTACTGGTGTTGTAATTGAAGATGCGTTAAGCCTTAAAGGCGTAAAACTTCTGCCTGGTGATATTGATGCAAATAATCTTGTAAACACAGACGACCTTACACCGATTATTAGCGGATTTGCTCAGAAAACAGGCGATGCGGGATATAATGTAATTTTAGACCTTGATGCAAATAACATTATTAACACAGACGATCTCGCACCTACAATCAGTAGCTTTGGTCAGAGATCAACTGTTATTGATTTTGCTGATTTCAACAAATAAGATTTAAAGTTTTTAAATTAATAAGCTGGCCTTAATTGTTAGGCCAGCTTATTTTTTATTTTAATATGTAATACAATCCATTGACAAACACCGATGAATATAGTATTATAATAATGATAAGTTGTGTGTTATTCTAAACAGGAGAAATTATTTATCATGAATTTAAATTTAGAAATCGTTCCTTATATTAACTATATTTTTGCGGTAATTTTTATTTTATGCGTTGGATATCAGTTCATTTACATCTTTGTCCCCTTTATGAAAGGCGGCAGAAAGCTTAAGACAAAGAAAATGTATCATTATGCCGTGCTGATTCCTGCCCGCAACGAAGAAAAGGTTATTCCGCATTTGATTGCCAGTATTAAGGGACAAACCTACCCGTCTGACATGATTGACATTTTTGTAATTGCCGACAACTGCACGGACAACACGGCGAAAGCCGCAATGGAGGCCGGAGCTTTCTGCGTTTATCAGCGGGAAAACAAAGAATTGGTGGGGAAAGGCTATGCCCTTGATTTTGCATTGGCCAAAATCCGTGAGGATTATCCCGACAATGACTATGCTGGTTATTTTGTTTTTGATGCGGATAATCTTTTAGATGAACGCTATATTGAAGAAATGAACAAAATGTTTTCCAATGGAAAACGCATCATCACTAGTTACCGCAACACAAAAAATTATGGAACCAGCTGGGTTTCAGCCGGATGCTCTTTGTGGTATCTGCGCGAATCCAGATTTTTAAACCACCCCCGCACACTTTTAAATACCAGCTGTGCTATCTCCGGTACGGGTTTTTTGGTGCACCGTGAGGTTTTGGAAAAGGTTGGGGGCTGGAAGTTTTTCTTATTAACAGAAGACATTGAATTTACCCTGCACCATGTGTTGGAGGGCGAATGTATTTCCTATTGCGACAAAGCAGTTCTTTATGATGAACAGCCGGTGAAATTCAAGCAGTCTTGGCGTCAGCGAATGCGTTGGACAAAGGGTTCCATGCAGGTTACGCAGAAATATTTTTTCAAAATGGTAAAAGGTATTTTTACCGGCAAGGGCTTTGCATGCTTTGACCTGGCTGTTGCAACAATGATTCCGCTTATTCTAACAGTTTTGGCATTTGCGGTTTATGTGGTATTTATTACGCTGGGCCTGATTTTCAGACTGAATGTTGACGTAATTCTACGTTCGCTTTTGGAAACCTTTGTTAACTCCTATTTTATGCTTTTGGGAATTGGCGCGGTTACAACCATCAGCGAGTGGACAAAAATTTTTGCTCCAATGCGGAAAAAGATTTTATATACGTTTACATTCCCGTTTTTTATGCTGACGTATATCCCGATTACAATTGTCGCACTGTTCACGAAAAATGTTTCTTGGAAACCGATTTACCATTTAGAAGCAAAATCGTTAAATGATGTAAGATAAATAATGATTTATTCTTAGATACAAAAGGAGACGAGAAAATGAAGAAATCAAAATCTATGTTGTGTTTGTTGCTTTCCTTGTTGATGATTTTTTCCTTATGCAGTGTGGTATCTGCTGAGGAAGTTGAAGCCAACCAGTGGGAGGCAACCCAAAAGGTAGTTGTCAGAGGGAAGTTGTCGGCAAACAATGCCGGCGAAGAAGTGACGCTTATGCTTTTTAAAAACGGAGAGGACTCTGTGTCGCAATCCTCCATTGGCTATATCGGCCAGCAGACGATTGCAGAAGACGGTTCTTACGCATTTTCGTTTAAATTTCAGGGAGACGCATCGCAGTATACGGCAAGACTGAACATGAACGGTAAAAATGTTGATAAGTCCATTACCTCGGCAACCGTGGAAAGCGAAATTATTAGCGCCACGGTTTCGGCTAAGTATAACTTTTCAACGGTAGACATTGCGGTTGAAATGGAAAACTATTTTGGTTTGGCAGACAAGCCGTATGTGATTATTGCCGCGGCTTACAGCGAAGCGGGAGTGCTTATCTCCACCGAATCGGTTCAATCCGGTGTGATTGCAAACGGAGTATCCTCTGAAGATGCGCAAATTAATATTCCCGAAAATGCCGCAAAGGTAAAAATATTTGTGTGGAGCGATTTTGCACGTGCGCTGCCATATGGAGACCTGGCAACGGTGTCTGTTGCAGGAAACGAGCCGGCTGCAGTGCATTTTATTGGCGACAGCCGCGGCATGACACATGCCGAAGAGGACAGTTTCCCGGTTCAGGGCTGGAGCTATTTTTTAGATGAAATATTTAACAGTAACATTACAGTGTATGATCATTCTGCAGAAGGCGCAACTGCTGCAAGCTTTATTTCCTCCGAGAAATGGGATGCTGTAAAAGCAGAACTTGCAGAGGGCGACTATGTTGTGGTTGCACTTGGATATGAAGATGCAACGAGCGACACGCCGGTGATTGAAATGGAAACGGCGCTTGAAACTTTACAGTCAGATGCAGAGGCAAAAGGTGCCGAAGTAATCTTTACAACACCTGTACCCACAGCGGGAACCGCTGATGAGAACAGTAATCTGACAGTTTACAGCGAAGCCATTCAATCGGTTGCAGAAAAAACACATGCGGTTTGTGTTGATGTGAATGGTCTGGTGAAAAAACAGTTCAGCAACCCGGAATTGGGATATCAGCCCTATGATTTATATTATATTTCACCGGCGGCCAAAACCCATTATACACAGTTTAAAGGGTTGTCGGCAAAGGCAGAGGCGCTGCTTTCTGCGGGCGACACTGCTATTTTGAATGAACGCGGTGCAAAGCTTGTTGCAGATAAATTTGCCCAGGGGCTTGCGTCCTGTACAACATCGTTAACCGGTTATTTAGTCGATTTCACAGATGCCAAAGCAAAGCCGGTTCGTTACCGCGAAATTCCACAGCTTTCTTACACAGATTCGAAAGGATCTAAAATTAAGGCGGTATTATTTTACGGAATGCCATATCATGGCTCTGAGTCTGAAGTATTTGCGTATGTTGGCGTTCCTGCCGGTGCGTCAGAGACGAACCCTGTGCCATCTATGGTGCTTGTTCACGGTGCTGCCGGCCACGCCTATAAAGATTGGGTTGAGCTTTGGTGCAGCAAGGGCTATGCGGCAATCTCTTTCTATTGGAGAGAGCCAAGCTCCAGTTATGACCATAAGCTTGCGGACGGGGTTACACCAGTGGACTATTACGCAGGCCCCAGAAGGTCGGATATCAGCACATCTGTTTTAACCGGCGACAAGGCAGACCACTTCATGGTGCATGCAACGTCTGATATTTCCCTTGCATATAACTTAATCAACTCCCTGCCTGAAGTGAAAAAGGGCGAAACGGGAATTACAGGCATAT
Organism: Congzhengia sp.; assembly: GCF_037235575.1. Taxonomy (NCBI): domain Bacteria; kingdom Bacillati; phylum Bacillota; class Clostridia; order Eubacteriales; family Oscillospiraceae; genus Congzhengia; species Congzhengia sp. Next base: position 103,601 of record NZ_JAXUNN010000030.1, on the reverse strand, counting down.
CTTGGGGCGGCATTATCTCCAGCCGCGGCATTGGCGAGGACACGCGGTTTAAGTTTGCAATGCCTGTTTATGGGTGCGGCAACTTAACGCTCTCTACTGGATCTATCCATCCGGACAGCATTTACGACGGGAAATATACCTTTGCAAACACAGTGAAAGCCGGTATGCCGGTATTCTGGATTAACGGTTCCAATGACACGTTCTTCTCGCTGCACGCCACATCACAGTGCTCATATGAAACGCTGTCACAGTTATGTATTAAGAACAACAATGGGTCCCACTCACAGCAGCATGGTTCGGGATCGACTGGAGATATTCCTGAGCTGTTCGCATATGCCGACTACATGCTCAAGGACGGTACGGCCCTGCCGACTGTCAGCAAGATTACCATGAACGGCCGTGCGGCAAGCTTCTCATATGAGTCGCCGATTTCCATCACGTCGGTAAAACTGTGGTATAATACTACTGGGATTGTATATGGGAATGGAATTGGCAAGCCGGGCACAACAGCTTGGACGTCTGTAAATATAACGCAGACAGCAGATGGCAATATTACTTATACTGTGCCGGACGATGCGGTTGGCATTTATTTTGAAGTGAAAGACGCAAACGGTCTTTGCAGAACAACGGACTATATTGAATTGAAAAAATAAAAACAAAAAATGCAGTTTTGAACGATAAAAGGCTATGCAATGTGTGCATAGCCTTTTTTGTTGCTGTTTCCTATTGTGATACGATAACATCTGTTTGGGAGCGGCATTTTATTCTTCCAGCAACTCGTCACATGAGGTTTTGAAGGTTTCAGCAAGCGCCTTCAGTTCAATGTCCGTTACAAACCGCTCTCCGCTTTCAATCCTCTGAACAGCGTTTTTATCTACATCAATCCCTTTCATCTGCAAACATTCGGCAAGAATTCGCTGTGACATTTTTGGGGTATGCTGCTTTCGTAATACGTATATTTTTTCGCCGCAAATGTTGTTTTTTCCCTTCGATGATTTATTTTTAAACATAAACTGCCTCCTTTTGACATTTAGTGCTTGACAAAAATATCTTAACATGATATGATATAGATAATGACATTCACTAAATGTCAAATGATGAATGAGGTGTATATTATGGATCAACAAAAAGTCGATATGTTTATTATGACCAATCAGAAATTTTTTCCTGCAGAAAAAATTATGTATTTAAAAGACAAATTAAGAACAATGGATGAAGAAAAATTTTCATTGATTTCCACCATTGATTTTAAAGACCCTACCACCATCCTTCTTGTATCCATATTTTTAGGGAGCCTTGGGATTGACAGATTTATGATTGGGGATACCGGCATGGGAATTTTAAAATTATTAACGCTTGGTGTTTGTGGAATTTTGACAATTGTAGACTGGTTTTCTATTTCAAAAAAAGTAAAAGATTTAAATTTTAATAATGTTATGTCACTTATTTAATAAACAGAATATTACCGTTGTCCTGCCAGCATTAAAACAATGTTTATTAATCTTGTTATTAATGGGCTTATGCATATGGTTTCAGTTTCCATGTATTTTTTATAAAATTACTGCAATTCCCTGCCCAACCTGCAAGATGACACGCGCGTTATTATCTTTATTAAAGGGTGATATCCGTGCATATGCCACGTATAATGTAATGGCGCTTCCGGTTGCCATTGCGTTTGTAGGACAGATATGGAATACATGTTATGGGAAATATAAAAAATGTTTTCATTATTATACGATTATTATTTTGACCATAAATTTATTTTATTATTTTGCCAGACTATTAAATATATGAAAAGGCGAACCGTATTATCGGAATTAATTCCGATAATACGGTTCGCCTTTGTTCATTATAAAATTTTTAAACCGTTCTTCGTTTGCCTGTTACGGAATCCAACGTGATTTTATACACCGTTAAAATGTTTGTGACAGACTGATCAAAAGGAAATCCTTCATAGCCACAGTGAGCAAGAAGAAGCCTGAGCCCGTGCATCATTTCGTCTCCATAAACCTTTTCCGCCGTGCCATAGCCAATGATGCTCTCGTAGACGGTGGTAACGCTTCGCTCTGTTTCAGCAAAGCCGTGGCAAATGTCTGCTTCCACACAGACCTTGTTGCTTTGTGCAATCAGGTCATGCTTTTTCCCCTCCTGTGCGCCGTGTATGTAAATGACAATTTTTCCGTTCGCCGTTTCATGCCCGAAGGACAGCGGAACAACATAGGGGTATTCCTGCCCGAAAAGTCCTAATCGAATGGTGTCGCACCGGTTTAAAACGTCTGTAATTTCTTCAAATGATTGAATTTCCCGTTGGCTTTTTCGCATGTTTACTCTCTCCTTTTTATAAATCTTCCACAATGACACCTAACAGCCGCGCCAAGTCTACCGCCTGAGCCGCATTTACCTTTGCGCCTTGCAGTTCAAAAGGAGGGCTTGATAAAACCGGCCCGGCAAACTCATTTTTTGCAAAGTCAATTCCTGCAAGGGGCGTTTTAAAAAAATTTATTTTAATCAGCCTGGAGTTTTGAAATTCCGTCTGTTTTAAACTGGATTCGGCAAAAGAGCTTTCCGTTAAGTCTGTTTCGCGAAACAAAACGTTGGTCAGCTTCGTGCCGCCAAAATCTGCAAACTGAATGCTAGACTGTAAAGCTGCAACATGCTTTAAAACAGAACCGTGAAAGTTGGTGCCAATGCATTTGCAGAACTGAAACTGGCACCGTTCGAAATAGGCGTCTTGCAAATTGCTGTTTGAAAAATTACAGTTTTGAAATTTGCAGTCGTAAAAGCTTGTCTTCTCAAAGATGCAGCGTTCAAAGGTACAACGTTCAAAAACGGCGCCGCTAACCTCTAATTTAAAAAAGTCTTGTTCATTCTCTGTTTGATCCGCCACATAAATTCCGGTGATCGGGGATTCCTCTGTCATGCAGCTTGCTGCGGCAGACGCAAAATCTGTAAGCTCTTGTAAAGCCAATGGAACTTTTGGGTTTAAAATGTTCATTGCTCCCTCCAAAGCGTTTATTTTATAACAAACCGCCACAGCTTGTTTCGGTATTCCGCGGTGGCATAATCTATTCCAATGCGTTTTGTTGCTTTGAACTTCGGCTTTGCGCCGTCGTCTTCAATCCAAATGCGGTTTGAGCTTAAGAAGCTTACACCATTCAGCGAACGGTCGATTTTCATTGCCCTTGTAAGCCTGCCCGGCCCGTTAAAGCCTTCAACGGCGCGAATTAAAACCGCCTGGGGGAAATCACGCGGTCCTGTAACCACGTTTAAAAGATTATGGATGCCGTAGCACAAGTAAATATAGGCGATGCCGCCTTCTTCATACAGGACGTTTGTCCGTTTGGTTCTGCCGCTCCTGGCGTGGCAAGCCGTATCAGATTCGCCGAAATAAGCTTCAGTTTCTGTAATGCGCCCGAACGTCACGCGGCCCTCTTCTGTTTGATGATATAGCACCTTTCCCAACAGCGCAGGTGCGGCAGTCAGCGCCGTCTGCAAATAAAAATCCTTTAACAGTTTCATTTTTTCACCACTTTATCTGTGTCTGGTTAAAATATTTATCAGCCACAAGCGTTCCCCTTTGTTTAGCACAAGAAATATTCCCAAAAAAAACGAAACAATGGATACAGCGAGGAACATGATAATAAAATTCATCCAGCCGGTTATGTAAAACAGTTGTTTTATGGCGAAAAACAAAACCGTCATGGTAACAATCAGCAACACAGTTTTAAAAATTGGTTTATAAAATGTGCTCTTTGCAAGCTTTAAACACTTTGCCGCAGCTTGGGGCAGGAAGAACACAGACATTAACACATTATACAGCACGCTCGTTCCCACAATGATGAACATGCGGGTGGTCCTATCCTGCACCACAGCCATAGAGATGAAAACGGTGATAATGGAAAGGGCAGCAGTAATGAAAAGCCCCAGAGCAGAAGTTTTTACGCGGTTGGTTACGGTGAAGACATTCCAAAGATTTTGCGTGGAAAGGGAAAACACAAACGCCGCGCCGGAGACAGCGGAAAGAAGCCACAACAGGTTTGCGTCTTCCGTGGGCGTCCAGAGCCTGTAAAATGCGTCGCCGAAAACCCCCAGAATGACAATGGGAATTGCGGCGAGAATTCCAAGCAGTTTAATGGAGAAAACACCGTTTTCTGCAATTTTTTTCATATCGCCCTTTGCATATTCTTCCGTAATCCGCGGTAAAAATACGCTGGATAGAATAACAAAAACAGAAAAACATGTGTTGGGCATGGCCTTGGAAACAGACACCACGCCCATTTCCGACTTTCCTACAAACAGATTCACCAGCACCAGGTCTAATCCGGTGGATAAAATAGTTGCGATTTTTGTCAGGCAGTTCCAGCTTCCCGAGGCAAACAGGGTTTTTACTGCGCCTTTGTCAAAATATTTTTTTGAAACTGTAAGATTTGGAAGATATTTTTTTGTATAATAAAAATTGGTGATGAACACGTATAGCGTTAAAATACAATAAGAAACGCCGACATAATAGACCTTTGGCGGAAAGAGTGCATAGCACGCCACCAAAAACAGCGCCCTTAACCCAACAGATTCCGCACTGCGAAAGGATTCTTTGTCAATTCTGTTTTTCGCAAACAGGGCAACAGAAAAAGAGGAGCTTTGAACGCTGATTAAAAAGTTTATGAACACAAAAGACCACAGCAGCCGCACGTCTGTTAAAATCTCTTTCGAGATGTGCAATAGCTTGTCCAGAAAAATAACAACACCGCCAAAGGGCAGGAGCAAAATCAGGCACATGAGAAAATTGACAATCATAACAGAGGAAAAGTATTGGTTCGCTTTTTCTTCGTCCCCCTTGTGCAGACTGATGGCAATAAACCGCAGGGCCATGGAGTTTAGGGCCACCGTGGCAATTCTTGCGCAGTCTACAAAATCGTTGGCCAGGCCTACGAAGCCATATGCCTCGCTGCCCACATGCTGAATGATGTAGGGCGTAAGAAAAAAGCTTATCAGCAGGTTTAATCCCAGACTGAAAGCTTTGGCGGCCATATTTTTTGCAAAGCGTTTGCTCTCTCCCACAATTCGCGCCCCTTTCCTATATTATAACTATATCAAATTTTATTTCATTCGTCAAGTGTTATAGAAATTGAATAAAATGATGGGCTAAATATATGTTAAATTTGTGCAATAAGTCAAAATTGATGTCTTTTTTTAAATTACTCTTGACTTTATTGCGCTAAAGTGGTAAAGTAATAGGTGTTGAGATTAAATTTATGCAAGGAGAATGTAAAATGAAATTAAAAAAATTAGTAGCACTTACGTTATCAGTACTTATGGCAGGTGCATTATTCGCCGGCTGTGGGGCAAAACCGGCAAACGCGCCAGCGTCTTCTGCTCCCTCCGGAGAATCTGACCTTAGCTATATCACAGATAAGGGCAAAATGATTATTGGTATTACCGATTATGAGCCTATGGACTATAGAGACGCCAACGGCGAGTGGACCGGGTTTGACGCTGAATTTGCAAAGGCTGTTTGTGAAAAGCTGGGCGTTGAGCCGGAATTTATTGAAATTGACTGGGACAACAAAGCCCTGGAGCTGGACGCGAAGTCAATCGACTGCGTATGGAACGGCATGACACTGACAGAAGAAGTTGAGAAGGCAATGGAATGCACAGACGCATATGTTGAAAATTCACAGGTTGTTGTAATGGCAAAGGACAAGGTTGATTCGTTTCAAGATGCTGACAGCATGAAAGAACTGAAATTTGTTGCAGAAGCTGGCTCTGCCGGCGAGAAGGCAATTAAAGAAGCTGGGCTTGACGCGGCTTATACAGCTGTCGGAACACAGACCGACGCTTTAATGGAAGTTGCTTCCGGTTCCTCCGATGCCTGCGTAATCGACATTACTATGGCAAATGCAATGACAGGAGAAGGCACAAGCTATGCAAACTTAAAAGGCGGCATTGCCCTGACAACAGAAGAATATGTTATCGGCTTTAGAAAAGGCTCAGACGCTGCGAAGAAAGTAAACGAGCTGATGGCTGAAATGAAGGCAGACGGTACATTGGAAGCTTTGGCTTCAAAATATGAGCTGACGCTTGCAAAATAAGCAGTTACAGAATTTGCAGAGCAGACAGTGTTTTGTCTGCTCTGCTTTTATCATTTTTTAAAATGAGGGAATAAACTTATGTTTTTAACGGTTACCATGTCCCTTTTAGAGGGATTTTCCACGACGTTTAAAATCTTTTTTTTAACGCTTGTTTTTGCGCTGCCGCTGGGACTCATTATCAGCTTTGGTTCCATGAGCAAAATCAGGCCCATTAAATGGCTTGTTAAAACCTTTGTTTGGATCATTCGCGGCACGCCGCTGATGCTTCAGCTTATTGTGATTTATTACGGCCCGGGCATGATTGGAAACTGGGCTCAGGGTTTGGACTACTCCAATTTTTTGGTGGAGTTCATTGCCTCATGGAAGGTTTTCGACCGATTCGTGGCGGTTATGATTGCGTTCGTTATCAACTATGCCTGTTATTTTTCTGAGATTTACCGGGGCGGAATTGAGTCGATTGCGAAGGGCCAGTATGAAGCGGGCCAGGTTTTGGGCATGACAAAACCGCAGATTTTTTTCCGCGTGGTGCTGTTTCAGGTAATCAAGCGGATTGTGCCGCCCATGAGCAACGAAATTATTACCCTGGTGAAGGATACCTCTTTAGCAAGAATTATTGCGGTGTATGAAATTATCTGGTCGGCACAGGTTTACATAAAGTCGGCAGGCCTTTTGTGGCCCCTGTTTTACACAGGCGCATTTTATTTGCTGTTCTGCGGCCTGCTCACCATTTTGTTTGGCAAGCTGGAAAAGAAACTGGATTATTACAAGGGTTAAAAGTCGGAGGAATGTTTGGCTATGGCAATTTTAGAAATTAAAAATTTAATGAAAAGCTTTGACAAAACCGAAGTTTTAAAGGACGTTTCCTTTTCCATGGAGCCGGGCGAGGTTGTGTCGGTGATTGGCTCGTCGGGAAGCGGAAAAACCACACTTTTGCGGTGCATCAACTTTTTGGAAAAGGCAGATAAGGGCCAGATTGTTTTAAACGGCGAGGTTATTTTTGACGGGGCGGAAAAAAAGCGCATGTCAAACGATGAAATCCGGAAAAAGCAGCTTAAGTTTGGGTTTGTTTTTCAGTCCTTTCACCTGTTTCCGCAATACAGCGCGTTAGAAAACGTTGTGCTTGCGCCGAAGCTTTTGGCAAAGGAGCGCCCTGATTTTAAAGAAAACAAAAAGGCCATTTATGAAGAAATTGAAAAAAAGGCAAAGTCGTTAATGGACAGGGCAGGACTGTCGGCAAAATATGAAAACTATCCATGTGAGCTGTCCGGCGGACAGCAGCAGCGGGTAGCCATCTGCCGGGCGCTGGCGTTAAACCCTGAAATTATGCTGTTTGACGAGCCTACGTCTGCCTTAGACCCTGAAATTACCAATGAGGTGTTAAAGGTAATCAAATCGTTGGCAGACGATGGCATGACCATGATTATTGTGACCCATGAAATGTATTTTGCAAAAAATATTTCAGACCGGATTATTTTTATGGATAACGGCGTAATTGCAGAAGAGGGAACGCCCAAACAGATTTTTGAGGAGCCGAGAAACGCGCGCACCCGGGAGTTTATTGCAAGCTTTGCTTCCCAGAGGGGCTCGGTGTTGTAATGGAGCATTTAAGCGAAGAGGAATTAAATTTTTTGTATGATGTGATGCTGTCGCTGAAAAACAGGGAAGAATGCAAGCGGCTGTTCAGCGATTTGTGCACAGAGCGGGAACTGTCGGCCATGGCCCAGCGGCTTTCTGTGGCTAGGCTGCTAAAGCAGGGGAAAACGTTTACGGAAATTGAAGAGGAAACGGGAGCTTCCAGCGCGACCATTGCGCGGATTAACCGGTGCCTCCACTATGGTTCTGGCGGATATTCCCTGATGCTCGACGAGCTTACTGCTGAAGGTTAAGGGAGAATAATTTCATCTTGACAATTCTGCCGCTTCGTGCTATGATAAAGATTGAGCATAGCGCAGATGAGATGAGATTTGATAGCCGAGATAATTTATATCAGTGTTGTTTAAAGTCTGCCTGTGGCAGACTTTTGTTGTTTTGGAGGAAAAATTATGTTCATTCAAATCATTGGATCCCTTCAGCTGGGGCTTTTATACGCCGCCATGGCAATGGGGGTGTTTGTTACGTTCCGTATTTTAGACATTGCCGACCTGACTGTTGACGGAAGCTTTGTCACAGGCATGGCAACGGCGGCGGTGGTGACCATTGCGGCAAACAATCCGGTTTTAGGAATTTTGGCAGGCACCGCGGCCGGCGGACTGGCGGGGCTGATTACCGGCTTGCTTTTAACTAAGGTGAAGGTGCCGCCGATTTTGGCAGGCATTATTACTATGACGGGACTTTACAGCATTAACATGTTTATTATGGGTGAAAAGTCGAACCTTTCCTTAGTGGGGCAAGAAACTGTTTTTACCTGGGTTTGCAAAGCTTCGCCCTTAAATGATGAGATTGATAAGCTGATTTTATCGGCGCTTATCATTGCTGCGGTGGCAGCGATTTTGGCGGTGTTTTTTAAAACCCGCCCGGGCATGGCAATCCGCGCCACCGGAGACAATGAGGAAATGGTGCGCTCGTCTTCAATTAATGCAGATGTTTCAAAATGTTTGGGAATTGTAATTGCAAATGCCTGCGTTGGGCTTTCCGGGTCCTTAATCTGCCAGTATCAAATGTTTTCCGATGTGGGATATGGCACCGGCATGGTTGTAATCGGCCTGGCGTCCATCATCATCGGCGAGTCTATCTGCGGCCGGCGCGGCGTAGGCGTTGGAATTCTCTCGGCGTGTGTGGGTTCTGCGGTTTACCGCATTATCATTGCCCTTGCCCTGCGGTTTGAAATTTTCCCATCCTATGCCTTAAAGCTCATTTCTGCAGTGATTGTTGCGCTTTCCATTGCAATTCCCACAGCGAAAAAGGCAATTGGCAACGCAAGGATGAAATCCCAGAGGAGGAACGTGCAATGAACGACATGCTGGTGTTAAACAATATCAAGAAAATATTTTTTAAAGGGACGGTTAACGAAAAAGTGGCCCTTGAAAATTTAAACCTAAATGTTGCCCCCGGCGACTTTGTCACCATTTTGGGCTCCAACGGCGCAGGAAAGTCCACCATGTTCAACGCTATTTTGGGAGCATATCCGGTGGAGGAGGGAAACATTTTTTTAGACGGCGAGGACATTACGTTTAAAAAGGATTATAAGCGCGCGTTAGACATTGGCTGTATTTATCAGGATCCCATGCGCGGCACCAGTCCCCACATGACCATTGAAGAAAATTTGTCCCTGGCTTACACCAGAAAAGCGAAACGCTCGTTCTTTGCGGTGAATAAGCACGACAGCGCCTATTTCAAAGAATTGCTGGCAACGCTGGATTTAGGGTTGGAGAACCGTATGAAAACCCAGATTGGCCTGCTTTCCGGCGGGCAGCGCCAGGCGGTATCGCTTTTGATGTCTACCATTGCCGGGCCAAAGCTTTTGCTGTTGGATGAGCACACGGCGGCCTTAGATCCTGCAACCGCCAAAAAGGTTTTAAAAATTACAACGGAGATTGTTACGAAAAATGAAATAACCACCATGATGATTACTCACGACATGAATTATGCCCTTTCCTGCGGCAATCGCACCATTATGATGGACGAAGGGCAGATTATTTTAGACATCAAAGGCGAGGAACGCGCCAGCATGACGCCGGAGGGATTGGTTGAGCTATTCTCGGCTGAGCGGAAAAAGCAGCTTACCAATGACAGAATGATGTTTTCCATGCAGTAGAAAAACAAAAAGCCCCGCGTAATTTACGCGGGGCTTTCCATGTGTCTGTTTATTCAGCCATTTTCTTGTAGGTTTCGTATCTTTCCAGCAAGTCTTTTTCAGCTTTTGTGAAGAGTTCCTCTGCAACATCAGGATATGCCTGCTTGAGCATGAGGTATCTGTTTTCACCCTCCATGAATTCACGAACGGTGCCCTTGGGCTCTTTCGAGTCAAGAACAAACGGATTTTTGCCCTCTTCTTTCAGCTCAGGATTAAATCTCCACAAGTGCCAGTAACCGGTTTCAACCGCCTTTTTCTCTTCGGCGATGGAGTTTGCCATGTTACCCTTAGACTTAATTCCGTGGTTGATACACGGTGCATATGCAATAACCAAAGACGGGCCCGGATAAGCTTCCGCTTCTTTAATAGCCTTAATGGTCTGTGCCGGGTTTGCGCCCAGGGCAATCTGTGCAACATATACATAGCCATAGGTTGTGGCAATCATGCCCAAGTCTTTCTTCTTCACTTTCTTACCCGAAGCTGCAAATTTTGCAACTGCTGCTGTCGGTGTTGCTTTGGAAGACTGGCCGCCTGTGTTGGAGTAAACTTCGGTGTCTACAACAAAGATGTTGATATCTTCGCCGGAAGCAATTACGTGGTCTAAACCGCCGTAACCAATGTCATATGCCCAGCCGTCGCCGCCGAAGGCCCAGTTGGAACGTTTTACTAAGAAATCGGTTCTGTCGGCAATATCTTTCACGCCGGGAACGGACATGTCTGCGTCTTTTATCAGCGCTTCAATTTCTTTTGCAGCGGCTTTCGATGCGTCTGCATCGTTCATGCCTTCAATCCATGCCTTGAATGCATCGGCAAGCTTGCCGTCAACGCCTGCAGCAATGGCTTCTTCCATTTTAGCTTTTAATGTAGCTCTGATTTTTCTAACGGCAATTGCCATACCCAAGCCATATTCAGCGTTGTCTTCAAACAGCGAGTTTGCCCAAGCCGGGCCTTTGCCCTCTGCGTTTGTCGCGTACGGCATAGAAGGTGCGGAACCGCCCCAGATTGACGTACAGCCGGTTGCGTTTGCAATCATCATTCTGTCGCCGAAAAGCTGGGTGATGAGCTTGATGTAAGGTGTTTCGCCGCAGCCAGCGCAAGCGCCGGAGAACTCCAGCATGGGCTGACAGAACTGCGAACCCTTTACTGTGCCCTTGTTCATTAAATCGTCTTTTACAGGAACTGTCATGGCAAATTCCCAGTTGTGTGCTTCGTCTTCAACAGCCTTGTCAACCGGAACCATGGTGAGTGCGCCCACCGGGCAGGTGTTCGGGCAAACGCCGCATCCCAGGCAGTCTCTCGGGGAAACCTGAACGCGGAACTTAAGACCTTTCAGTTGCGGACCGGTTGCATCTTTTGCGTGGAAGGATTCAGGAGCGTTCGCAGCCTCTTCCTCCGTCATCAGTGTCGGGCGGATTGCCGCGTGGGGACAAACTAAAGAGCACATGTTGCACTGGATACATTTATCAATGTTCCATTCCGGAACGCTGACAGCCACCGTACGTTTTTCATATTTTGATGTACCCTGCATAAACGTACCGTCTTCCATACCCACAAAGGTGCTGACAGGAAGCTTGTTGCCCTGCTGTGCATTCACCGGTTCAACAATGTTCTTAATGAAATCGGGAACGTTTGCGTCGTCTTCTTTCGCTTCGTCTTTTGCGTCTTTCCAGGAAGCGGGAACGTCAATTTTCACAATGGCGGTTAACGCCTTGTCAACTGCTTCACAGTTCATGGCAACAATCTTGTCGCCCTTTTTGCCATAGGTCTTTTTAATTGCGTCTTTTAACAGCGGTACGGCTTCCTCAATCGGAATAACGTTTGCAAGCTTAAAGAACGCGGACTGTGTTACCATGTTAATTCTTCCGCCCAGACCAATGGAGGAAGCAATGTCTACAGCGTTTATAATATAGAAGTGAATGTCGTTTTCAGCAATATATCTCTTCATATGGCCCGGAAGCTTTTCATCCAATTCCTCAGGGGACCAAACGCAGTTTAAGAGGAAGGTGCCGCCCTTTTTCAGGCCCTCCAGCACGTCATACTGATAAATATAAGCCGGTTTGTGGCAGGCGATATAGTCCGCCTCGTCCAGCAGGTATGTAGATTTGATGGGCTTTTTACCAAACCGCAGGTGGGACATGGTTACGCCGCCGGATTTTTTCGAGTCGTAATCGAAATATGCCTGTGCGTAAAGGTCTGTATGGTCGCCGATGATTTTGATGGCGTCTTTGTTCGCGCCAACCGTACCGTCGGAACCGAAGCCCCAGAATTTGCAGCGTGTTGCGCCTTCGGGAGCAGCGTTGATTTTTTCTCCCAGGGGCAGTGAAAGGTTTGTAACATCGTCCATAATGCCGATGGTGAAGCCGTTAATCGGATTTGCTGCATCTAAGTTTGCAAACACTGCGGCAATCTGTGTGGGTGTGGTGTCTTTTGAACCCAAACCGTAACGTCCGCCTAAAATTTCAGGCGCGTCTTTTTTGCCTGTGAACAGGTTGCAGATGTCTAAGTAGAGCGGTTCGCCCAAAGAGCCCGGCTCTTTTGTTCTGTCCAGAACTGCAATTTTCTGAACGGTTTTCGGCAGAACGTCGAAGAAATATTTGGAAGAGAACGGTCTGTAAAGATGAACCTTCACAACGCCCACCTTTTCGCCTCTTGCGTTTAAGTAGTCAACGGTTTCTTCAATTGCTTCACAAACAGAACCCATTGCAACAATCACCTTTGTTGCGTCCGGTGCACCGTAGTAGTTAAACGGCTTATATTCTCTGCCTGTAATCTTTGTAATTTCCTTCATGTAGTCGGCAACAATGTCCGGAATTTTCTCGTAGAAGGTGTTGGAGGCTTCTCTGCCCTGGAAGTAAATATCCGAGTTCTGTGCGGTACCGCGGAGAACCGGGTGTTCCGGGTTCAGTGCGTTGTCTTTAAATGCCTTTAAAGCATCCCAGTCAACTAAGCTCTTTAAGTCTTCATAATCCATCACTTCAATTTTCTGGATTTCGTGAGATGTTCTGAATCCGTCGAAGAAGTGGAGGAACGGAACTCTGCCCTTAATGGAAGCTAAGTGAGCAACGCCGCCTAAATCCATTGTTTCCTGAACGCTGCCGGAAGCCAGCATTGCAAAGCCGGTCTGGCGGCAGGCCATAACGTCCTGATGGTCGCCGAAAATGTTCAGCGCGTGAGCGGCAAGTGCGCGGGCGCTTACGTGGAACACGGTGGGGAGCAGTTCGCCCGCAATCTTATACATATTCGGAATCATCAATAAAAGTCCCTGTGATGCAGTGAACGTAGTTGTCAGAGCACCACCCTGAAGGGAGCCGTGAACAGCGCCTGCAGCGCCTGCTTCAGACTGCATTTCAACAACTTCAACCGTTTCGCCGAAGATGTTCTTGAGTCCGTTCGCACTCCACTGGTCTACATATTCTGCCATTGTAGACGATGGTGTGATGGGATAGATAGCTGCGACTTCTGTAAATGCATAGGCGCAATGTGCAGCGGCGCAGTTACCGTCCATGGTTTTCATTTTTTTAGCCATTTTTATCCTCCTTAAAAGAATAAATTATTTATTTATCATTCATAGTGATAAACATATGAATATATACCTTATTTATTATAGCACAAACAATGATAAATTTCAAACAAAAAATTTTTCTGTTCCGCGAAAAAAACAGCCGTAAATGTGGGAGTTTGAAAATTTTTTTAAAATTTATATATAAAACGTACAAAGCGAGGGAACTTTTTAGCAACATTTCGCGTCTAATTAAACAGAAAGGCAAGTAAGGAAACTGCCGTAAACCCTGATAAAAAGACAAAAAATATAAAAAAATTTACTTGGCGGAACATGAAACAATAAAAGATTTTAGCAACAAAACAGCAAAAGCCAAAAAGTTTTAATGTTCCTTTCATTTTTCGTAAGTATACTTTTACTTAAGAACGCTGCCCGATATCCGTTTTCGCTAAAACGCAGGCAGTAACGCTCTTTGAAACAGCCGAGAGGGTTTTGGCGGCTTCCCGCATGGTTGCGCCGGTGGTGAAAATGTCGTCTACAAGAAGCACTTTTTTCCCGCGGACAGCATCGGGGCTGCTTAAAGCAAACGCCCCGCGAACATTGCGATCCCTTTGGTGCATGTCAAGCTCCGACTGCCGTTCGGTATCCCGGCACTTTTTAAGCGCGTTGGAAACGCAAGGGGCGTGAAATTGTTTGGCAATGTCCTTTGCAATTAATTCCGCTTGATTGAAGCCTCTTTCCCGAAGGCGCTCTTTTGACAGCGGCGTAGGAACCACAACATCAAAATCTGTGCAGCCGAAGGAAAGAAGTTGAGCGCACATCATCATTGCAAAAGAAGTGTGCAGGTCAGAACGGCCGCCGAATTTATAGCGGTGCAGCGAGTTGCGCAGGATTCCCTGATAGGAGACACAGGCAACTAACTGGCCGTAAGCGGGACTGTTGCTTAGGCACTTTCCGCAAAGTTCAGCGCCGGAAGGCAGGGGTGCAAGACAGGTCTTGCAAAAAGCGCCCGGTTTTAAAAGAGTTAAATGTTCTTTGCAGGAATTGCAGACAAACCGGTTTCTTCCGGCAGGTTTTTGGCACACTACACAGGGACTTGGAAATAAAAAGGAAAGAATTTTATCGAACATGGTTTTTTATCAGTTCCTCAACAGCCAGCACATATCCCTGTTTGCCCAATCCGCAGATTTGTTTCACGCAAACGGGCTCCAGCACCGATACGCTGCGGAACGGCTCCCTGGCATGAATGTCTGAAAGGTGTACCTCCACACAGGGCACCATAACGGAAGAAATCGCGTCGCGGATGGCGTAGCTGTAATGGGTGTAGGCACCGGCGTTTAAAATAATGCCGTCGCAGGCCTGATAACAGGACTGGATTGCGTCGATAATCGCCCCTTCCGAGTTGGACTGGAAACAGTCTGCCGCAAAGCCCTTTTTCTTTGCCTCGGAAACAACCAGCTGTTCAATGTCCGACAGCGTGTCATGCCCATATATTTCAGGCTGGCGGACGCCCAGCATATTCAAATTCGGACCATGAATCAGTTTTAATTTGTAATACATTTTATCGCCCCTATTCTGAAACGTTAAATTCTCTGTCATTAGCATAACACAGGGAACCCGCGAAATCAATAAAAAAACAATTATTTTGGCGAGAAAGCGAAAAAAATTCTTGACATTGGGGGCGGAACAGTTTAAAATAGATAAGGTAAATATATTTTTAGATGGAGGTGTGTTTATGCTGAAGTACATATTTGTTACCGGCGGTGTTGTGTCAGGTTTGGGCAAGGGAATTACGGCTGCGTCGCTGGGAAGACTTCTTAAGGCGCGCGGATACCGGGTTACCATTCAGAAGTTCGACCCCTATATTAATATTGATCCCGGAACCATGAGCCCTATCCAGCACGGCGAAGTTTTCGTAACAGACGATGGTGCAGAAACAGACCTTGATCTGGGACATTACGAACGGTTTATTGATGAGAATTTAAACGAAAACAGCAACGTTACAACCGGAAAGGTTTATTGGAGCGTTATTAATAAAGAAAGAACCGGCGATTATCTGGGCGGAACGGTTCAGGTTATCCCCCATATCACAAACGAGATTAAAGAGCGGATTTACCGCGCCGGAGCCCACGGCGGCACCGATGTGGTGATTACTGAAATCGGCGGCACCGTCGGCGACATTGAAAGCCTTCCGTTTTTAGAGTCTATCCGGCAGGTGGCAACAGAGGTCGGCAGAGAAAACGTGCTTTACATACACGTTGCGCTCATTCCGTTCCTGGGTAAAAATGGTGAATTAAAGTCAAAACCGGCCCAGCACAGCGTAAAAGAGCTGTTGGGAATTGGTATTCAGCCAGACATTGTGGTCTGCCGTGCAGAGCGTACGCTAGACGACGAAATTATTAATAAATTATCTTTGTTTTGCAACATTTCGCCGGAAGCAGTGATTCCGAATATGGACGCCGACGTGCTCTATGAAGTTCCGCTTATGCTGGAACGGGAAGGCCTGGCAAGGGTTGCGTTAAAGAAATTGGGGCTCAGGGATCCAAAACCAAACCTATACGACTGGGAAAAGTTCGTGGAACGGTCAAAAAACCTGAAAAAAAATGTCACAATCGCACTGGTTGGAAAATATGTTGTTTTGAGGGATGCTTATATCAGCGTTGTTGAATCCTTAAAACACGGCGGCGTGGTAAATAACGCCGATGTGCATATCAAGTGGGTGAACTCGGAGTTTATCACCGAGGAGAATATAGAAGAATGTCTTGGAAATGTGGACGGGATTATCATTCCCGGCGGTTTCGGTGACAGGGGAATTGAAGGAATGGTACTGTCCTGCCGCTACGCGCGGGAAAACGACATTCCGTACTTTGGAATTTGTCTCGGAATGCAGGTCGCTGTCATTGAATATGCCAGAAATGTGTTAGGCTTAAAAACGGCGAACTCAACGGAGTTTGACCCGGGAACGACCTCGCCGGTGATTGACATTATGCCTGGACAGAAAGACATTGATAAGCTCGGGGGCACCATGCGGCTGGGAAAATATCCGTGTGTTTTAGACGGGGAATCGGCTGCGTATAGGGCTTACGGCGAAACTGAAATTTCAGAGCGCCACAGACACAGGTATGAAGTCAACAATGCATACCGCGACAGGCTTGAGTCCAAAGGCATGACGTTTTCAGGGAAATCGCCCGACGGTTTGCTCTGTGAAATTACAGAGGTTCCGGCCAACAGCTGGTTTGTGGGCGTTCAGTTCCATCCGGAATTTAAATCCAGACCGAACAGGCCTCATCCGCTGTTTCGTGACTTTATTAAATTCAGTCTGTTAAATAAGGAAAAAGACCGGGAATGTTAGGTTTAGCAATACCGCACATTGTGCGTTTGCATAAAAAAGTTGCAATAAATATGTAATATTTGTAAGATTTTTTACATTTTTATTACAACTGTAAATTTTGCATTGACTATGCCGAAAACTAGTGGTATAATCAGTGTATAGTAATGATGGGCGTATAGCTTGTCGCATCGCCTTTGCTGTTTTTGAAAGAGGAACAGCTTTGGCGAAAACCACATCTCTTTCGATTTTAAATTAAATTTATTATAAGGGAGGATTTGAGACGTTATGAAAAATCTCAAAAAGTTAGTCTCCGTAATTGTTACGGTTGCTATGCTTATCAGCTCATTGGCTGCATTAAGCGTTGGCGCTGCAACAGGACAGTATGGAGACGTACAAGAATCAAATAGCTACTACAAAGCTATTAAAGTTCTTTCCGGTCTTGGTATTGTAGAGGGCGATGATGAAGGCAACTTCAACCCCACAAGCAATATCAAAAGATCAGAAATGGTCGCTATGGTTTGTAGAGCAATGGGCCAAGAAGATGTTGCAAAAGCATCTGGCGGAAGCTCATTTGACGATGTAGCTGCAGATCATTGGGCAGCAGGCTACATTGCATGGGGCGTTGCAGGCGACATCATTTATGGTGTTGGCGACAACAAATTTGACCCCGATGCAAATGTTAAATTCCAGGATGCAGTTGTTATGGTTCTCAGAGCGTTAGGTTATGAAAGAATTGCTCAGAGAAGCGAAAACGGCGGTTATCCCACAGGTTATCTGAAAGTTGCTTCTCAGAGAGGCGTTCTTGCAAGCACAAACTTTGACGGTGCTACAGCTGCTACAAGAGAAGTAGTTGCTCAGGTTATCTACAATGCATTAACCACACCTTTGGTAGACGTTTCTTACTATGCGCCGAACCCGAAAGATGACGAATATGTTGTTTATGATGGTAAAAACGGCACAGACTTAAGAACACTTCTTACCTACACAAATGAAATTTACAAGGTAAAAGCTACTGTAGAAAACACAGCAAAGACAGAAGAAAACCTCCGTAAGGATGTTGACAACCCGAAAGTAGAACTTGATATAATCGGTACATATGATTATTATTGGGACGAAATTTTAGACAATCAGTTCTCTTCTAAAAATTCAACAATTAAACCGTATGTAGGCGAAACTGAAGTTGGCGACTACCTGGGTTACACAGTTGAAGCGTATATCGTTGAAAATGACAATGAAGAATGGGAACTCTTAGCAGTTGTTGTTGACTCTAAGTCGACAGACTCAGAAACTGTTTCTGCTAACTTTGAGGCATATGATGAGAAGAGTGGCACATTCGAGTACTATGAAGATCTTAACGATTCAAAAACCGTTAAGATTGATACGAAGACAGGCGATGACCTCTCTGTATATTACAATGGTTCACGGATTAACGAGTCAGAAATTGATGGCTTTGGCGGCCTTGAAAATCTGTTAGTTAATGTTGCTAATTCTATTACTTTCATGGGACCGAAGAATGACGATTATGATAAGATCTTTGTTACAGACTATGCTTATGCACAGGTTGACAGCGTAAGAGTTGACGAACAGTTCGTTAAATTTACATCAGGCGGTTTATCATTAGATCCAGATGACAGAGGCAATGATACTTTCATCTACAACCTCTATGATGCTGATGGCAATGCTATTACATTAGAAGATGTTCAGGAAGATGATATCTTTAATATTGTTGCTCCGTTAGTTGGTGGTAAGAAAGATCCGTTAGATGACAATGTTCCTTACATGGACATCTATGTAACAAATGAAACTGTAACAGGAACAGTTGATGAAGAAGTAGAGAAAGATTACAAATACGTGATTGCAGGCGAAGAATATATCATTGATCAAAATGCAACCCTCAAAGTTGGTGATGAAGGTATCTTCTATATCACAATTGACGGCCTTGTATTTGATTCTGACGCTGCTTCTGTAGTAAACAAGAATTATTCCTTTATCGTTACATATGGTAATGATATAGTTTTCAGTGTTAAAACACATATGCTTAAGCTGTTTACTGCTGACGGTGCTCTTGAAACCTACACAGTAGCTCCCACTTTAAAGGTTTATGATGGAGATGAATCTAAAACCTATAAAAGAAATGACAAAACGCAGGATGCATTCTTCGAAACGATTGAAGATCTAGTTGCTGACGAAGAAACGGAAAAAGCTGCAAAAGATAAGCTTGGTGATAGAATTGTTACATTTAGGACCAATGACAGTAATGAAATCTCAGAGCTTAGATTTGCAAAGAAGGGTGCTAATTTTAATGTAACATCTTCTGACAGCTATAAATATAATGATGACACACAGGTATTTGGTGGCTTGGATTTAAATGATGATTCCAAACTCTTTGTTGCCCCGGTATCAAAGATTGCTACCGATGCTTACAATGTGGATGAAGATGATCTAGAAATTGCTTCCTTCTCTTCTTTAGACGAAGATAAGAATGGTGGATATTCTGCATTCTTATACGGTTTTGACAGAGATGAGTACCTTGGTGCAGCACTTGTTAGTGAAGAAATTGATGGTACACTGAAGAAGTCTCACTTAGCTGTTGTTAAGACAAGATCTACAGGTCTTGATGCTGACGGTTCAGACATTGATAAATACACATTCGTTCAGAGCGGCGAAACCGTTACAATGGGCGTTGATTATGACGAGATGGACGCAGTTGAAACAATGGATACAGGTGACGTTTTCCGTTACACCAAGAATGGTGATGGTGAAATCAAGAAGACAAACTTCATCTATGATGCATCAACAAGAAGCTTTGATGCTGGCGATTTCACTTATGCTAAGTATGATGAAAATGATGTTGCAATTGTTTACGGTGAAGTAACAGACATCAGAAGCAATAAGATGACTGTTGACGCTGTAGATGTAGATGTTGAAGGCGGCCTGAAGCTTACGTTGAATGAAACAGATGGTAACACCTATGCTTTAGTTGACGAAAGCAGATTGACCAGCACAAACAAATCTGCGGCTGTTAAAGTACTAAATAGTTCTGCAAGCATTAAATCTTCTTATGGCAGCAATGAATACTTCGTTGTAGCACTTATTGGTGAAACATCTAGATATGAAGATTGTGTACAGATTTTGCACAAATAAGTTTAATTAGATTTTATAATCTGAGAAAGAGGATACTTCGGTATCCTCTTTTTTATGCAATTTCAAAAGAAAATCTGTATATTCCAGTTGAGCTTTACACCATTTATGTGATATAATTCTTTTGTATTAAAATTGCAGGAGGAGTAAAATGGCAAGGAGTTTAAAATGTACGATATGCATTTTTATGTGCATTTACATGATTTTTGGAATTCAAGCGGTTACAGCGGAACCAGAAGTTATCATTTGGGAGCCGACAGCGCGGGTAGTAATTAAAGGAGCTGTTGACAGTGCAAAAGCAGGAGAGCCGGTGACGGTTATACTGTTGGATAAAGAAGCAGACCCGCAGAATTATCAGTCAGATGATGTCGGATTTCTTGACCAAATAATCGTGAGTGAGGATGGCGGCTATCAGTTTTCGTTTACACTCAACAAGGCAATTGAGCGGTATAAGCTGGTGATGTATCTTGCCGGTGAAAACATTACAAAGAGTGTAATTTCTGCTACCACAAACAACAAGCTGATATCTGCGCAGGTCGATATAACGCGCGGTGTTACGGCAGCGGACATTTTAGTGAATTTTACAAACGATTTACAAGTTGAAAACTCTACATATGTAGTTATTGCTTCCTATTATGATGAAAGCAATAAATTGCTTTTGGTGGAGTCTACTCCGGTGAAGGATCTGTCGAATACATTTCAATCGTCGGACCGCATTACAACGCAATATCCAGATGGAGCAAAGTATTTAAAGGTGTTTGTCTGGGATTCAACGGAAACAATGATTCCCCTTGCAGCTCCGGCAAAATCAGACCTTGATGAAGTGAAAACAATTGCGTGCTGGGGCGATAGCCTGACTTATGGACGGAACCAGGGCACCGACTGTTCCTATCCGAAAGTGCTTGCAGAGCTAACGGGCCTTGAGGTTTATAACATGGGCGTGGGCGGTGAAACGGCCACAACAATTGCCGCAAGGCAGGGTGCTTTGGACATTGTCATTGACAAGGCCTTTACGATTCCGGCAGACAAAACCCCGGTTGAAATTACATTTAAGTCCTCCGACGGCGGCGTAGTAACTCCTAGAAATGCAAGCGCTGGCGGCTGGAATCCCTGCACCATTAACGGTGTGGAGGGAACGTTGTCAATTAGTATTAATACGGAGGTGTGGCCCCGTGTGTTAAACTGGGCCAAGTTCACAAGAACAACGCCCGGTACGGCAGTATCTGTTTCTGCTGGTACAAAACTGGTGCCCCAGGCGCAGTCTGGCAATGGCGATATCAATATCTTTTTTACCGGCACAAACGGTGGTTGGACGCCTGCAAACACCAACGCAAACGACAATTCGCCTGAAGATGTTGCGGCTTTGGTTGCGCTGATTCAGAAGCAAATTGCCCATACAAAGTCTGATAAGTATGTAGTTATTGGCCTGACCAACGGTGGAACTTATGCATGGGACAGTTTGAACGCCGCGCTGGCCCAGGCATTTGGGAACCGATTTTTAGACGCAAAAGCCTATTTGGCTTCGATGCAGGCGCTAAATGACGCAGGCATTGTGCCTACTGAAACAGATTTGCAGTTTTTAGGGGAAGGAAAAATACCTTTGTCACTCAACTGCTCACCAGAGGACACAACGCATTTAAGCGATGTTGGCTATACGCTTTTGGCAAAACAGGTTTATCAGAAACTGCTGGAGCTTGGTTTTATTTCAAAATAAAAAGCAAAACGCACTGCGAATTCCGCGGTGCGTTTTTTCTGAATATTTATAAAATAAGCATTGCGTCGCCAAAGCTAAAGAAGCGGTATTGTTCCTGAACTGCTTCGCGGTAAGCGGCCAAAACATGCTCTTTGCCTGCCAGGGCGGACACAAGCATGATTAACGTGGACTTCGGCAGATGAAAATTTGTAATTAACCCGTCTAGGCATTTAAACCGATAACCGGGATAAATAAAAATGTTTGTATATCCTGAGGCGGGCGCGAGAAAACCGTTTTCATCCGCTATGGACTCGACCACACGGGTTGACGTTGTGCCGACGCAAATCACTTTCCCTCCGCTGCGTTTGGTGCTGTTAATGATTTCTGCGGTTTCATTTGTTACATGGTAGTATTCAGAATGCATTAAATGGTCGGTCACTTTGTCTGCCTTTACAGGCCGAAAGGTGCCCAGCCCAACATGAAGCGTAACAAACGCCAGCTTTACGCCCTTTGCCTTAACCGCCTCCAGCATTTCCTCGTTAAAGTGCAGGCCGGCGGTTGGGGCTGCGGCGGAACCGTCATGCTTGGCATAAACCGTTTGGTAACGGTTGCGGTCGGCAAGTTTTTCATGAATATAAGGCGGCAGGGGCGTTTCGCCAAGTTCTGATAGGATTTCGTTAAAAATACCGTTATAATAAAACTTTACCAGCCGGTTTCCGCCTTCGGTAATTTCTAAAATTTCAGCTTTCAGCCGTCCGTCTCCAAAAGAAATAACATGACCCGGTCTGCATTTTTTTCCGGGTTTTAAAATTACATCCCACACATCATTATCCTTTTGCGCCAGCAGAAGGAACTCAACCGGGGCCTTTGTATCCTCCCGCTGACCAAACAGGCGGGCCGGAATGACCTTTGTGTCGTTAAGCACCAGGCAGTCGCCTGGATTTAAATAGGAAAGAATATCGCGAAAATGCTTGTGCTCAGTTTTTCCTGTGACCTTGTCCAAAACCAAAAGACGTGAGGCAGGCCGGTCTGCAAGCGGGGTTTGCGCAATTAGTTCCTCCGGCAGGTCATAATCAAAATCTGTTACCAACATCTCATTTTTCTCCATTGTCATACACCTCGTTATCCTGCCAAATGCTTTCCAGTTTTTTTAATGTTTTGCTGGCTTCGTCCTTTCGTTTCATTCCGATTGCCACAACCAGCGCATTTAAAACAGAAAGCGGCGCAACCAGAGAGTCCACAAAGGACTCCATGTCGCTTTTGGCAAGCAATGTATGGTCGGATAGCTCTAAAATAGGGGAGTTTTCCCCGTCGGTAACGCCAATTACCGCCGCGCCCATTTTTTTTGCGTAGCGCAGTGCCCGCACGGTTCTAAGGGAATACCGCGGGAAGCTGATGCCGATAACTACATCGCCGCTTTGCACGCGGAACATTTGCTCAAAAATTTCCCCTGCGCTGGCGGTGTTCACCAGGTGAATGTTTGAAAACATATGGTTTAAATAGTATCCTAAAAACCCGGCCAGGGAGGAGGCGCTGCGCAGACCGATAATATAAATATTTTCGGCGTTTAAAATTTTGTCGATGGCACCGAGAAACGCCTGGCGGTCGATTTGTGCAAGGGTGGTTTTAATTTTATCAATATCGGCGTTTAGAACAGACGTTAAAATGTCTGTGCCGCGGTATAAGTCATAGGCCCGGTCCATGCGCTGAACACTGGTCAGCCGGGACTTTGCATAGTCCTTCAGCGCCTGCTGAAAGTGCTGATATTTTCCGTAGCCAAGCTCTGAAGAAAACCGCACCACCGTGGCCTCACTGACCCCAGCCGCCAAAGAGAGCTGTTCAACGTTCATAAACGCAGCCTTATCGTAATTTTTTCGTATGTATTCGGCGATTAGCTTGTGCCGTTTGCTCATTGATGAAAAGTCCTTGTCAATTTGTGTAAGAATATCCATGCCGTTTGCCTTTCTTTATCCATTTTCATATAATATCATATCGGTTTTTTAGTAAAATTACAATAGGAATGGCCTATTTTTTTTTACTTTTTCGCTTTTTTATTCAAAAATATAAAAATTTGTAAATTCATATTGATATTTTCTTGTCATTTTGATAAAATGATATATAAGCGCATAGGATTGGCTTTTTCTGGAGAGGTTGTGGAAACTGCTTGTTTTATGCAGACGGTAAAGGCGAAATCTATGAAGGGAGGTTGGCATGTAATGACAATTTCATTGAAGGCAGCGGAACAAATTGGAGATTTTACAGTGTTTGGTTTCGGTTTTGGTCTTGTTTTTGTAGGTCTTATATGCATCATTTTAATTTGCAGCATTGTTGGCGCCCTGTGTAAAAGCCTGATTAAAGACAAGGGCAACGGCGCAGATACTGCTGCAGTGCAGGATGCAGGAAATTTGGCGCCTGCAGCTGTAAGCGGCGGCTATCAGGATAAAGGCGAATTTGTGGCGGCGGTTTCTGCAGTGATTGCGGAGGAACTTGGCACAGACGTAACCGGAATTCGGGTACTTTCTATTAAAAAATTATCATAATAACAATTTATGGAATGAAAGGAAATGACTGAAACGATGAAAAAGTATAAAGTAAATGTAAACGGAACCGATTATGAAATTGCAATTGAACTGATGGACGGCAATGCTAAAGCAGAGGAATTAAAATCTGCTCCCAAAGCAGCACCTGAAGCGCCAAAGGCACCTGCTGCACCTGCTGCAGCCGGCGCTGGTGAAAAGGTTACATGTCCGATGCCGGGCAACATTTTAGCTGTGAACGTGAACGTGGGCGACAGCGTAAAAGAGGGCCAGGTTCTTATGGTTTTAGAAGCAATGAAAATGGAAAATGAAATTATGGCACCGTGCAGCGGAAAAATTACATCTGTTGGCGTTACAAAAGGCGCGACCGTTGAAAGCGGCGCACTGCTTTGCACAATCGAATAATTGGGAAGGGGCTAAAAACATGAGCAAAAAAATATTTTCTGCTTGTCTTTTGGTTTTAGTTGTTCTTTCCTGTTCACTCACTGCATTTTGCGCAGATAATTCGGAGTCTTCTGTTATCGCTGTGAAATCCGCAGACTATAATGATTTGGATAAGAAAATTACTTTAACAATCGAAAATACAGGCAATGAAGACATTGCAGACTCTGTTTTGCAGTTTGATTACAACGAGTCTGAAATTAAAATTAACAACTATCAGGGCGGCATTATGACCGGCGAAATTGCCGCAGGCGCCGCTGTTGATATTATTCTTTCTGCAGAAGTTACAAATTTTACAGGCAATTTGCCGCAGATGGGATTTGTATTTCAGTACATAACGGCAACTGGCGGCACCATTGATTTGTCGCAGGAGTCAGCTTCCAGCGTTAAAATGGTTACAGTGCAGAACATTTTTGCAGACACGGAGTCTGCCGGCGGAGTGTCGCTGATGAAGGCCATTGGGGGATTTTTAGGCGACACGGGCTTTGCACTGATTGCAAACAACTGGAAAGTTTTGATTATGATTTTAATTTCCTTTGTTTTAATGTATCTTGCAATTGTGAAAAAGTTTGAACCCTTGCTGCTCCTCCCCATTGCATTTGGTATGCTGCTCACCAACCTGCCCGGCGCAGGAATGTATAATGCGGAATTATTTGCAGACGGCCATGTTCATTGGGAGATGTTCGGCGGAAAGGGCAACATTACGCCGGGGCTTTTGGATTATTTATACTTAGGCGTAAAGCTGGGAATTTATCCCTGTCTGATATTCATTGGTGTCGGCGCAATGACGGACTTTGGCCCTTTAATTGCAAACCCCAAGAGCCTGCTTTTGGGCGCAGCTGCACAGCTGGGTATTTTCTTAACCTTTTTTGGCACAAGAATATTGTTTGGATTTACACCTTTTGAAGCGGCGTCAACCGGCATCATCGGCGGTGCAGACGGCCCGACGGCAATTTTTGTTACGTCGAAGCTGGCGCCGGAACTGCTTGGCCCGATAGCCGTTGCGGCGTATTCTTACATGGCGCTGGTTCCGGTTATTCAGCCGCCGATTATGAAGCTGTTAACGACGAAAAAGGAACGTATGATTGAAATGAAACAGCTTCGCGAGGTTTCCAAAACGGAGAAAATTATATTCCCCATTGTGGTTACAGCGTTTGTTTCGCTGCTTCTTCCCTCTGCCGCAGCATTAATCGGAAGCTTAATGCTTGGCAACCTTCTGCGGGAATGCGGCGTGGCCGAGCGTTTGAGTAAAACCGTTCAGAACGAGCTGATGAACATTGTTACTGTTTTCTTGGGTATTTCTGTTGGCGCAACTGCTACGGCTGACATTTTCCTGACAATGAAGACCATTCAGATTATTATCATGGGAGTTGTCGCATTTGGATTTGGAACTGCGGGCGGTGTGCTGCTCGCGAAGATTATGAACCTGTTCTTAAAGAACAAAATCAATCCGCTTATTGGCTCTGCCGGTGTTTCGGCTGTTCCCATGGCGGCCCGTGTGTCGCAGGTTGTGGGACAGAAAGAAAACCCGAGGAACTTCCTTCTCATGCATGCCATGGGCCCCAATGTTGCCGGTGTTATCGGCTCTGCAATTGCGGCCGGTGCATTTTTAACACTGTTCATGAGATAAAGCGAAGCCTTAGGCGCACCTTATCGCCCCACTGGTAAGGAACGGTAAATTTTGTGGGAGAAAGGCATGATTTCGTTATGGCAAACACAAAAAACAAGTTATATATCACTGACACCATTCTCCGTGACGCCCATCAGTCCCAGGCGGCAACCAGAATGAGAATTGAAGATATGCTGCCGGCTTGCTCAATTTTAGACGATATTGGATATTGGTCTTTAGAGTGCTGGGGCGGCGCAACGTTTGACGCGTGCATGCGGTTTTTGAACGAAGACCCATGGGAGCGGCTGAGAACGTTAAAAAAAGCAATGCCGAAAACAAAGCTTCAAATGCTGTTCCGCGGACAGAATATTTTAGGATATAAACACTATGCGGACGATGTTGTGGAGGCGTTTTGCAGAAAATCCATTGAAAACGGCATTGATGTAGTTCGAATTTTCGATGCGCTGAACGACACCAGAAACATGCAGGCCGCCATAAAGTTTGTAAAGGCAAACGGCGGCATGGTTGAGGCGGCGCTTAGCTACACCGTTAGCCCGGTGCACAATGAGGACTATTTTGTGAAGCTGGCAATTGAGCTTGAAAAAATGGGCGCAGACGTAATCTGCATTAAAGACATGGCAAACCTTTTACTGCCCTTTAACGCATACAGCCTGGTGAAAAAGCTCAAGGAAAATGTGGGCGTTCCCATTCATCTGCACACGCATAATACCACCGGCACGGGAGATATGACCTATCTCATGGCGTCACAGGCCGGCGTTGACATTGTGGACTGCGCCCTGTCGCCTTTGGGCAACGGTACTTCGAACCCGGCCACGGAAAGCCTGGTTGCAACCTTGCAGGGAACAGACCGCGATACAGGCCTTGACTTAACCAAGTTAAGCAAAGCTGCGGCGCACTTCAGAGGCGTTGCGGCAAAGCTTCAGGCAGAAGGGATTTTAGATCCCAAGGTTTTGCGGGTAGACACCAATACGCTGCTGTATCAGGTGCCCGGCGGTATGCTTTCCAATCTGATTTCACAGCTCAAGCAGGCCAACGCTGAGGATAAATATTACGACGTTTTAGAAGAAGTTCCTCGTGTTAGAAAAGACTTTGGCTATCCCCCGCTGGTTACTCCTACCAGCCAGATTGTTGGTTCTCAGGCCGTTTTAAACGTGCTTGCAGGGGAACGGTATAAGATGGTTACGAAAGAGTCTAAGGGCTTACTTCGCGGCGAATATGGCAGGCTTCCTGCTCCTGTGAACGAGGAAGTGAGAAAGAAAGCCATTGGCGATGACGAGGTAATTACAGTTCGCCCGGCGGATTTAATTGCGCCGGAGCTTGAAAAATATAAAGAAGAAACAAAGGGCATTGCAAAGTGCGAGGAGGATGTGTTAAGTTACGCCCTGTTCCCGCAGGTTGCCCAGAAGTTTTTTGCTGAACGCGGCAAGCCGAAGGCGGAAGGCAAAACAGAGCCGAAAGCGGCCGACGCAAAGCAGGAGGCAAAGGTGGATGAAACCGGAGCTAGGA
Organism: Congzhengia sp.; assembly: GCF_037235575.1. Classification (NCBI taxonomy): domain Bacteria; kingdom Bacillati; phylum Bacillota; class Clostridia; order Eubacteriales; family Oscillospiraceae; genus Congzhengia; species Congzhengia sp. The sequence goes on along the minus strand of NZ_JAXUNN010000030.1, from coordinate 75,941 downwards.
TTCTTTATGTTGAAGACGTTTCAAACTAATGTAACGATAAAGCGGAAGCAAATGGCTTCCGCTTTTTTGCTATCTAAAAAGGAGGGCAACATGACAAACAAAGAGATTTATGATATTGCCAGAAAACAGTCGGCCATTGACATTGGCTGCAGCGCGGAAGATTTTTTAAAACAGGAAAACAAAGTGGTAATTTCAAAGAAAAATCCCCGGGCCAGAAAATATTTAGAGCTGCCGTTTTTTTGCAGCCTGGTTTCCTACGGGAATAATATTGTGGCCGCGGTTGACGAGCGTGCCGCAGAGCTTGCAGGCGATTATATCAACAAATATTCCATTGAACAGTGCTTTGAGACGCCATGTCTGCACGTTTTAGAGAAAAGCCTTGCGCCCTTTGGCATAAAAATTTGCTTCATGGCGGAATATTTTCTGCCGGATGTAAATGTATTGCGCGAGCTTCCCTGCCCCTATGAGGTTCGGATGTTAAAGCCGAAGGATTTTGAAGGGCTTTATCTGCCCCAGTGGAGCAACGCGCTGTGCGAAAAGCGCAAACAGTTAGACGTGCTGGCGGCAGGCGCATTTTATCATGGGGAACTGATTGGTCTTGCGGGCTGTTCGGCAGACTGTGGGGAGATGTATCAAATCGGCATTGACGTTCTGCCAAAGTACAGACGGCAGGGGGTGGCCAGTGCGCTGACGTCGAAGCTGGCCTTAGAAATTCTTGCATTGGGAAAGGTGCCGTTTTACTGCGCCGCGTGGTCGAATATTAAATCGGTGAACAATGCCATAAAATGCGGTTTCCGCCCGGCGTGGGTAGAGCTTACGGCAAAACCGGAGGCGTTTGTTTGGCAAATGACCTTAAGAGAGTAACTAAAAAATGCAAGAAATGTATTGCTAAGTCTTAAAAAAGATTATATAATTCATTATAATAAAAGGAGTGATTGTAATGGGCAGAATTGTTGTTATAACAGGCGCCACAAGCGGTTATGGTTTGGCCGCGGCAAAAAAGTTTAAGGAAAACGGCGATACGGTTATTGTTGCTTCGAGAAATGCTGAAAAAGTAAAACAAACTGTTGCCCAGTATTCGTTTGACTGCGGGTTTTCCATTGATGTTACGAGCTACAGCCAGTGGCTTGAATTAAAGGATTATGTAATTGACAAATTTGGAAAGATAGACCTTCTTGTAAACAACGCTGGCGGCGGCGTTGCTATTAAGGAAACAACGGAGTTTGAACCGGCAGAAATTGACCACATTTTGAAGCTTAACCTCAACAGCGTTATATATGGCTCTAAATTGTTCGGCACAGTAATGAAGCATCAACGAAGCGGCATGATCATCAATATTTCCTCGGTCTGCGCCAGGCATTGCTGGGGCGGATGGAGTGTTTATGCCGCGGCAAAGGCAGGCGTGCTTAACTTTACCAAAGGCTTGTATGTTGAGCTTCAGCCTTATCATGTAAGGGCGACCTGTATTATTCCGGCCGCCGCAAGCACAGGCTTTCAAAAAGGTGCGGGAATTGATGCGGTAGAGGAATCGTTATCCGCAGAGGATATTGCAAACGCTGTATTTTATGCTGCAAACCAGCCGGAAGGCGCCGTTGTGGAAGAAATGACCGTGTGGGGAACATCCCAGCGCGTTGAGCCGCTTTAAGGAATTATGATGAATCAGAATTTGCATAAGTTTCACGAAATAATAGAATATATTGAACAACATCTGTTATCGGACATCGATGCCGCTGCGCTTGCACGGATGGCAAATTTATCGGTTTATGAATTCAGGAGAGTTTTTTCCTTTCTTGCAGGAGTTCCAATTGGGGAATATATCAGAAAAAGGCGGCTTTCCCAGGCTGCCGAGGAATTGCAGGCAGAAGGGGTTAGCATAACCGATGCTGCATTAAAATATGGTTATCATTCGCCGTCCTCTTTTACAAGGGCATTTAAAGAATTTCATGGTTTTGCTCCTGAAAATATAAAAAGAAACGAAAACAATTTGAAAATGTTTACCAGGCTGGAACTGAGTTTATGTATGACGGGTGGAACGAACCTATCTTACCGCGCCGTTCATGATGACGAATTTTATGTTTGTGGCGTGGTGGGGGAATCAGATCTTTCAGACAGCGAATGCTGTGAACATGTATGGAATAAGTTTTATGAGAGCGAGCATGCAGACAGCATTTTAAAACAAAGCGGCAAAAAACTGTATGCTGTGTATCAAAATGGAAAGAAATCTGTAACCTGCCATATCGGCGCCAGATCAGCAATTGGCGGGCAGTTTGATTTTGTGCAAATTCCGGCAGGGCTGTGGCTGTGCTTTGATGTTTTTGGCTCTGAAGACGCTAAAATCAATGCTTTTTATCACAATATCCTTTTTGAATTTTTTAAATCTAGCCGTTATAAGAGAGATGAGAAAGTTCCCAATCTTGAAATTTTTCCCGTAAATATGGAGGAAGATAATTTTAAATGGGAGATTAGAATTCCGGTGAAGCCGAAAGGCAAGGTGAAAGAGTATGAAAACGATTAAAACAGATGTGTGCGTGGTAGGGGCAGGTGCAGGCGGGTTCGGATGCGTTTACAGATTATTGAAAAACGGCATCAACACCGTTGTTGTTGAAAAAAACAAGGACTTTGGCGGCACCGCAGTTTTTTGCGGGGTCGACGGTTGGGAGCCGGGTGTCAGTTTAGACGGTGCGCATCTTCTTTTAAAAGAGGAACTGCAAAAAATGAACCAGGGCGCGGCAGTGCTGGAAGCAGTTCCGAACTGTAATTTGTTCTTTCCCGAGAACGGAATGAACTGGGAAAATCATTCGTTTGAGCAATATCCCTGGGGATTGTCTATGCCGTCGAACTTTCATTATTCCGATACGTTAAAAAGGTGCAGAAGCCTGAGAAAAGACGGCAGCATGAAACGGTTTCAATTTGAAGGAGCCGCAATGACCAAGGCCATGCATCAAGTTCTTGCTCCGTATCAGAATAAGCTTTCGGCCCTTTTTGGATATGAATTTTATGCGTGCGAAAAATCTGGGCGAAACATTCGATCTGTGACAGTGAAAAACGGTGGGGAAAGCATTCGGATTGTGGCGGATTTCTATATTGATGCAACCGGCGACATCATTCTTTCGAGAGAAGCAGGCTGTGCGGTGGCAATGGGGAGTGAGTCTAAATATCGTTACCAGGAACCGTCGGCAGGGGAAAAAGACAGCAGGCAGATGAATGCCGTTACCTATGTGTTTCGGGTATCGCCAGCAGCGAACCCAAACCACATTGATGAAATGCCGGTACGATATCAGAAAGTCGATATTTCAGCGTGGAAAGCGTATAAAATGAAACGCACTGTTTCCTGCTTTTGCCTTTACCCAAATCACGATATTAATGTCAATATGCTACCTACCATGGAGGGGGCAGAATATATAGACTTCGGCGAAGCAGCAGATGAAGTTGGTAAAGCAAGGGTTTATTCGTACTGGAAGTATCTCCAAACGGAAAAAAACATGAACGGCTATTCGCTGACGAAGATTTTTTCTGCCGGGGTTCGCGAAAGCTACCGGCTGATTGGAAAATATGTGTTAAATGAAAATGACGTCAGGGCAGGACTGTTCAGCCAGCCCAAAAGGGGACGAACCGTTGCAATTGCCGACCATGCACTGGACGTTCATGGAACCAGCGGCATGTGCAGGGAACTGGAATATCCTTACGAAATCCCTCTTGAATGCACGATGCCGAGGGAGGTTGACAATCTTTTTGTGGCATCAAGAGGCGCCTCGTTCAGTCATATTGCGGCGGCAAGCGCACGGCTGACCAGAACGATACTGTCGCTTGGAGAAGGTGTGGGAGAATATGTTGCTGAACAAATTAACAGCGGGCTCTATTTCAAAAATGTATAGTTCTGCATAGATTTCCATTTTTGTTAGATTTTTTTGCAAAGCTCAATTTTTTTTCCTTTGGATTTTATGAGCCCTTCCTCCCGCATTTTTTTCATTTCCCGCTGCATGGCGCTTCTGTCAATGCTCAAATAGTCTGCCAGCGTGTAGAGGGAAAAGGGCAGGGTGAAGTTGCTTAATTGTTTTTCCCTGGCCTGGATTTCGAAAAAGGCCATGAGTTTGCCTCGCAGGCTGCGCTTGCTCAGCACCTCAATGTGGTTTGCCTGGGCGCGGAGCTTTTCTGTGAGCAGGCAAAGCATGTTGTCTAAAAAAATGGTATGGCTTTCGCAGGCGTTTACGCATTGGGAAATGACTTTCCGATATTTAAAAAACATTACCTCGCAATTTGCTGCGGCGATTACGGCCGGTTCGTCAATGCCGGAATAGGGCGCAAACAGCTGGCCGAAAACAGAATTCTCATCATACCGTTCCAAAATCATTCTGTTGCCGTCGTAGTCGTAAGTTACCAGCTCCGCCGTGCCGGAAAGGACAACGCCAATATCTTCGGAATTTCCGTTATATGACATTATTGTTTCAGTTATATTAAATTTTTCTTCCTTTGCGCCCAGGCAAGTCATCATTTTTTGGGCCTCAGAATCGCTCAAACCACTGAAAACAGCCGATTTTAACACACTTTTGAACCTCCCTATATAGTGTGCATATCTATGCACAACACCTATATTTTGTATTATAGCAGATATAAGTTGCATTTGCAACTTTTTTTTTGGTTGTTTTATTGTATAATTGTAACTGCTACGCAAGAGAAGTAATTTGGTTAAGAGGAGCTGTGTAAAATGTTAGTAATAAAAAGAGACGGAAGGACCGTTGATTATGACAGAGTGAAGATTGAGGTCGCAATCCGCAAGGCGAACGCCGAGGTGGAGGAAAGCGAGCGTGCAACGGACCAGGAAATTGAATTGATTTTATCTTACATTGAATCCAAAAAATGTAAACGTATGCTGGTTGAGGATATTCAGGATATTATTGAACAGAAACTCATGGAAATGGGCCATTTTGTCCTTTCCAAAACCTATATTATATATCGGTATTCCCGTGCGCTGGTTCGTAAGGCAAACACTACGGACGAGTCGATTCTGAGTCTGATTAAAAACGCCAATAAAGATGTTATGGAGGAAAACTCCAACAAAAACGCAGTTGCTGCATCTACACAGCGGGATTTGATTGCAGGCGAGGTGTCGAAAGATTTAACAAAGCGCATTTTGCTGCCGGAGAAAATTTCCAAGGCGCATGAAGAAGGAATTTTGCATTTCCACGACGCGGACTATTTTATTCAGCCGATTTTTAACTGCTGTTTGATTGACATTGGAAACATGTTAGACAACGGCACGGTAATGAACGGCAAGCTGATTGAAACGCCGAAAAGCTTTCAGGTGGCCTGCACCATTGTGACGCAGATTATTGCCGCCGTGGCCAGCAGCCAGTATGGCGGCCAGTCGGTGGACATTCGCCATTTGGGCAAATATTTAAGAAAGAGCCACGACAAATTTAAAAAGAGCATTGCAAAAGCCAGCGGTGGCGAGCTTTCTGAGGAGATGCTGGAAAAACTGGCTATGAACCGCACAAAGGACGAGCTTCGTTCGGGCGTTCAGACCATTCAGTATCAGATTAACACGCTCATGACCACAAACGGCCAGTCTCCGTTTGTGACGCTGTTCTTGAATTTAGATAAAGATGACGAATATTTAAAAGAAAATGCCATGATTGTGGAGGAAATTCTCCGCCAGAGGCTCGAGGGCATTAAAAACGAAGCTGGCGTTTATGTTACGCCTGCGTTCCCGAAACTGGTTTATGTTTTAGACGAGCACAATTGCTTAAAGGGCGGCGAGTATGACTACATAACCAGGCTGGCGGTGCAATGTTCGGTAAAAAGAATGTATCCCGATTACATTTCTGCAAAACAGATGCGCGAAAACTATGAGGGCAACGTGTTTGGCCCCATGGGCTGCAGAAGCTTTTTGGCGCCGTGGAAAGACGAAAACGGCAACTATAAATTTGAGGGCCGCTTTAACCAGGGCGTTGTGAGCATTAACCTGCCCCAGATGGGCTTAATTGCAAAAGGCGACGAGGATTTGTTCTGGAAACTGTTTGACGAAAGGCTTCAGCTTTGCTTTGAGGCACTTATGTGCCGTCACCGTGCGCTTTTGGGCACAAAGTCTGATGTGAGTCCGGTGCATTGGCAGTATGGCGCCATTGCCCGTCTGAAAAAGGGTGAAGTGATTGACAAATATCTAAAAGACGGCTACTCCTCCATTTCGTTGGGCTACATCGGCCTGTACGAGGTGACGAAGCTGATGAAAGGCGTATCTCATACAACGCCGGAGGGACAGGAATTTGCTCTCAGGGTGATGAACCGATTAAGAAAGGCAACAGATACCTGGAAGAAAGAAACCGGCATTGGATTTGCCCTTTACGGCACACCGGCAGAGTCTTTGTGCTATCGGTTTGCAAGAATAGACAAGCTGAAATTCGGCAGCGTGACAGACGTTACCGACAAGGGCTATTACACCAACTCCTATCATGTGGACGTGCGCGAGGATATTGACGCATTCTCCAAGTTCAAGTTTGAAAGCCAGTTCCAAAAAATCTCCTCCGGCGGCGCAATTTCATATGTGGAAATTCCCAACATGCGCCATAACACCGAGGCCATTGAGGACGTAGTTCGGTTTATTTACGACAACATTCAATACGCTGAGTTCAACACCAAGAGCGACTATTGCCAGGTTTGCGGATTTGACGGGGAAATTATTATCAATGAAGACAACGAGTGGGAATGTCCTGCTTGCCACAACAAAGACCATGCAAAAATGAACGTAACCCGCAGAACCTGCGGTTACCTGGGCGAAAATTTCTGGAATGTGGGCAAAACAAAGGAAATTAAAGCAAGGGTGCTGCATCTGTAATAATAAAAAGGATTGAAATAAATGAATTATTCAGCCATTAAAACTCACGATGTGGCAAACGGCATTGGCGTTCGGGTTTCGCTGTTCGTCAGCGGTTGCACTCACCACTGTAAGGACTGTTTTAACGCCGAAACCTGGGATTTTGCCTTTGGTGACCCGTTTGGCGACACGCAGGTACAGCAAATTTTAGAGGCTCTAAAGCCTGACTATATCAAAGGGTTTTCACTCTTGGGCGGTGAGCCCTTTGAGCCGCAAAATCAGCACGTTTTGGCACCGCTGCTGAAAAAAATTAAGCAGGCCTATCCCAACAAGACAATCTGGTGCTACAGCGGATATTTGCTGGACACGGAGCTTTTAAGTAAAAGCCGCGCCAGGTGCGAGGTGACAGATGAAATGCTGTCTTGCATTGACATATTGGTAGACGGCGAGTTTGTAGCGGAGAAAAAGGATTTAAACCTGCGGTTTCGCGGAAGCTCAAATCAGCGGATTATAGACGTGCCTGCAACGCTTCAGGCCGGCAAGGTAGTTTTGTCGAAAGAATTTATGTAAAATAGAAAGGTAATTCGATATTTATGGATCACAGACAAGTGAAATTCACGAAGTTAGACAGCCGGGCCAGTGCTCCGGAATGCGGCACGCCCTATGCGGCAGGCGCTGACCTGCGCGCTGTAAGTGACGAGCCCATTACAATTCGGCCCAATGAAACGGTGCTGGTGCACACAGGGCTTGCAATGGAAATACCCGAAGGACTGGTGGGCCTGGTATATGCACGGAGCGGGCTTGCCTCGAAGCGCGGACTTGCTCCGGCAAACTGTGTCGGCGTAATCGACAGCGACTACCGCGGTGAAATTATGGTGGCGCTTCACAACCATTCAGCAGAAACGCAGACCATTGAAAGCGGCGAGCGGATTGCACAGCTTGTCATTGCCCCTTACATTTCTGCGGAGTTCATTGAAGCCGGCAGCCTGTCTGACACAGACAGGGGCCAGGGCGGATTTGGCTCTACAGGAACAAAATAAATTAAATTTAATTTAAAACCGCGGGGAAATCAATTGATCGATTTCCCCGCGGTTTTTTAGTTAGAAATTTTTAATTCGCTGCCTGAATCTATTACATCAAAAAGCACCGGACGTTCCATAGGATTGTTGTTGGGCCTGTGAAGGATGAGCTTCAACCCGCCTTCAAAGGTTTGAAACAACATGCCGTGGCCGCCGTCGCGGTCAAGCAGCAGCGGGTGGCTGTGCGTCCAGTTTCCGTCAATTTCGTCATTGTCTGAGGTGGCGACGGCCTGCACATAAGCATCTTTGGTATTAAAGCTGGACCACAAAAGAAACAATCTGCCGCTTTTGTTTCTGTAGAAAAACGGCCCGTCGGTAACATACCCGTCTGTTTCAGCCACATTTTTCGACCAGGAGGGGTCGGAGGCGTGAAACAAAAGCATTGGCTCGCCTATGGTATGTTTTAAATCCTCCGTAAGCTTTAAGGCGCACATCTCGCCGTCTGTCACTTGGGTCCATTCGTGGCAAAACACAATGTAGGGCGTGTTGTCTTTCGTGATATAAAGCGTTCCGTCAAGGCACTCCCAGCCGTGCGGGGTAATGGCCTTGTCGCTGTGCTCTTCAAAGGGGCCTTTCGGGCTGTCGGCCACCAAAATTTGTGTGCCCCGGTGGTCTGTTTCGCTTTTAAACGAAGCAAACATATAAAATTTTCCCTGATAAAAATGAACCTCCGGTGCCCAAAAGTTTTTTGTGCCCCAAAAATCAGAGTCTGGCTCAAAACACGAAATCGGCTCAGTCCAATTCTCTAAATCAGAGCTTATGTAAACGTCAAACCCCAGTGGGCTTGTCGTTTCCCAGGCATTTTTACCCCGGGTGCCATAGAGGTAATAGGTTCCTTCATGGGGCAGGATAAAGGGATCGCGGATATGGATTTCGTTAAACTTCATAGCTGCTTCCCTCCTTATCTGTAGCTTTCCACTGCCTCGTGGGCAATTTCCTGCATGAGGGAAATGGTGTCTAAGTCAGTTGGAACGTCTAAGTCGCAGAAGGAGTTTCCCACCACGCTTTTTTCTGTGAGGGCTTCAAACCAGGTGGCGGCGAGCAGATACCGGCCCGGCCCTAAAGACGCGTGAAACGTGTCGCGGTGGGTGTTGTGAAAGCCGTGCCTAACCGCCAGATGCATGCTCTCGCCGGACGGGATAATCCGGTCGGCCGAAATTGCTTTTGCCGCTTTCCCATAGGCGGTTTTAATGTCTGAGAACATTTGGGTGCTTGTTTCATAGCCCATCTCTTCTGTCAGTCTTGCGCTTCCGTCCTCATAGGCCCAGGTTTGATGAATGACCTGTTTTGCGCAGGGCGCATGAAAGGTCACATAGGCAGACAGCGCGTCTAAATAGGGCTGATAAGTTTTATAGTCGGGACTTTTGTGGCTCACCTGCTGCAGGGTTACAAAGTCCCACTCGTCGCTCTGCAGCGCGTCTTTAATAGAAACGGAAAAGCCCGTTGTTTCCCCGCCGAACTCAAGGGAATAGGCTCGTTCGTCGTTGTTCATGTTTTTAAAATGCCGTGACAGCGGGCAACCCCCTATGTATAAATTCACGACTTTCATATCTTCGCCAGACGCCTGTGCGATTTTTCTTAAATATCTGGTAGCGTCTTGAGAAAAACTGTTTCCAATTGCCAATACTTTCATCATTTGTTCCCTTTTCCTTTCTTCTTATGTAAGTTTAAACCTGATAAATGAGTTTCACAATTGCCATCAGTGCCACGCCGGGCAGGCCCAAAATACCGGCAATGGAGGCGCTGGCAATGTTAATGCCAATGGCAAATGAACAAAATGCAAAGAGTTTGTTGAATATGTAAAGCCCCGCCCAGCCGGCGGCGGAGTTTAAAATCAGGAGAAAAAGCCCCTTAACAGGTTTGATGAATGCAATCGCCAAAAACAGGGCCACTGCGGCGGTGACAATGCAGGCGATCAAAACAGGCGTGCTCATATTGTTTCCTCCAAAAATGGCAGTGACGTCAGATGAATGGATTTTGCAAGCTTGATATAGCGGTTAAAATTCAGTTCAGCCGCTTTCAGGCGGTAAATGCAATATTCCTTTGCATCTGCGTCGGTAATCAGGTTTAAATTCTGCCGAATGGAATCGAACTCCGATTTTGCTGCAGAAAGCTCGGATAAAAAGGCTTCCCGTTCCCGTTCCTGTTCCTTTTCCTCCTTGGTTTTTCTTACATATTCCATTAATTTTTCCGTTATTTTAATCCGGCGTACTTGTCCCGTAACTGATTCCATGTGCATAACCTCCTCTTGTTATCAGTATAATCAGTGCGGGACTAAAATATTCCAAAGTTAACAAATTTAATCCACTTCAAAAGCACAGCAAAGCGAAGTTTCGCCGTGCGCAAAAAAGCAGTTCATGGGGAACACCCGCAGCTGATAGGAACCTGCCGTTAAGCCGGGCAGTTCAAAAGTGATTTCAGGCGCATAATTTTTACCGCGGGTGAGGTTATAAAAATCAGATGCAACGGTTTTGGCCAGCACCTCGTTGCCGTTTTCGTCCGTCACAATGAGCTTATAATATTCCACACAAACGTCGAAGCTTAAAAACCGTTGACGGATTGTGGCAAATACACATTCGCCGTCCTTGCGGACGCAAACAGAAGCTTCCGGTGAAAATTCCGGACGTTTTGCCTCAAACCGCCGTTTCTTTCCATAGGGGAAAATGCCGTTTTCGGCTTCGTTTAAATCAATTACCCAGGGGCGTCCAACTACTTTTTGGGAAACCAAATCCACTTTAAACACCTTTACCACTTTGCCCGTTACTTCTATGAACAGGCTTTGGGAGAAGCCAAAAACGGGTTTGGTTTCATAGTCGCACCCTTCCAATGTGAGGTATCCTACGGCGCAGACCGGGGCGCTTACAGACGTAAATCCCTCCTGGAAAATTGCCTTTTCGTCTAAGACATGGGTATGCTGGTGACCTGAGATGTGAATAATTCTGGGCCGTTTTGTCAGAAAGCTCCGAAATTCTTCTGAAAAGGAGGAAGGTTCTTTCCTTGCATTTGCCACTGTGTTGTGCAGTGGGATGTGGGAAACAAAAAACACGGGATTCTCCGGGTCGGTGGAAAGGGCGATGCTTAATTCGTTCATGGCCCATTTTTCGGTTTCTGGCGAAGATTCCATTGCCCAGGACAGAACGGGGTATTTTATAAAATGAAAGCCGTTTAAGATAACGTGCTCCATTGCCGGCTGGCCTGTTTTTGCAAGCCAGGTGTTAAGCGCCTTATTGGTTAAGGCGGGGTCGGTGTTGCCCTGGGGGTATTCGTGATTTCCAAGCACAAAAATTTTTGGTGTGTCTGCTGGAATTGTGCTTTCTATCGTGTTTAAAATAAAGTCGTAGTTAGACGTGTAAATGTTTCGGCACACGGAGTCCTCCCAGCTGTCCAGCTGATAGGCAATGTCGCCTGTAAAGAGAAATAAATCGCTTTTGGGCAGTTTCTTCGTGTGGAACTCCAGAGCGTTTTTAAATTTATTTTCACCGGCGCCGAACTGTGTTACATGTACGTCGCTGATGACGCTGATTCTTAAATCTGGTTTAGGCATAAGAGGCACCGCTCCTTTTTTTATTTACTTAATCTTAGCACAGCAGTTTTAAAAAGTCAATAACAAACCCAAAAAGCGGCAGAAAGAAAGACCGCGGGGGAGTTCCCCGCGGTCTTTGCGTCTGTTTTATTATTCCGGTTTCGGAGCGTCAACAGGACATACGTTTGCGCAGTTTCCGCATTCGATGCAGGTATCAGCGTCAATTACGTATTTGTCGTCCCCAGCGCTGATGCAAGACACGGGACATTCCCCGGCGCATGCGCCGCAGCTGATGCAGTCGTCTGTAATTATGTAAGCCATGAATGAATACACCTCCTTTTAAAGGATATCGGGCCGAGCAATGGTAGCCGGGCCGCAAAGTATTTAAGATTTAAAAAATCTTTAAAACAACATCAGTCAATCACCTTTTCGTTGATTGGATTGCTGCCGGAAGACGTGCTTTCGCCGTCTGAGTAGCCAAACTGGGTGCGAACCAAATTTTCTGTGGCCGCCTCGTCGCAAAGATAATACGACACGCCGCCAATCATTTTCGGCGCTCCGGGCAGTGTGTAGGAGTTAAACTCAACCTTGTCGCTGTCGCGGAACTTCCAGGCATATTTTAACATATACATAACAGACATGTCTGTTTCCACATTTTTGCTGATTTCCTTAACCACAGGAACCGCCTTAAAAATATATTTCGGGCTTAGCTTTTGGTTTATCAGCTCTTTTAAAAACGCCTGCTGCATATCAATCCGGCCAAGGTCGCCGGTGGCATATCCTTTCCGGAACCTTAAAAGCCCTTCTGCGTCAGCACCGTTTAACGTTTGTTTTCCCTTTTTTAAGTGAATGTGTAAATCCTGGGCCGGGTCGTCGTAATCCATGTCCATGGGCACGTCAAACTCCACGCCGCCTAATATGTCAATAATGTTCCGCAGGCCTTCAAAATTTACCTTGCAGAAGTTATGTATCGGCATTCCTGTTAGGTCTTTCACGGTTTCAATTAAAAGTTCCTCGCCGTTTTGTTTGCCGATGCAGGCGTTAATTTTGCCGTGGGAACCTTTTTTAAACTCAACTCTGGTATCCCGCGGGATAGACATTAAGTTCACCGTTTTTTCTTTGGGGTCTAAAGAAAACAGCATGTTCACGTCGGAACGGGTGCCGTCTTTGTCCACTCCTACTACCAAAACGTTAATTTTTCCGGTGCCGGAGCTGTCTAATGCGTCTTGAAAGCCGGTGTTGGACGAAAACAGTTGAAACACCACAAAGATGATAGCCAGCACCGCTAAGGTAATGACCAGCGACAGAATAAATTTTCTTTTGTTCATGTTTTAAACCTCCAAGAGCGGGCGTCTTTAGTCTATTTCCGTAGCCGGCTTCCTTGATTGTGCAGGCGCCTTTGAAGCAGACCCAGAGCCGTCTGTGGTTTTCGGCGCAGCGGAAGCGCTGGGCTGTGCGCTTGAAGACGGGGAAGAAGATGCCTTGGCGCGCTGCTCCAGCGCCTTTGCCTCGTCTTCCGGATAGCCAAACTCCTCTAAAACCAGTTTTTTTGTTTCAGAGGGACTGTAGATATAGTAAGAAACTTTATTTTCATACCGGTCGGTTCCGGGCAGCAGGTATGTTTTCAGTTCTGTTGTGTCTGCTGACTTTAACATACTGATAAATTCAAGGGCTGTTTTTACCGTAAAGTTCGTATGCACATATTTATACGCCGCATTAATCAGCTCCGGCGCTTTTAAAATATACTGCGGCTGCATTTTCTGACGGAACAGCTCCGACAAAAAGGCCTGCTGTGCGCCAATTCTTCCAATGTCGCCCTTGTAGTAATCACCGGGGGCGTAAACCTCGGCTCCCTTGTTGTTATGGCGGAACCGCACAAAATCGTGAGCCGCCTGCCCGTCTAAATGCTGTTGGCCGGCCTTTAGATGAATGTGCAAATCCTGGGCCGGGTCGTCATAGTCCATGTCAAAGGGAACGTTATAATCGACGCCGCCTAAAATATCAATAATTTCCTTAAATCCGTCAAAATTAATCTCACAGTAGTAGTGAATGGGCATTTTCGTAATGGTTTTAATGGTTTCAATCATAAATTGTTCGCGGTTTTTCATGCCCATGCAGGCATTAATTTTCATCACTTTCCCATTGTTCAGCGTGATTTTGGTGTCACGGGGAATAGACATGAGCTTAATCTCTTTTTGCACGTTGTCCACATTTACCACCATAATGGTATCGGAGCGCTGGCCGCCCTCGTCCACGCCCAAGAGGAGCATGTTCAGCTTCCCTTCCATGGGAGGCTTGTCAAGCAGGTTTGCAATATCGTCGTCCAGCGCCGTCATATGGGACATTTTTCCGAAGTAGATGCCTAAGTTTATAGATGCAAACGCTAAAAACGCCGTCACAAATATCACAACAAACTTTTTTATATTCATATGTGAAAATCCAAAGCCTTTCTGCCCGCAAATATGAAACAACAAGCGCCTTTATCGTGCGGGCAGATAAGGCACGGCAAAAAATTATATGCATTTTTTCAGCAAAAGATGAAACCAAATTATAGTTTTGCCAAATAAAGGATTTTCATACGCACGTATAATACCATTACACCTGCATATTTAGACACTTTATTATACTATAAGTTTATTAAATAACTATTAATAAAATATTAATAATTGGTTTCTGCAATGGAAAAATTGGCAAATTTTTTGGTTTTGTAACCTATTCACACAATTTTTTGCCGTCCGTTTTCAACAATTTCAGCTCAAATTTGCCAAAATGCAGCGTTTCGCGAATTCCAAGGCTTGGAATAGAAATTTCGGCGTCCTGTTCGTGTTCCGTTGTGTTAAACAGATGCAGGGCGAAGCCGTCCGGCGTCTGTTTGTAGGAGGACACAAGCACGTCTTTGCTGGAGCACAGAATGGAAGAAGCAGAGGGTGCTCCTTCGCCTGACGGGAAAAGAGACATAATCTGCGGCTGTTCGTTAAAGCACTGGGCCTGGGCGTCGATGTTCTCAAACGGTGCAAGCCGCAGGGAAAAATGCCGTTCTCCCATGTCGATGTGGGAAAGAAAACGATTTTTCGGTGCAATTTCACGGTCTAAAATGGGGTGGGCGGAGTAAGCCGGGGTTCTGAGCAAAGAAAGCTTAATCGCGCCGTTTTCAAAGGAGCCGCCATATATTCCGCGGTTGATTGCGCAAAGGCCGCCTTTTCCCTCTTTGATTCCGCACCATTTGTGGAACGTCACCTCAGCGCCGCCGTTTTCAAGCTCCTGTGTGCCGAAGGCCGTTTGCCCATAGGCCGTGCCGAGTTTGTGTCCCGTGTCAATTCTATATTTTATCATTTTATTGGCATTTGCAGAAAACAGGGTAATATCAACGTCTAAGTAAATATCGTGTTTGGGTATGGTATATTCCACCACGGCGTAGGTTTTGTCATAACGGAAAATGGCCTGAATTTTCGTCCGCAGACTGCCGTTTTCAATCACCCTGACATTGCGGAGCGTTTCTTCCCTGTGGCCAATGAAGTCTGCCGCTTCCTCATTTGATATTAGGGAAAAGACACCGGCAAAATCCTGAAAAGACGATACTGTCATGCCCCAGGGATCTTCGTTGTCAGAGAAAACCTCCAAAACGCCGGTTTCACCGGCAATCATATCGCTGCCGTCTATCTGATATGTTTGAATCAGCCCGGTTTTGGTGCTGATTTCTACCCTCAGCCTGCCGGCGTCTATCACAATTGCATCGTTTTCTTCCGGCTGGGACAGCATTTTATAATCCTTTACCACCGAAAGGGAACAGTTAAACCGGGTGATGCCGGAGGGGGCGAGCGTGCCGCGGAACGACACCTTCTGAATCCAGTCTAAATGGAACGTGCAGGAGGGTTTTTCATTTTGGCAGACCAACGCATTCCCATTTTCGTCATACACACAGGCCACGGTTTGCTCGCCGTCGTTCCAGTTCTGGTTTTCCAGCATAAATTCAATTTCAAAGTCGCCCTCCACCGCATATGGGTGGGGGTTAAAGGCCATGATTGGAATTTGCTTATCCATTGGCTTTTTCTGTCCGCTGCAAAGGGCAAAAAAGGCTTTTGCCTGCAAACGGTCTAACGTTTCCTCAGCATGGGACATAAGTCTTAAACTGTCTTCTTCCGCCTGCTTAATGGCCGAGCCGGGCAGAATGTCGTGGAACTGGGAAAACGCAAGGTCTTCTTTTGCACGTTTCATTTGCGCGCCGTCAAATTCCGTGCCGTTTTGCAGGGCGGCACAGGCCATCATTTTTTCTGTTACCATCAGCTTGTTTTCCAAAGACCTGTGGGCCTGTTTTATGCGCACCTGGGAGGTGTAGCACCCCACCATGGTGTGGCACAGGGAGGTTTTTTTAACAGGCAGGTTTTGTTTGTTTAAACCGCTGAAATAGCTGTCTGCGTCGGAGTGGACGATTTCCGCTTTGTCCTTCCTTTCGTCTATGAGCGCGTTAATTTCGTTTAAATCGATTTCCGACGGGCCGCCGCCGTGGTTTCCAATGCCCCACAAAATTAAGCCGGTTTCGTGCTCGGGGTATTTGTTCAAATAATCTTCTATTTTTTGACGCGCAGTGCCTTTTAACGTGTTATAGCCGCCGAAAATATTGTGTGCGCAGATTTCGCTGCCGTCAAATCCAACCCACTTAAAATCAAACAGGGCCTCCTCGTTAGGACGCATGTAAATATAGTTTTGATAGCCGCATTTCGCAAGAATTTGCACCAAGCCCCGGGTATGGCCAAAGGGGTCGAAATTAATAGCGGTTTTAAAGCTTACGCCGAATTTTTCTTTAAAATATTCCTGGCCAAGCTCAATTTGGTTTAAAAAGCTTTCGCCTGAGAGCATGGTGCAGTCTGGTTGCAAATACCAGCCGCCCATAATTTTCCACTTTCCGGCGGCCACCAAAGCCTGAATTTTTTGGAAAAGCTCCGGCTCATATTCTTCCACCCATTTATATAAAACCGCCTCGTTGTGGTTAAACACAAACCCGTCATATTTTTCGCAGAAGTTTACTGCCACGCGAAAGGTAGAAACCGCTTCGGCCGCGCCCTCTTTCCACTGCCACAGCCAAACCGGGTCTAAGTGCGCGTTGCACAAAAGATGGATTTTTGGTTTCATAAAGTCGTCCTCCTGAAAATCATATTATATTATCTTTTTCATATCATAAATGACATGCTTTGTCAACCTTTTTTTTGATTCCCCACTTGGAAAACCAAACGGTTTGTGGTAAGATAAAGACAAGGAGGTGTCAGCATGAAAAAGTTGTTTACATTGGCTCTTGCCGCGGCGCTGGTTTGCTTCATGGTTTTACCCGTGGGCGCCGCCGCAAAACCGGTAAGTGAATTATGTGAATACAGCGGCTCGCCCGATTCATTTTGGGTAACGGAAAATTACGACGGAGCAGCCCCAAAAACAAGGGCAAAGGCCGCGTCCGGCCTGCCGGAAACGTTTGATTTACGAAATGCCGGCGGCGTTTCTTTTGTCAGCAGTGTGAAAAATCAGGGAAATACCAACTCCTGTTGGGCGTTTACCTCGCTATCCTGCCTGGAAACGTTTTTAAGGCGCAAGACATTTGAAAGCAGCGGTGAGCTTATTGGTTACGACTTCTCGGAGCGCCACTTAGAGCACGCCACCTATCCTGCTATGCAAGACGGCACGAACCCCTATGCGCCAGCCTGCCGCAGCGCCAACGCCGGGGGAAACGTGGTTTCCGCCGCAGGATATTTTCAAAACGGACTGGGGCCGGTGCCGGAAAGCAGCATGCCCTTTGAAAACAAAATGGACACGTTAAGCCGGGCAGACATTCAAATAGCGCCGGCGGCAGCGGTGCGCGCCATGCGCTATTTTCCGAAATTTACGAGCAATATTTTTGACTATAACTACCATGAGCTGATTACCGGAATTAAAGAGGAAATTTACCGCGGCGGAGGCGTTTCAGCGGTGATGAACACCAACGTCGGCGGATATAATGCAGACGGCACGGCGTATCATTCCGCCGAACGGACGGGCACGGCAAACCACGCCATAACGCTCATCGGCTGGGACGACAATTTCAGACGTGAAAACTTTGGGGCGGACAAGCCGGAGGGAAACGGCGCGTGGATTGTGCGGGACTCTGCCGGGGAGAGCGCCCATGACGGCGGATATTTTTATCTGTCCTATGAAAGTGTTGACACCTATAACATGTGCTTTTCTGTGACAGACGCGGCAGACAGCATCCCTTACGACAACGTGTACAGCGTAACCTCTGGCACCTGGGCCTATGGGAGGGGGTATGAAAACAACGACGATATGGCATATGCCGCAAACATCTATGCGAAACAGCCGGTGCCGGAGCTTTTGACAGACGTTGGATTAAGTTTCCGCGGATATACGGAATATGAGATTTATTTGAACGCAAACAATCAGGATTTAACGCCGGAAAACCTTACTCTGGCGGCAAAGGGCACCCAGGACCATATGGGATTTGCGACAGTGACGCTTCCTGAGCCGGTTTTGCTTACGGGAACGGAATTTGCAATTGTGATCAAATATGTCACGCCGGGCTATTCCTACAGTGTGCCGGTGTCAATTCCGCCTTTCTGCCCTGAAATCTCCCAGGGGTGTTCCTATCTTTCTCCCGATGGGGAAACCTGGGAGGACACAGCGCTGTCTGACTGTGTGGTGGGAATTTACGGCTATACGAAAGACTGCGGTGAGAAATCGGCGGTAAGTTTTTCAAAACTGGGAAAAACGTATGTCACAGTTTATGACGAGGGAGGACGCCTCATTCGCCCGAAAGCCGACGGAAGCTACGCGCTCGCCGCCGGGACATACCGCTACATTGCAGAGGAACAGGCTTTGGGCCGTGCAGAGGGGACGTTCGTGACGGACGGTTTCACGTCCCGAAACCTTGAGCTTTCCCGAACAGATTTTGTGGAGCAGCCTGAATCTGACATGCCCTATGTAAAGGTGAAGGAAATTGCCTACCGGGCAACCGTGGAACCGGCAGAATTTGCCACGCTGAACCTGTATATGGGAAAGGCGGAAGGATTTAAACTTTATTATGAACCTCCGTCCGGCGGGCAGGCGGAGGTTGAGGAGCAGTTTTTAAGCGTAGATGCTGGCGGCAGGGTTCGGTTAAGCAGGGAGTTTTTAACGCCCTTTTTGGAGTGCGGCGAGGGCGGCGTTTCCCTCTTAGTTGTGTTCACCGGTTCGAACGGCTTAGAAATGAAGACGGACACCTGCCGGGTTGTATTTACAAAATCGGCCTTCGGGGGCGTGTTCAGCGCCCTTGCCAACGTGATTTATAACCCGACGGAAAGCGTAAACAGGGCATATGTGGAGCAGTTAATCAAAAAAAATCTGGCCATAGGCGGCCAGGTTGAAATCAAACAATATGACGTTGCCTATCCCACAAAAACGCAGAACGGATTTTTAACATGCGACATTTTGGTGCTGGACGCGTTCTCAGGGCGGTATTATCAGTTTGCGTTTCATGGGGAGGTGCCCCGGGTTTTACAGGAGGTTACGCTGCAAAACGGGAACTACCGCGTCAGGGTGCGGAACAATGTGGAGGGAATTCGCACGGTGAGCGTGTGTGCAGAATATGGTCCCGGCGGGAGGCTGCTCTCCGTCACCTATAAAAATGTGGCGCTGATTGAAAGCAGTTTTTCCTATCCCGACAAAGGAAACCGCGTGAAGCTTTTTGTTCTTTCCGCAGAAGATTTTATTACGCCTTACGCGCCTGCCTTTGACAGCGATTTCACAAAATAAAAACAGCGCCGGATGCAGCAAATGCGTCCGGCGCTGTTTTTATCAATGAAACGAACTGTATGCCTTTCCGTTTTTTAAGGAAACGCCCTTGGCCTCAGCCAGCTCGCTTATGGTAACTAGTTTGTAGCCCCGGGAGATAAGCTCGGGAATCGCCCGAACCGCAGCCTCGGCAGACTGGCTGTAGAGGTCGTGCATTAAAACAACAGAACCGTCTTTCACATTTTTTAAAATACCGTTTACGGTGCTGTCTGCGTTTCTGGTTTTCCAGTCCAGCGTGTCCACAGACCACATGATGAGCGGTGCGTCAGCCAAAGAAGAAACGGTGCTGTTATAATTTCCATATGGCGGGCGGATTAACGTTGGATTTGCGCCGGTGACGGCAGCAATTGCGTCGGAAACATCTTTTAGCTCCGCTTTCACGCCGTCTGCCCCCAGGGTTTTTAAATTTTTGTGGTTCATGGTGTGGCTTCCAATTTCCATGCCCAGGTCATAGGCCCGCTTGAGCACGGAGGAATGGGGTTTTATGTTATAACCTACCACAAAAAAAGTGGCTTTTGCGTTGTTGGCCTCTAAACAGTCTAAAATTTTTGGCGTAAACTTGCTGGGGCCGTCGTCAAACGTGAGGGCCACCATTTTGGTGCCGGTTGGGGCTTTTTTCGGGAAATCGGCCGGACTTTGATACCACCCGGCATCCAGGTACGAGTCAAGCTCCGTCTTTTTTATATCCAATGTGCGGCCGTCGGTGGCATAAACTGTCATTACAGGCTCCTCATACCAGCCAACCTCTTTATAATCCTGGATTTCGCTTTCATAAACGTCGATGGTGCGGCCGTCAGGGGCATACATGGTAACAAGTTCTACCGGCTCCGGTTCAGGCGTAGGAGTCGGCTCCGGCGCTTTCGTGTTTTCAGGCACCGGCGATTTTTCTGTCGCCGGAGGCGCCTCGTTCTGCTTTTTTATGGGAACAAGCTTGCCGCCGTGCTTCGTTTCGGTTTCAACTGCGCTTTGCCCAACAAGCCTGTCCGAGCCGTCGGGATAATATATCCTTGTCATGGCGCCTGCGCTGACACCTGCACAAATGCCAAAGGACATGATAACATAAAGCATGGTGCAAATAAATTTTTTCATACAAAACCCCTCCTTTACTCCATGTTTATCTGGAGCCGTTCATAAGTTTCCAAATTCCCCCGGCATACCGCTTAAGCAGCATCGACAGGGCCACTAACAGCGCCAGCGTAATTACTGGGAGCAGAAGATACTCAAACAGCGCAGTGACCGGTGTGACGGGAAAAATGAGCTGGTTTGCCGCCTGGAAAAACTCTAAAATCGTTCCGTGGGCGGAATATATGAAAAATGTAATGGTCGTAATATTTTGGGGCAGCGGCTTTGTAATGACGCTATCGAACAGAAACCAGAACGAAACGGCTGACACGGTGCAGAACAAAATGTGAAGCACAAGGGCCTGGGTTACCTGAAACAGCACGAAAAAGGCCTGTCCCAAAACCACGCCCAATACCGCCAGGCGTTTTATCTGTTTCTCTTTTTTATTTACTGCGTCAAAATAGTGCATTCCTACAAAACCGCCCAGCATATAGTAAAACAGGCCGTCGATTTGGATAAATTTTTGGTGGAACACATTCATGGAAAGGTTTCCTGCTGCGTCGGTGCAAAACAACAGAAACACCGCGCTTAAAGTGACAATTGCCACAGGCTTGTTTTTTAGAAGCACATAAATGACTGGGCAAAGCAGTGTGTATAAAATGAGCTGATACATGAACCAATAGCCCAGGTTGTATTTATATAAAAACACGCTCTCTAAAAAGTTTTCAGGGGTGAAAACCACACGGTTGATGTGTAGAACGTCCTCCACAACGTGAAACTTGCCCAAAAGATAAAAAAGCGAAAAGCGGAACAGGTTCCACAAAAGGTATGGAATGATCAGAGAAAAGAAACGGTTTTTCATTTTTTGCGGATATTTGCTGAAATTAAAATCCCGGTAAAACAGAATACCCGAAAACATGAAAAACGATGGAACGCCGATTTTAGCAATGTCACCGGAAATCAGCCGTTCAAAATAGTAAACAAACTTTTCAAAGACGGACTGATTGGGGGAAACAGAAAAATTTCCGAGATTTTCCGTATGGATTAAAATCACCAGAATGCTTAAAAAGGCGCTGTAGCTCAGCAGCTTTTCCTTATTTATGACACGCTCGCCGTTCAATCAAAAAACCTCACAATATATCACATAGTTATCCACTATTATAATATATTGTAAGGTTTTTTTCAAGCATTTCTCAGAATTTTCGACGTAAAATTATGTTTCCGCCTCAAATTTGCGAATATTTTCAGACTTGCCAATGACGATGAGTTTATCCTCCCGGTCAAAAATTTCGTCGGGCCTGATTTCAGTAATCACATCTTTTCCGCGGCTGATCGCGATGATGTTCAGCTTATACTTTTTCCGGATTTCCGACTCTAAAACCGTTTTTCCCGCGAAAGAATCCGGCAAGCTAATTTCTGCAATATCAATGTCACCCTTCAGCTCAAACAGGTTTTGAATCCGCTCAGACAGCAGGCGGCTTGCCAGCCGTTCCGCCATGTCCCGCTCAGGGTAAACCACCTCGGCCCCGATTTTTTCTAAAATTTCACCGTGGTCTGCATTGGTTGCCTTGGCAATGACGCGTTTTACGCCCATGCTCACCAAATGAAGCGTCACCAAAATGCTGGTGTCGATGTTCTCGCCAATTGCCACCACCACGACGTCGCAGTCCTGAATTCCGGTGGCCTCTAACGTTTCCTTGTCCAGTCCATTTTTAATTACAAAGGCATATTGGGTATAGTCCCGCAGCTTCCGAATGCTGTCTTCGCTGGCGTCAATCACCATAATTTCGCTGCCCGATTCCGCCAGATGCACCGCCAAAGCTGTGCCAAACCGGCCTAAGCCGATAATTCCATAGGTCTTTTTTATTTTTGATTTCATGTATGTTCCACGCGCCTTTCGCTTTGCGTTCTTTACCAGAAAAGCATGTCAAAGCCTTTCAGTTTATAAATTGCTTCTGCAAAATAATAGTCTGCATAAATAATCGGGAAGTTGTTCCCATGATAGCTTTCCGAGCCGCACCGAAGGATAGATTCCTCTTTGTTCGTCCAGTCGGCAAACGCTTCCTCAGCCGCGTGTAAAAGCTTCATTGCGGCGTTTTGGTAAAGCCTGCTTTCAAACTCCGGAACAGCCTTGGCAATTTCAATGAGCCCGCAGGCAGCAATCATGCCTGCTGTGGAGTCGTAAATCACCGGCTCCTCCGGGCTTCTGAAATCGGATTTAGGAAGATAGTCGTCGCACACCGCTGCGATAAAGTAGTGGGCAACCCGTTTTGCCGTGTCTAAATATTCCTGCTTTCCTGTATGGATAAAGCTCAGCACAAACCCATAAAGCGCCCAGGCCTGTCCCCGGGACCAGGACGACCCCTCGCCATAACCCTGCCCGCCAAAGGTTTTTACCAGCTCTCCCGTTTCCGGGTCATATTCGTTAATGTGGTTCACCGACCCGTCGGGACGCACATGAAATTTTTGTGTTTTTTCCGCATGGCTCTCGGCAATATAGCGGAACCGGTCGTCTTTGGCGTCAACTGCGGCGCGGTATAAAAGGGGAATGTTCATCATGCAGTCGATGATGGCCCAGCCCTCATGGCCGTCTCCGTTCCAGGCGCGGATAAAGCCGCCTTTGGTGTTATAGCGGGACGCTAAAATCGACGCCGCTGTCATAAACCGCGCGTGCGAGCGCTCGTTTCCGGTGAGCCGGAAGTTCACACCGGCGGTCAAGTTCCACATGAACCCAACGTCGTGATGCAGACCGAAAAAGTTTTCAAGCGCCTTGTCTAACAGTTCTTCCGTTACCTCCGCCGTTTTGCGGTATTCCTCGTTTTTTGTGCCGACATACATCAGCCACATCAGACCGCCCCAAAAGCCGTTTGTCCACCAGGATATGTCCTCACCCTGCTTGTCGTCAAACACGCCGTTCACCGTGGTGTAGGGCAGCTTGCCCCGGGCGGAAATGCAGGTTTTGGAAAGCTTTTTGTCTAACCTTTCCCACATTTCGTCAACCCACTTTTTTTCTGTTTCATTTAATGCAATCATTGTTCCACCGTCCTCTATTTTTTTCTGCAAACCATCAGTAACATCAGCCCGTTTCCCGGGTCAATTTCTGCATATTCCTGAATAAATTCGTTGCTGACCCCCAAAGAGTTTCCCAAATCCATTACCGCGTCGCTTAAGGGATAGTAAACTCCCCGGGCAAACACGTGCTCGCATTTGGTGAGTGGAATTAAAGAAAGACACCGGCCTTCCTGCCGCGGAATCCGCACTGGGGTGTTGATCAGCGTTATGTAATTGTCCTTGTCCGCAAGAGCGACTTTTATGCCGCGGTCAAGCCCAAACTTTAATAGTTGAATATTGGCAAGGGTGTGGTCAATCCGCCCTCCCAGCGCACCTAAAACCAAAATGCTGTCTGCGCCATGGCGGATTGCAATTTGAATGGCTTCCTGGGTGTCGGTCATGTCCTTTTCCGGCCGAAGGCGAACAATTTCCCGGCTTTGAATTTTGTTTTCGTCAAAGAAAGAGTCTAAATCACCAACAAATATGTCTGGTACCAGCCTTAAGCGTTCCGCATAGCTGTAGCCTTTGTCCGCGGCAAGAATCAGGTTGAAATCATCAGGGCAAACGCCCTCCGGCAGACCGTCAAAATCACCGCCGGCAAAAATCAACGCGTTCAATTGTCTATCTCCGTTTCGTTTAAAAATGAGCAAACCGCCTCTTTGGGCGACTGCGCCCCAAAAATTGCGGTGCCTGCAACCAAAACGTTTGCGCCGTTTGCTATGGGAACAGTTTTGTTCGTTAAATTTATGCCGCCGTCGACCTCAATGTCGAAATCCGGGCCGAAAAAGGTTCGCGCTGCCTGGATTTTGGCGTTTACACCGTCAATGTAGCTCTGACCGCCGAAGCCTGCAAACACCGACATAATCAGCGCCATGTCGATTTTGTCCCGGTAAGGGAACAGCCGCTCTGCCGGAACGTCGGGGTTCACAGCCAGGCCGCATTTTATGTTGTGCGACTTTATTTTATCCAGCGTTTCATCGATGTCGCTGCTGCAGCCAATGTGAAACGTAATAATATCTGCTCCGGCGGCCGCAAAATCGTCAATATAGCGCAGGGGGTCCGAAATCATTAAATGAACGTCGAACACCATTTGGCTCATTTTACGAATGCTTTTCATCACCGGCGCGCCAAATGAAATGTTGGGCACAAAATGCCCGTCCATTACGTCGATATGAAGATATTGCGCGCCTGCGGCTTCCACCGCAGACACCTCCTCGCCCAATCGGGAAAAATCTGCCGAAAGAATGGATGGAGCTAATAAAATCATTGGTATTCCTCCCTTTATGCTGCCGTTTTCTGCTGTTCTCTTATTTAATACATGCGCATCCGTTTCCAGATATCCAATACCAGCTGATAGCGTTTGGGATCCATTCCTTTAAACGGCACGTTGCTGGTGCAGAAGATGTATCCGCCGCCGGGCTTTCCGTAGGTCAGACAATATTCCGCGCTGTCTGTCACATCTTGTTCGGTGCCGGTTTGCAGCGCCGCACAATGCACATTGCCGCACAGGCACACTTTGTCACCCACCAGCTCTTTTACCTTTTTAATGTCCACGCCTGCCATGGGGTCTAACGAGTGCAGAGCGTGAGGGTTACATTCCACCAATTGGTCTAAAATCGGCATAATGTTTCCGTCTGTGTGTTTAATGGTATATAATCCGTCTTTTCTGGCAGCGTCAATAATCTGATACAGATACGACTGAATGAACTCGCCAAAGTTTTGGGGAGACAGAAACGGTCCGTTATTATAACAATAATCCGAACAGAGCAGCAGGCAGTCGATGCCGTTTTCCTGCAGCCATTTGTTGTGTTCAATCGCCGCGTCTGCCCGTTTCTGCGCTTCTGCTTTCAGTCCCTTGGGGTCGTCTGCCATGCGGTATGCAAATTCATACATTTCATTGCCGTCCGGGATTGCAAACGTACCGTCGCCGTGGCTTCCGAGCATTACGGTATCGCCTACAATTTCGCGCAGACAGCGATGATACAGGGCTAAGTCGTTTGGATCTTTTAATTCATATCCGTGCGCCGGAATAATGGAATATTCCAATTTGGAATAAACCTCTGCGGTATATTCCGCCTCTTCATAAATGGCGCGGTCCTTTTCCTTTCGGCTCATTTTGCGTTGATTTTCCTCGCTGAACTGCGCACCGAAAAAGGGCCTGCCGAACATTTCCTCTGCTAACTGAAACTCCAGTTCAAAAGTAGGAACCATATCCGGCGTCTGCAAATTTAGCGCCGCCACTGCACGTTCTTTTGGCGTCATAATGCTTCACCTCTTATTGTTCTGATTTAATAGAAAATGATATAAATTTTTAACAGCTGTTCTTTTTAAAGCTGCCAGTCTTTAACATCTTTTAAAGAGTTGTAAAGTGCACAGTAGCTGTTGTAGCGGTTTTGACCGATTTCGCCTCTGTTTAATGCGTCTTTCACCGAGCAGTCCGGCTCGGTGATGTGGCTGCACCCCGGAAACCGGCACTGGCCGCCGTGTTTTGCAATTTCCGGAAACATGGCGGAAAGATTCTGGGCCATCATCTTTTCCACTTCAAAAGAGCCAAACCCCGGTGTGTCGAACACAAAACCTCCGAAGGAGAGAGGGAACAGCTCTGTATGCCGTGTGGTGTGTTTTCCCCGCTGAATTTTATCGCTCACCGCTCCGGTTTTTAAGGTGAAGTTTTCCCCCATGGCGTTGAGCAGACTGGATTTCCCAACTCCCGAGCTTCCGGCCAGTGCGGTAACCTTTCCCTTTAACAGGTCTTTTAAACGATCCACACCCTCGCCTGTTTTGGCGGAGCAGACAATCACGGGAAAG
Organism: Congzhengia sp.; assembly: GCF_037235575.1. NCBI lineage: Bacteria > Bacillati > Bacillota > Clostridia > Eubacteriales > Oscillospiraceae > Congzhengia > Congzhengia sp. The sequence continues at coordinate 49,801 of NZ_JAXUNN010000030.1, read as the reverse complement.
TCTGCCAATGCATATTCCTTTGCTAAATCGGCGGCTTTTTCCCGGTTCAATTCTGCTTTATTAATGCACACGGCACAGTCTACCCCCTGGGATACCGCAGTAACTGTCAGCTTGTCAATCAATTCTAAGGCCGGTTCCGGTGCGCTTATGGCAAAGGTGACCAAAAGTAAGTCGATATTGGAAACGGGAGGCCGGAAAAACTGGTTTTTCCGCGGCCCGATTTTGGTTACATACCCTTCTTTTTCTTCTGGGTCGGTAATTTCAATCTCCACCCTGTCGCCCACCATGGGAACCTGCCCGTCTTTGCGGAACCGGCCCCTTGCGCGACAGGAGAAAACCGTGCCGCTGTCGCATTTTACATAATAGAACCCGCCGATTCCTTTCATGATTGTACCAGTCATTTATGCAAGCCGTCCTTTCGGTTAATCCTCATTTGTGCCGTTGTTGCCGCCCTCGTTTGGTTCGTCATCGCCGCCGCTGGTGGGCGTGGACGAAGGCTTCGGCGTGGAGGAGGGAGATGCGCTTGCCGAGGGCTTTGCAGAAGGTGTTGGCGTGGCGGAGGTTGCCGCTTTGCCGCTGCTGATGCGAATGTCGATGGCTTTATTTTTCTTCACCCGGTTACCTTCAGCTTCAGACTGTTTCACAACCGTTCCCTTTTCCTTTTCGCTTGCCACCTGCTGCACTTCACCAAGCTTTAAGTCGGCGCGCTCTAAAGCAGATTTCGCTTCGTTTTCCGTTTTACCAAGCAAATCGGGAACAATGGTATATTCATTTTCGGTGTTGTCGTTTTTATTGCCGTTGCTTACGTATATGGTAACGACAGAACCCTCCGATGCAGAGGTGCCGGCCGCCGGATGGGTACTGATAACGCGGCCTGCGGCTACGTCGCTGTTGTCCTGCCGTTCCACGGTAACGTCAAATTTCAGCGCTTTTAATGCAGAAGTTGCGTCTGCCTCCGTCATTCCTGCAACTGAGGGGATTTTTTCCATAGTGGCAGGCTGGTCGCCCAATGTGACGGTTATTTTTGCGTTGTTTTTAATTTTTTTGCCGCTTTTTGGGTCCTGCGTTACAATGATGCCCTCATCATCTGCCTGAATTTCCTTGCCGTTTTCCTGCACAATTTTCAGCTTGGTGCCTTCAATTAGTTCCAGCGCCTCGGCACAGGTGTGGTTCACAAGTTCAGGACACTCCACCTCGTTTTTTGAGCCGCCCGTCATAAACGACCAGCCCCAAATCGCTAAGGCAATCACCGCAATACCAGCAAAAATGCCGGCCACAATGCCTAAGGTGTCGCCTTTCTTTTTCTTCTTTTTCGCCTTGGCGAGCTCGGCGCGGGAGGGCTGTTTTTTCACAGGGGCTTTGCCTTGGCTGTTCTGGGATCTGCGCTGGGGGGTGCCGTTTTTCGCACCCTGGGGTGCACCGTTTTTGTTGCTTGCAGTTTGCGGATTAATCGGCGTGAATTTTTTCGTAAACTCATCTCCTTCGTCGTACCGTACCTCAGAGCCCACGTAAACCTTTTTTAAGTCAATCAGCATTTGTGTGGCCGTTTGATACCGTTCGCTCTGTTCTTTTTTCATTGCTTTTAAAATTACCGTTTCCAAGGATTTTGGAATAGACGGGTTAAACACCGACGGGCGCACAGGCTCGGTTTCTAAATGCTGCATGGCAATGCTGATGGCGGATTCCCCTTCAAAGGGGAGCCGTCCCGTCACCATCTCGTAGGTTAAAATGCCCAAAGAATAAAGGTCAGTTTTCGCGTCGGTAAACCCGCCCCGGGCCTGCTCCGGAGAAAAATAATGCACACTGCCCATGGTGAGGCCGCCGGTGGTAATGGTTCCCTGGTTTAACGCCTTTGCAATGCCAAAATCGGTAATTTTTAAAATTCCCTCTTTGGTGATGATAATGTTTTCCGGCTTAATGTCTTTATGCACAATGCCCTTTTTGTGAGCATGCTCAAGACCGGAACAAATTTGGGAAGCATAGTCAACCGCCTCTTTCCACTGGAGAACTCCCTTTGCGCTCAAGTATTGTTTTAAGGTGATGCCCTCCACATATTCCATGACGATATATTCCAAATCGTCTTCGTTTCCTACATCATAAATTGAAACGATATTCGGGTGAGACAGGCTGCCAGCGGACTGCGCCTCAATTTTAAACCGCTTGATAAACTCCAAATCGTCCCGGTATTCCGGACGCAGCACCTTAATTGCCACATACCGGTTTAGAACCAGGCATTTTGCCCGGTAAACAATGGCCATTCCGCCCCGGCCGATTTCCTCTATAATTTCGTATCTCCCATCAATAATCTTTCCACTCATCATGATTTGCCATCTCCGTTTCTGGTAATTTTAAAACCTGATTAAAATTACGGTTATATTATCCGTGCCGCCAGCGGTTTCCGCTTCCGCAACCAGTTTGTTTGCCGCGTCGTTTAGCGTTTCGCTTAAATTTATAACAGACAGAATTTCTTCGTCCTCCACCATGTTCACCAAGCCGTCGGAGCAGAGTAGAATTACGTCGCCCGCCTCTGCCCGAAACTCGTAAATGTCCGCTTCAACGGTCTTGTCCGTTCCCACCGCGCGGGTAATGATGTTCTTCTGGGGATGGCGCCGCGCCTCCTCCTTTGTGATTTTGCCGTTTTCTAAAAGCATTTCCACCAGGGAGTGGTCTTTTGTGATTTGCGTAATTTTCTCCCCGCGGATTAAGTATAGCCTGGAATCGCCCACCTGAACCGCGGTCACGTTGTGTTCCTCCGCAACGCAGGCCGTCATGGTGGTGCCCATGCCCGAAAGATTTCTGGCGTTTACGCTCATTTCATAAATTTCGCGGTTGGCGTCGTTTACGGCTTTTACCAAAACGTCTTTTGCATTTTTGCCGCATTTTCCAAGAACGTCCTTCTGCACAATTCCCACGGCCTTGCCGCTGGCAACCTCGCCTGCGTTGTGGCCGCCCATGCCGTCGGCAACAATGGCCAAAACCGTGCCGGACTGGTCAGGCTCGGACACAAAATAGGAATCCTCGTTTAGAGGACGGATGCGTCCGACGCTTGTAGCTGAACTCACTTCCATTCGTTTATCACCTCGTTAATTTATGTCTGTTTCTATGTGTGCTGCTTTTTTCCTGAGCTGTCCGCATGCAGCGTCTATGTCGCTTCCCAGCTCCCGTCTTACGGTAGCGTTTAAGCCTCTTTCGACAAGCCGTTTTAAAAACGCCGCCACATGCTGTTTTTCTGTTTTTTTAAAATCACGTTCCCGCACGTTGTTCACGGGAATTAAATTGATATGGTAAAGCCCGCCGGAAAACAGTTTTGCCAATTTGTCCGCACAGGCTGTGCTGTCGTTTTTGCCGCGGATCAAGGCATATTCAATGCTGATCCGCCGGTTTGTTTTTTGAATATAATGCGTCATTGCCGCGGTTAAGGTTTCCAGCGGATATTTTTTGTTGATGGGCATAATTTCGCTTCGTAAATCGTTAAAAGGCGCGTGAAGCGAAACAGAAAGCGTAATTGGCAGGTTCAGGCTTGCCAGCTCATAAATTTTCGGCACCACCCCGCAGGTGGACAGCGAAATGTGGCGGTAGCCGATATTCAGCGCGTCTTTATGGTTCACAATTTTTAAGAATTTTACCACGTTGTCAAAATTGTCTAACGGTTCGCCAATGCCCATCATCACAATATTGGAGATTTTTTCGCCGGTTTCCTTTTCTGCCGCCAAGATTTGCTCTAAAATTTCGGCGGCGGAGAGGTTGCGCACCTTGCCGCCGATTGTGGAAGCACAGAACGCGCACCCCATGGCGCAGCCCACCTGGGTGGACACACACAGCGTGTTGCCGTGGTGATAGCGCATGAACACGCTTTCAATCAGGCTGCCGTCGGAAAGGCAGAACAAAAATTTCACGGTGCCGTCTTTTTTCGACACCTGTTTTTCCTGGCAGGTGAGGGTTCCAATATAATAATGTTCCGAAAGGGTTTCTCTCAGCTCCTTAGAAAGGGTGGTAATTTCGCAAATCGCGTCTGTTTTAAAAACGGCGCTGAAAATCTGTCCGGCGCGGTAGCCGGGCAGCGAAAGCGACTTGCAAAGCGCCTGGGTTTCTTCAAATGTAAGGTTTCTGAAATCTGTTTTCATGGGTTAGCCTTTTCTTCTATCTTAATTTTTTCAGTCTGCAAACAAAAAATCCGTCGCTGTTATCCGTGTCCGGAAACAGCTCGATAAATCCCGCTTTGGCCCGCTGTGCCATTTCCCCGGCGATGTGGGGATTTTTCATTGCGTCCATTTCAAAATTCGGATTTTCCTTTAAAAAAGCATGAACGCGCCCCAAGTTTTCGGAAGGGTTTATGGTGCAGGTGGAGTAAACCAAAATGCCGCCGGGCTTTACATACTCTTTTGCCGTGTTTAAAATTTGCTGCTGCACAGATAAAATTTCATCAAAATCGGTAATGTGTTCTTTATATTTTATGTCAGGTTTGCGCCGGATAATACCCAGCCCGGAACAGGGCACGTCCAGCAGGACTTTGTCGGCAATCTGTCTAAGTGCCGGATTGGGCTCCGCCGCGTCTGCCTGTTTGGTTTTTATTATGGTAATGCCCAGCCGTTTTGCCGCCTCGTTTACGGCATGAAGCCGTTTTTCATACAGGTCTGAGGCGTAAATTTGTCCGCAGTTTTCCATCAGCTCTGCTAAGTGCGTGGTTTTGCCGCCCGGTGCGGCGCAAAGGTCTAACACCGTGTCGCCCGGCTCGGGCGAAAGGGAAAGTGCCGCAAGCTGTGAGCTTTGGTCCTGCACAGTGAAAAGAGAAGAAAACTCTCGCCTTGCCTGCTCGCTTGCGCCAAACAGATACAGTCCGCAGTCGGTAAACGGCGTTTCTTTCGTTTCAATGCCGGCGCGGTGCAGTTTTTCAGCCAGCTCCTGCCGGGTTGTTTTTAAAATATTTACCCGAACACAGAGGGGCGGTGTTTCGTTCCCTGCTGCCAAAAGCGCCTCTGCACGGCTCTTGCCAAAGGTGTTTACAAAAAACGAGGTCAACTCCTCGGGGTAGGAGAATTTTACGCTGAAATACTTTACGGCGTCTTTTTTTAAGGGCGAAAGGTCAGCCCCGCCGCTTCGCAGCACCGACCGCAAAACAGCGTTTACAAATCCCGCCGTGCGGCCGCGGCTTCGTTTTTTCGCAAGGGAAACCGCCTCTGACACAGCGGCGTGGTCGGGGATTTTATTCATAAACAAAATCTGATAAACGCCCAACCGCAAAATGTTTAATACCGTCGGTTCAATTTTTTTCAGACGCAGGGATGCGTTTGCGCGGATGATGTAATCTAAATAAAGCTTGTTTCGGTAAACGCCGAAAACCAGTTCTTTTATAAAAGCGGCATCTAAGGGCGAAAAGTTGTTCGCCTTTAAAACCTCCATATACACCAGATTTAAATATCCGTGATTTGTTTCGGTTTTCGTTAAAATTTTAAGTGCCGCCTGCCGCGCAGTCAATTCGTTCACCCCATTTCGGTATGTAAAACTACATCATCGGTTCGCCCCGTTCCGTTAGGATGCCCGTGCGGCAAATGCTGACCGTTTGGGGACGAAATTCTTCTATATATGTTTTCATTGCTTCTATTAATAAATCTGGTTTTAAGTTTGCGTTGCTGCCTGCGGAAATCACTGCAGAAAAAGAATGCTCCTCTTTCCGGCACAAATCCATAATATCGGGCCGAATGTCCGCCACGCCCTCGGAGCGTTTTGTTTTTTTCACAATTTTAACGGTTTCCCGCTCTAAAAAGCGTTCCAGTTTGTCTGCATCTATTTTCGCGTCTGTGGTGATATCATAACTTGCGTAGCGGATTTCCTTTGCTTTTCTGCTGGTTTCGTTTAACTCGCAAATTTGGGGAATTTCCATGCCCAAAGGCGCTGCGGATTTTAATTTTTTCAAGCACTCCAGCATGCTGACGCTTTTTTCAAACTCGGCGTCTAAATATTCGCAGGATGACTCAAACCCCACAGACAGCGGCAGCAGAACCGACATTTTCGGGTGGGGGTTAAATCCGTTGGAATATGCCACGGGCAGCTCCGCCCGGTGAAACATGCGCGTAAACAGGCGGATCATGTCTAAGTGGGACACATATTTCATGTCGCCATACTTTGTAAACTGAATGCGGAATTTAGCCACAGAACCCACCTCCAAAAGACGGAATGACACCGCAGCCGGCGCATTTTTCCCGGCAGTTTGCGGTTGGCTCGCCCCGCTTTGCCTTTTCGTTCTCATTCATCAAAAACGCTTTGGAGACGCCGATGTCAATGTGATCCCAGGGAAGAATTTCTTCATAGCTGCGCTCCCTCTCGTTATAAAATGAGGGGTCAATGCCGGTGTTTGCAAAGGCAGTTTGCCATGTTTCCATGTTAAAAAATTCGTGCCAGCTGTCAAACTTTGCGCCCAGTCGGTGCGCTTCAACCAATACTTTAGAAAGCTTTCGGTCTCCCCGGGCAAACACGCCCTCTAAAATGCTTAAAGAGGAGTCGTGCCAGTTATAAGAAACGTAGCGGTTTTTGATTGCGTCTTTTAAAAGCATCTGTTTTTCAAACAGCTGCCCCTGTGTGTTCTGCCCGAACCACTGGAATGGCGTGAAGGGCTTCGGCACAAAGGAGGAAACGCTCACCGTAACCCGCAGGTTTTTGTTGCGTATTTCCTTCGGCGTGTGTTTGTAGATGGAAACCACCTCGTCTGCCAATTTCGAAATTCCTAAAATATCGTCTTCCGTTTCGGTGGGCAGGCCAATCATAAAATAGAGCTTAATCGTGCCGTAGCCGCCGGAAAATGCCGTTTGCGCCGCAGTGCTTAAATCCTGCTCCGTAATGTTTTTATTAATTACGTCCCGAAGCCGCTGGGTTCCTGCCTCCGGCGCAAAGGTCAGGCCGGATTTTCTTACCTTTTGCACCTTTTGCATAAGCTCCATGGAAAAGTTGTCCAGCCGAAGAGACGGCAGCGACAGGCCGATTTTTTTCTGCTCTGTAAGGGCAAGAAGCCCGTCGGTAAGCTCTTTTAAGCTTGTATAGTCGCTGGTGCTTAAAGAGGAAAGGGAAATTTCTTCATACCCTGTGTTCTGAATAAGCCGCTGGGCCAAGGAAAGCAGCGTTTCCGGCGACCGCTCCCGCACAGGGCGGTAAATCATGCCCGCCTGGCAAAACCGGCAGCCGCGGATGCAGCCGCGGAAAATTTCCAGCATAATTCTGTCGTGGACGATTTCCATAAACGGCACAATGATGTTATCCGGCGCAAAGGAGCTGTCAAAATCTTTTATAATCCGTTTTTTTATTTTGTCCGGCGCATGTTCATCGTTTTTCGTAAAGGATTTGATGGTGCCGTCTTCGTGATACTCCACATCATAAAATTTTGGCACATAAATGCCCTCAATGGCCACAATTTCCCGCAGGAAATCGTCTTTTTTGCCGCCGTTTTGTTTCACCCTGTGGTAGACGTCCATCACTTCCATCATGATTTCTTCTCCCTCGCCCAGCATAAAAAAGTCGATAAAGTCGGCCAAAGGCTCCGGGTTATAAGCGCAGGGACCGCCTGCACAGATGATGGGATATTCCTCGTCCCGGTCCTTTGCATAAAAGGGAATGTGGCCCAAATCCAACATATTTAAAATGTTGGTGTAGCTCATTTCATACTGAAGCGTAAATCCCAAAAAGTCGAACTCTTTGGCAGGCGTTTTGGTTTCCAGCGAAAACAAAGGAATGTTTTCTGCACGCATCTGCTCCTCCATGTCCACCCAGGGGGCAAAGAACCGCTCGCAGTAAATGTCTTCTGCAGTGTTTAGCAGGTGGTATAAAATTTTCATTCCTAAATGGGACATGCCGATTTCATACACGTCGGCAAAGCAAAAGCCAAACCGGATGGAAATATCGTCAAGCGCCTTGTGTACGCTGTTATATTCGTTCCCGATATAGCGGGAAGGTTTTTCAACTGTTTTTAAAATTGCATCTAAATTCATAAATTCCTCCGGAAAATTAAAGTTTTCCTGTAATTTGTTTTAAATATGCCAAAGACGGCAAAGGGCGGGAAAACACCTGTTCGCACATTTTTTCCGTGCACTGGGCAAACTCGTCGATTGCACTTTTTGAAAGCGCAAAGGAAAAGGCCTTTTTGTCGTCGCTGTTTTGCGCATACCGCATGGCGGCCAGGGTGTTTTCGGTGATAATGCATGCGTCGTGAACACCGCCACAGCTGCGGCAAACCGTTCCTCCTGCCGAGGGGCTGAAAAAGCACAGCTTCTCGGTGTCGTCGCACATTGTGCAGGCGTCAAGCTCTGGGGCAAACCCCAAATAGCACAAAAGGCGAAGCTCAAACACGCATTTTATCAGCTCCATGTTCTTGCTGGAGTTTGAGAGCAGGTATAACGTGTTTAAAAGCAGGGGCAAAATGGCTTTTGCGTCCTCAGCGCCGGGGTGAAACGCGGCGGTGAGCTCTGCAAAGTATGATGCAAAGGAAAGCCGCTCAATGTTGGAGGAAAGGCCGAAAAACCCCTCTTTTTGTGCGCTTTGCGTCACAACAAAAAGTTCCTTGCCCGGCCGGAGCACAAAATCGCTGTAGCCAAACACCTGGCTTCCGGCAGCAAGCTTGCTTTTCATGTTTTTAACGCCCTTTACAGAGGCGGAGACCAGCCCTGCCCCGCTGGTCAAAATTTTAATAATGGCGTCTTTTTCTCCCACATAAGTCCGTTTTAAAACAACGCCGTCTGTTTTTATCAGTTCCATGCCATCGCCACTCGTTTATTGTAATTCAAACCCAAAGTTTGCAATTTTGCCCCGTTTGTTCCGCCAGTCTTCATTCACCTTAACCCACAGGGACAAAAACACCTTTTTATCATGCATGCGCTCAAGCTCAGTGCGGGCCTCGGTGCCGATTCTTTTCAGCATTTCGCCGCCCCTGCCGATGATAATTCCCTTGTGGGACTGTTTTTCACAGTATATGTTTGCCTCAATGGTAAGTTTCGAGGCCGACTCCTCAAAAGAAAAGATTTCAATTGCAATGCCATGGGGCACTTCTTTATTCAAGCTCCTGAGCAGCTTTTCCCGAATGATTTCCGCGGCAATCTGGCGCTGGGGCTGGTCGGTTACCATGTCCTCGGGAAAATATTGGGGGCCGGGTTTTATAAATTTTTCAATCTCTGCCTTCACGGCATCTACCCCGTCGCACTTTCTTGCGGAAATGGGCACTACGGCGGCAAAGTCAAATACATTTGTATATACCGTAATAACAGACAGCAACACGTCTTTTTTCACTGTGTCGATTTTATTAATCACCAAAATCACAGGCGTTTTTTGTTTTTTTAAACGCTCAATGATTTTTTCCTCCGTCCGTCCCACGTTGGCAATTGGTTCCACCAAAAGCAAAATGGCGTCGGTGTCAACTAAGGCGTTATTTGCGGATTTTACCATCATCTCCGCCAACATGCTGGTAGGTTCGTGAATTCCCGGCGTGTCGGTAAACACAATTTGTTTGTCTTCGTCTGTTAAAATTCCCAAAATGTTGTTTCTGGTGGTTTGGGGCTTGCTGGAGATAATTGCAATTTTTTCGCCCACAAGGCGGTTTATTAAGGTGGATTTCCCCACGTTGGGCCTGCCGATTATACTGACAAAGCCGGATTTAAATTCTGCCATTTAAAATCTCCTTATTTTTCTAAATATTGTTTCCCGTGGAGCAAAACCGTAAAGCCGAATTTGGGCAGCGCCAACATTCTGACAAACCGGGACGGCTGTTTGATCAGGCGGTAAAGCCACTCAAGCCCCAGTTTCTGAAACCCGACTGGTGCTCGCTTCACCGTGCCTGCAAACACGTCTAAGCTGCCGCCGATTCCCATACATACTTTGGCACCTAGTTCATGTTTATGTGTATCAATCCAAAGCTCCTGTTTGGGAAAGCCCAAACACACAAACAAAAGGTCCGGCTTTTTCTCGTTGATGTCTTCTATAATTCGCTGCTCTTTTTCTGTGTCAAAATATCCGTCCGCCGTGCCGCAGATATTGGTTCCGGGGTAAAGACGGCAAAGGTTTTCCGCCGCAGCCTCTGCCACGCCGGGTTTTCCGCCGAACAAATAAACCGATTTGCCCGTTCCTGCAATTTTGGCTAAAACCATGTTTGCCAGGTCGAATCCGCCCACACGCTCGGGTAGCGGCCGTTTTAAAATTTTTGAAGCGTGCACCACGCCGATTCCGTCAGGCGTTACCATGTCGCCCCGGTTTAAAACCGCACAGTATTCAGGATTTTTATAAGCATATAAAATAATTTCCGAATTGGGGGTATATACGCTGTAAACGGAACCGCCGTCCATTGCCGCAACTAACGTTTCCGCCGCTTCTTTCATTGCAGCGGTGTCAACGCCCACGCCCAAAACATTCAGCCTTTTTTTGTCACTCATTGGTTTCCTCCGTCACATGATAAAATTCATCCATATATAAAACCTGCTTTCCCTCGTTGTCCACATTTTCTAAGGAATATACGGGAGTAATGGTTTTAATCTTTATATTCCGCGCGCAGGCGCGGACAGCGCCGGTAACCGCCCAGTCCGCATAAAAAACGCTTTTCACATGGTCTTTGTAAAAAGACGTCTGCGGTGTGATAACCTCCTGCGAAAGCACTAAAACCGTTTCTTTTTTGCCGGCCAGCACCTCGTCGTCTAAGTGCTGTAACACCTCGTTTACAATTTGGCCGTCCAATTCGCTCACTGCTTTGTAGGTGTGCACCTCATTTACACAGCCCACCAAAAAAACCGACGTTAACAAAAACAGCGCGGCGGTTTTCGCACAGCGGTTTTGAAACGCCAAGGCCAAAAGCGGCGCAAACAGCACGCAAAAACCAGGCAGGCAAACCACAATGCTGCGGTAGGTCAGCCAAACGTCCGGCACCAATATGTTGGGCAGAAGGGGCAAAACAATCAGCAGCAGTCCCAGCGGCACGCACAGCTTTGCTTCGGCAAAGAGTTTATATTTTCCGCCGGCATATGCACAAAGAACAGAAACACATAAAATCAAAATGCTGATAACAATGCCGAAAACGCCGTTCTGCATTAGAATTTTCAGCCCGTCTAAAAAACCTGCGGCAGTGGTGCGGTAAAGTCCGGCGGTGAAGATATATCCAAACTGGGAGAAAAGCTCGCCCAGCCGGGCGCCAATGTGGGTGACAGAAAATTCTGCGGCACGGCTGCCTAAAGCGCCGATGTGGGCCGCCAGCTTATAATAGACTAGCACCGCGGCGGTGCACAAAGCCGGAATCGCCAAAAGCCACAGGCGTTTATACTGTTTTTCATCAAAGGTAAATTTTAAAATAATCAGCCCCTGAATAAGCCCGGACAGCACGGTGACAGACTCATAAAACCCGAAAGAGGCCAGGGAGCAGACCGCGTAAAGCACCAGTTGCCAGGCTTTTCTTTCTTTTATATATATAATTAGAAGATATGCCGTAAGCGCGGCGAAAAACAGCCCCACCACAATCCGTGAAGACGCTGAAATCCAATATGTTCCCTCAAACCCCAGGGGAAGCAGCAGATAAACCGCGTAGAAAAACGGTGTAACGGCGATTCCGCACAACGTGAAACACCGGTCAAACAGCTTTGCAGACAAAAACAACAACGCGCAGAGAATGAGCAGCGCAAGAGCCATGTTGGGAAAAAACGCACCCCAAACCGCCGGGTCGAAAAACGCCGCCAGAGGCCGGTTTGACGCGGTGCCAATTCCGAAATAAACCCTGGAAAGGTTGTCATACAGCGGATAGCAGCCATATTGAACATAGTCGTCCAGCACACAGAAGTAAGAAAATCCCGCGCTGAAAACCTTTATGAGCAGTGCCGCGGCGAAGGCTGTGTCCAAAAATAAGCCTGTCGTTGTTTTTTTCATACAAATCTCCTGTTTATACATAATTATACAAAATATATTATAACACGGAAGCCATGAAAAAACAAGAAAAATCGTTGGTGTTCACAGAATGTAAAGGTTTCGTAAAAGTTTCGATAAATTATTTTTGTTTTCCTGCAACATTTTTGCCTTGCCAGTTGTTTGTATTAGTGAAGGGCCCAAAAAACAAATTATGATACAACTTCAGGAGGTAACAATCATGAAAAAATTTACTACATTATTATTAAGCGGCGCGTTAATCTGCGCACAGGCGTTTGCAGTTTCGGCAGAAGGCAATTTAATATCAGCGGGCGGCGAAAACAACTACAGCATTTTTGTGAATGAAGAAAAACTGGACATTGGGGACAAAACGGTATATACTAAAGGAGATCAAATTATGGTTCCGGTCCGTTTCGTTGGTGAGAAGCTTGGTTTTGCGATTGAGTGGAAAGCGGAAGGCCAGGGAATTTTCTTAGACAACGGAACTGTGAACACATCGGTTTACATAGGGGCAGACAGATACTACAAGGCAAGTTCCGCTGCAATCGGCATGTCTGCGCCGACGGCGCTGGGCGCGGCCCCCGAACTGAAAGACGGCACAACCTTTGTTCCGGCCAACATGTTCAAAATTTTATTTGGCAATGACGATGCGGTTATCGTGAAAGACAACACGATAACCTTTCAGGTGGAAACAGAGTCGCAGGTTCAAATTCCCAACCCTGTAAAAGAGCACAAAACGGTGGAAGACGCAATTGTGGCATCAGGTTTTAACGCTGTTGTTCCAACCAAGCTTCCGGAAGGATATGAAATGAGCGCAGTTACCACTATTTCAAACCGAATACTACAGATTTTTTATGAATCGGGAAACGGTGTAATTTCATACAGAACGGCTGTAGGGGACGAAGATATCAGCGGTGACTATTCTGTTTATGAATCTGTGAAAGACGTAACAATCGGCGGGCTCACCGTAACCGTAAAGGGCGAGGGTGAAACCGTTCACAGCGCAGCTTGGACGAATAGCGGCGAAATGTTTGCCCTTCACGCAGAAAAAGGACTTTCTATGAATGATATCCGCGTTATCATTGAAAATATAAAATAAAATTTTTTAAGGCTGCGGTTTTACAGGCCGTGCGGCGGAAATGAAAAAAGGAGGCATCTTGTTTGGAGTCGACAGAACAGACCATATCGCGGCTTTTGAATTTATACGGTGATATGATACTACGATTATCCTTTTCCTACTTAAAAAACATGCAGGATGCCGAAGATGTTGTGCAGGAAGTTTTTATCAAGTTTATGGACTATACCCCGAATTTTAATGACAGCGGCCACGAAAAGGCCTGGTTCATGAAAACGTCTGTTAACCTTTGTAAAAACAAGTTAAAATCCTACGGGAGAAAACACACCTCCTTTTTTGAAGAGGAGGCACAAATTCCGATCTGCGACAGCTATGACGAGGGAAGCGATGTAACCCGCGCGGTTTTAAGCCTTCCTGAACAGTACCGCGTTGCGGTACACCTTTATTACTATGAGGGATACCGCACTGCGGAAATTGCAAAGCTTTTGCAGCAAACACAGACAACGGTGCGTTCCCATTTATTCAGAGCCAGAAAGCTGCTGAAACAAATTTTAAAGGAGGATTATGACTTTGATGAACCGATATAAAGCGTCGATGGATAAAATTGTTTTGTCCGACGAAATGAAAGCAAAAGTCATGAATGCCGCCCTTTCACATAAAAAAAACAGAAAGAAAATAATATACCGGCGCATCCGGTATGGAAGCCTTGCGGCGTGTGTGCTTTTATTTCTATGTCTTGCGCCGGTTTTAAAAAAAGTTCCTTTTGGCGGGCAGAGCGCTCTGCCGGAGGAGTTTGTGCCGACAGAGCCGCCGGCGCAGCAGACGCCCAATGCACCGCCGTCGGAGAGGGATGAGACAGTTACGGCAGAGAAGCCAACACCCCCTGCCGGCCAGGAAAAACCTGCGGTTAAAACGCCGGCAGGAAAGCCGGAAAAACCAAAGACTGGGAACGGGCAGAGCGATGGGCCTGCACAGACAGCGCGACCGGACGATTCCGGAAACAAGCTGGATACGTCGCAACAATCCGCTCCTCCGGCAGACGCCGAACCCGGCGGGAATGCCTCCTCCGGCGTGCTTCCACCGTTGGAGAGCCAGCTGCCCTCTGACGGAGAACCGCCTGAAGATACGCTTCCTTCTGTTAACGGCGGAAATCCGATGCAGGGCGCAGAGGAATTTTCAGAGCTTCATGCCCTTGCAGGCTTCGATTTTTTTGTGCCGGGATATATGCCGGAAGGGCATCAAATTACAAATATGTCCCAGCTGGGAAAAGATTTTATTCAGGTTGATTATGAAAGTGAAGACGACAGGCTCACCTACCGCACGGGAACCGGATCCGGTGATATCAGCGGCGATTATAACGCCTATGAGCTGACAGAAACCGAGCAATTCGGCGAAAACGCTGTGACGGTAAAGTCAAGCGGAGGGCTGTGCAAAGTTGCCGTTTGGCAAAATGGCCCGGCTGTGTTTTCTATCACCAGCAGCCATGGAATTTTAAAAGAAGAATTAAAAGCCATCATTTTAAATCTTGTATTTATTGAAGAATAAAAAAAGCCGGGCCGCATTTGCGGTCCGGCTTTTTTTATTTGTTATACTTTAAAAGTTCGGCAAACGTGCCGCCTTCCTTTTGACTGAGTGCGTCATAGGAGCCTTCTTCCACAACCTTACCGCTTTCAAACACCAAAATGCGGTCTACATTTCGAATGGTGGAAAGCCTGTGGGCAATGATGATAACCGTGTGGGTTTTCATTAAGGTTTCCATTGCGTCTTGAATGGCGTGTTCCGAGATGTTGTCTAACGCCGAGGTTGCCTCGTCAAATATTAAGATATCGGGGTTGCCCAAAACCGCGCGGGCAATGGCAATGCGCTGCTTCTGTCCGCCGGAAAGGTCTAACCCGCCGTCGCCTACCACGGTGTTCCACCCGTTTTCCAGCTCGTTTACAAACTCGTGCACGTGGGCAATTTCCATTGCGTTTACAATATCTTTGTTTGAAGCATCGGGCCGGGCAATTTTAATGTTATCCCAAATGGAACCGTAGAAAATGAAGGTGCTCTGGGGAACAATTCCAAACGACACCCGAAGGTCGTGGAGGCTGTAGTCCCGCACGTCCTTGCCGTGAACCAGCACCGCGCCGTTTTGCACGTCGTAAAGCCGCATGGCAAGCTTTGAAAAGGTGCTTTTGCCGCTTCCGCTGCTGCCAACCAATGCCACGCTTTCGCCGTAGCGGATGCTGCAGCTGAAGTTTTCAAATATTTTTCTGTTTTCATACGCAAAGTCAATGTTTTCAAACGCAATGCAGGGCTTTTGCTTCTTCATGGCGCTGTCGCGCTCAACTTCCACGCTTCTTTGGCGCGTTTCCTCTTTTTCAGGGGTGGCGGAGCTGGTGTTTAAAATGGCCATGATTTTGTTTAAGCCCGATTCGGCGCTGCTCTTTTGCAGGCCGATGTTCAGCCAGGTGATTAAAATGCCCAGAATGGAGGTCATGCTGGATAAAAACGCATAGAGCACACCAACGGAAACGCCCCGGTAAACACAGGAGATTGCGCCGACAAAATATACCACCGCCGTGCCGATATACTGAATTAGTTCAGGCTTTAAAGACTCCTTTTGCTGAGAGGTGGAAGCCACTACACCTTTTTCATACATCTGACCTAAAATGTTTTGAAAGTTTTTAAACGTGTTGTCTTCAATGGAATAGAGCTTCACCGCGTCCATACCGTTTAGGGTGTCGCTTAAATATTTGCTGGCCTCGGCCTCGCTGCGGATATAGTCGGTGGAAACCCGCCGCATTTTCCGCCGGGCAAACTTGTTAAACAGCGCCATCACCATTGCGGTGGCAAGCAAAATTACGGTGAGCACCCAGTCGTAATACAACAGGGCGGTGAGTGAAATTGCCAGAGATACCACCTGGTAGGGCACACCCATAAAAATTTGGCTCATATAGGTTTTAATGTTCACCATGGGAGTTCCCATAATGCAGTTAAACAACTCGCCCGCCGAGGTGCTTTCGTAAAACTTCATGCCCATTTGCTGCACATGGGCAAAAAATTTCGACCTCAGGTTGAACAAAGAGCCCTCTAAGGCGCGGAACATCTTGGTAAAGCCCATTCGCCAGATGAACACCCTGGTGGTCGCAATGGCGATGTATAACAGGCAAAGCATCCCTACAAACCGGATTTTGTCGTTGGGCATCAACGCATCATTTGAAATTCCGCTGTCAACAATATATTTAATTACAAGGGGCTGAACGGCCACACAAACGCCCACAATCAACGCACAAATCACGCAGAAAATCAGTTTTCCCTTGTGTTCGCGGATGTAGGGCCACATATGAATCCAAAAGCCTTTTTTATCATTGTTCTGTTTCATAACAATCACGCACGCTTTCTCAAAATTGAGCTTGTAGCTTGTTTTTGTTATTTCTTTTCAATCGTGATAATTATATGCCGTTCTTTTGGAAAAGTCAATACATTCCTGCCATGATTTTATTACAATTTTATATCTCCAATATTACAGCAAGATTAAGCTTGTTTCTTTTCTGTCAATGAAAATTTACTGTTTCGTGAATAAAATTTTAAATTTGTGATACAAATGAAAAAAAAGATTGTATAACGGCGGCAAGTGTACTATAATATAATAAGATTGTCATAATTATATGTGAATTGATGGAAAGGACGTAACGTTATGAAACCTGTTGTTTGCGTCGTATTCGGCGGCAAATCATCAGAACATGAGATATCCTGTATGTCGGCTTATAACATTATCAGCCACTTAAACAGAGAAAAATACAGCCTGCTGCTTGTGGGAATTACAAAAGAGGGAGAAAGCTTTCTCTACAGCGGAGACATTTCCCATATTAAGGACGGAAGCTGGGCAGATGCGCCCGGCAAATCCTGCGTAATTTCCCCGAACCCCAAGCACGGCGGCCTAATTGTTATGAATAAAAACGGCGACTTTTTCACAGAACATGTGGATGTTTATTTTCCGGTTCTCCACGGCAAAAACGGCGAGGACGGCACCATTCAGGGCGTTTTTGAACTTTCGCAGGTTCCCTATGTGGGCAACGGCGTCACCGGTTCCGCCCTGTGCATGGATAAAATTCTGACAAAAAAAGTGCTGATTCAAGAGGGAATTCCCGTAACTGACGGGTTCGACCTGGTACATAACGCGGCGGACAGTGTGGACGCGGCGGACGAACAAATTTGTAAAACCTTTGGCTATCCCGTTGTGGTGAAGCCTGCCAATGCAGGGTCTTCTGTTGGAATTACGCTGGTACAGGATAAAAACGAGTTAAAGACGGCTTTAAAAGTTGCGGCAAACGAAGACCGGCGGGTTTTGGTGGAAAAAATGATGGACATCCGCGAGGTGGAGTGCGCCGTTTTGGGTAGCCATGAAAAGGCTGAGGCCTCGTGCCTGGGCGAAATTGTGAAAACCACGGCCATGTATGACTATGACACCAAATATATTGACGACACCGCCGGGCTGGAAATTCCCGCAAAGCTAGATGGGGATTTGACCGAAACCATTCGCGGTTTGGCAGTGCGCGCCTTTTATGCGTTAGACTGCACCGGCCTTGCAAGAGTTGACTTTTTTGTGGAGAAAAATACAGGCAGGGTTTGTTTAAACGAAATTAACACTCTGCCGGGATTCACAGACATCAGCATGTATCCCATGCTTTGGGAGCGCAGCGGCCTTGAAAACAGCGTTTTGCTTGACAGATTGATTGACTTTGCTATGAATGAGTTCGGAGGGAGATAAACGTTGTCTTCAAACTATATTGGGATTTTCGATTCCGGTCTCGGCGGACTCACCGCGGTGAAAGAGCTGATGCATCTTTTGCCCAATGAGCCTATCGTCTATTTCGGCGATACGGGCCGCGTCCCCTACGGATCGAAATCTAACGACACCATTATTAAGTACACAAAAAGCGACATTCGGTTCTTAAATACATTTGACTTAAAGCTTATTGTCATTGCCTGCGGCACCGCCAGCACCATTGCGCTGCGGTCGGTGGAGGGAATGGTTGACGTTCCGGTTTTCGGCGTGGTTGGCGCGGCGGCAAAAGCGGCGGTCGCAGCCACGGAAAATAAGCGTATCGGCATCATCGGAACGGCGGGTTCTATCCGTTCCGGCGCGTATGAACGGCTGATTGCAGAAATTGATGAAAGCATTTTTACCATTTCGAAGCCTTGCCCGCTGTTTGTCCCTTTAGTGGAAAACGGGTTCACCACCGGCGAAATTGCACAGCTTGCCGCGAAGCACTATTTAACAGAGATGAAAGAAGCGGGCGTGGACACGCTGATTATGGGATGCACCCACTATCCGCTGCTGGCGGAAACCATTGGCGGGGTTATGGGAAATCATGTGACGCTTATTGACCCGGGAAGGGTCACCGCCGGGTTTGTGAAAGACTATTTAGAGCAAAACGGGCTTTTGTGCACCGGGAAGGCAGACGGACAGTATCAATTTTTTGTCAGTGACTGTCCGGACGATTTTGCCGAGCTGGGATCTAAGTTTTTGCAGCAGGAGATTCCGGGCGGCGTGGAAAAAATTGATATTGAAAAATACATGTGAGGAGAACAATATGGAAACAAACGCTTGGATAACGCTGTCGGGCAGACAGACGGTTGACGGCGAGGACGACAATTTTGAACTGACCACGGCAGGCAGATATTTAAAACGTGACGGAAGATTTTATGTGTCCTACGAGGGCAGCGAAATAACGGGGTATGACAACACCACCACTACGCTGAAGATTAAGGACGACTATGTGTCCATGATCCGCTTTGAAAACGGCGGCGGTGCGTCGCAGATGGTGTTTGAGACCAACAAGCAGTACACAGGAATTTACAGAACGCCCTACGGGAGCCTCAGCGTGGATGTGTATACCAACGAAATGCGCGTGGACGTAGATGACAGCGGAGGAGAGGTTGAGCTAGACTATTTTGTTCAGCTTAACGACAGCGATCCCGTTCGCAACAGCCTGCATGTTTACATAAGAAAGGTGGAAAATCAGTGACATTATATGAAGACATAACCGGCCTCGTAAGGAATGTGACAGACGGGGCAATTCATTCGGCAAACCAAAAGGGAGAGCTGGCGGCAAGCAGCGTTCCCGATTATTTAATTGAAGAGCCTAAGGACAAAAACTTCGGCGACTTTTCTGTGAATGCGGCCATGCTCATGGCAAAACAGGCAAAGCGCGCACCCAGGGACATTGCAAATATCCTGGTTTCCAACATGGATTACGCGGACACTTATATTAAGGAAGTTTCTGTTGCCGGGCCGGGGTTTATCAACTTTAAACTGGATCCCGCCTATGTTACACAAATTTTGAGCACCATTGAAGCAGAGAAAGACCAGTTTGGGCAGACGGATTTTGGCGGCGGAAAAAAGGTAAATGTAGAGTTTGTCAGCGCCAATCCAACAGGACCCATGCACATGGGAAATGCCCGAGGCGGCGCTTTGGGGGACTGTTTGGCTAACATTTTAAGGCTGGCAGGCTTTGATGTGACAAAAGAGTTTTATGTGAACGACGCAGGAAACCAGATCGAAAAGCTGGCGGTGTCGCTGGCAGCACGGTATCAGCAGGCCCTGCTGGGCGAGGACGCTGTGGAATTCCCGGAAGACGGGTATCACGGCGACGACGTGCGCAAGCACGCAGAAAACTTTGTCAAAGAGCACGGCGACAGGTTTTTAAACGTGCCGGAGGAGGAGTTAAAGGCAGCGCTGATTGACGCGACCCTTTATAAAAATATTGATGCCATGAAAGACGGGCTTTCTGACTATGGCATTCATTACGACGTTTGGTTCCACGAAAGTAAGCTGCACGAAAACGGCGACATTTTAAAAACTGTGGAGGAGCTTACAGAGCGCGGCTATACCTACGAACAGGAGGGCGCGATTTGGTTTAAGGCCACGGAGTTTGGCCTGGAAAAAGACGACGTGCTTGTTCGCGCAAACGGGTTTGTAACCTATTTTGCCGCAGACATTGCATATCATAAAAATAAGTTGGTCAGCCGCGGATTCGACACCGCCATTGACATTTGGGGAGCAGACCACCACGGCCATGTGGCGCGTCTTAAGGCCGCCATGCAAGCGTTAGGGATAGAGCCGGACAGGCTTGAAATTATTTTAATGCAGCTGGTGCGCTTAGTGCGCGACGGCGAAGCTGTGAGAATGTCGAAGCGGACGGGAAAGGCCATCACCTTAGGTGACCTGTTAGAGGAAATTGGCGTAGACGCGGCACGGTTTTTCTTTAACATGCGCCAGGCAAACAGCCACTTTGAGTTCGACTTGGAGCTGGCGGTGAGCCAGTCCAGCGACAACCCCGTGTTTTATGTGCAGTATGCCCATGCCCGCATTTGCGGTATAATAAATATGCTGGCAAACAAGGGTGTTTCCGTTAAAAACTGTGACGGCTTAAGTTTAACGCGCCTGACCGATCCTAAGGAAATTGATTTAATGAAAGAGCTTGCGCGGTTCCCGGAAGAAATTAAGCTGGCAGCTGTGGCCCGGGATCCCAGCAAAATTACAAAATACACTATGGAGCTGGCCACCGCATTCCACGGCTTTTACAGCGCGTGCAAGGTGGACTGCGAGGACACATCTCTTGCCGAGGCGCGGTTAAAACTTGTTTCCGCTACTGGGCAGGTGATTCAAAACGCTCTCGCAGTTTTGGGCATTTCGGCACCAAGACACATGTAGGGAACGAATATTCCTGAAAAGGGAGGTACCAATGAAAAAGATTAGAAAAATACTTGCAACCCTGCTTGCGGCAGTGATTTTCATTATGCCCCAGGGGGCAGCTTTGGTCAATGCGGCGGAAACGCCCGGGCAGACGGCGTCTCGTTACATTCGGGCCATTATCAACAAAATTGCGGAGGATTATCGTTTTGATGCGGACAAAGACGCCATGTATGAAGCGGTGTTAGATTATGTGATGAACATGGACCCAACGCTTTTGGAGGGTTCCATCAAAGCCGTTACCGACACCTTAGACCCACATTCGGACTATTTTACCCAGGAAGAGTTGGAACAATTTGTGAACGTTGTGGAAAAGGCCTATGTGGGCATTGGTGTAACAATAGAGCGAGTTCCCGAAGGCATTAAAATTGTTGAGGTAAATCCCGAAGGCGGTGCATTTGATGCTGGCATGCAGATAGGGGACGTGATTTTTCAAGTGGAAGGACAGGGCATTGTTGGATTGGAGTTAGACGAAGCTTCGGCGCTCATTCAAGGAGACGAAGGAACCATGGTGAACCTTAAGGTGCACCGAGGAGACGCAGATGTGGAGCTTTCTGTTCAGCGCAGGCGTGTTTTGGCCGAAACCGTGGGTTACACAGTGGAGGACAATGGCATTGGCTATATCTATATCAGTAAATTTGCGCTAAGCACACCGGAATCGGTGGAAAAAGCACTGGCCGACATTGAGGGGCAGGGCATTAAAAAACTGATTATTGACGTTCGGGATAATCCCGGGGGCGACCTTTCCAGTGTCATTGACATATTAAGCTTGTTCGTACCGAAAGACACAGTTTTAACAAAAATTGAGTATAACGATGAACGGTTCAGCACAGAACTAAAGTCTAACGCAAAATTTAAGAAAGCACCGGACAGAAAAATGGTGGTGCTGGTGAATGAAAACAGCGCCAGTGCAGCAGAACTTTTTGCAGGAGCAATGCAAAATTTAGGACTTGCCAAGGTTGTGGGACTTACCACTTATGGCAAGGGCAGCATGCAGGAATTTATGCGCCTGATTAACCCTCCCGGATTTCAGCTGGGTGACATTAAGCTTTCCGTCGCAGAGTTTACAAAACCCGACGGCAGCAAAATTAACGGCTTGGGCATTGAGCCGGATGTGCGGGTGAAAAACGCTTATGAACCTTATGATGCGTCGGGGCTGACGCCCATGACTATAAACGACCGGTATTCTATAGGCGCAAAAGCGGAAGACGTGCGGGCCATTGAAGAACGGCTCACGGTGCTTGGGTATTACACAGGGAATGTTGATGATACATTTGACAGTTTTACAGCCTCGGCAACGGAAAAGTTTCAGTCTGATTTGGGATTATATGCATATGGTGTGATGGACTATACTACACAAAATGCATTGAACAATGAAATTGACAAAGCGGAAGTTGAAATTGACCGGCAGTTTGACACGGCGTGTGAATTGTTGTTAAAGGAGTAGTGTGCAAATGAAAACAAGACGGAAACTGATTGCGGTAGCGGCGGCGGTTTTGCTTTGCCTCCCCGTTGGCCTGACGAACGACAACACGGCTGTGGTTCATGCACAAACCGTGCAGGAAAAAATTAATAACGCCAGCAAGGAAAAGCAGGAGGCGCTGGACAAAATAAAAGCTGCCGAAGCGGAGAAAGAAGACGTGGTGGCAGAAAGCGAAGCCTTAGACAGGGAAATCGACATTGTGCAGACCGAGATTTATGAAATCGATTCGATTATTGACGAGGCAGACGCAGAGATTAAGGCAAAAGAAGAAGAAATTGCAAAGCATGAACAAAACATAGAAAAGCGCAACGACGAGTTTAAAGAGGTGCTGCGCTCCATGGACGAAACCTCGGCAAGCTCCTATTTAGAGCTGTTGCTGTCTTCGGAAAGCTTTTCTGAATTTTTGGCCCATGTGGAAACCATAAATGAAATTACAAGGCACGACACGGCTGTTATTGATGAAATGGTCAGCTTAAAAAACAGCGTTGAAGCCGCAAAGGCTGTTGTGGAAACGAAAAAAAGCGAGCAGGAAGAGGCCAGGGGAATTGCCTCGGAAAAAGAAAACACGCTTCAGACAAAGTTAGATGAAAAGGAAAAGCTGACGGAAGAATTAGAGCAGGACATTGAAAACTACAAAAAGGTGTATGAAAAGGCGCGGAAAGAGGAGGAGGATTTAAAGGCTTCTTTGGTTCCCAAGCTTTCCAAAACCACTGACACAGTGAAATATACCGGCGGCAAGTTCTGCTGGCCAGCGCCCAGCTATGTGCGGATTTCTTCGCCTTATGGATACCGTCTGCACCCGATTTATAAAACCCAGAAGTTTCATTCCGGCGTTGACCTGGCGGCCCCCGGCGGCTCAAACATTTTAGCCGCGGCAGACGGCACGGTGAAAATGGCCGGCTGGAACGGCGGCTATGGCAACTGCGTTGTTGTAGACCACGGCGGCGGCACATCTACGCTTTACGGCCATTCCTCCAAGCTTTTGGTATCGGCTGGACAGAAGGTGACAAAAGGCCAGGTTATTGCAAAGGTTGGCACAACGGGCAATTCCACCGGAAACCACCTGCATTTCGAAGTTTTAATCAATGGCAAGACTACAGACCCCATGCCTTACATATCATAGTAATATATCATATTCATTCAGGGAGATGCGTAAGTTGTTCACAAAAAAAACACTTGTTGCAACGGCAATTTGTACATTTATTGCAACGGCGGCGGTTGCCGTTACAGGAACTTATTGTTACTTCAGATTCAGTCGATATGACGTTGTGGCCCAGGCCCGGAACTTAATCCGCGAACATTACGTGGACCAGTTAAGCGACGAGCAGATGGACAAAATGAACGACTATGCCATATCCGCCATGGTTGCAAGCTTAGAAGACCCATATTCTTACTATTTTGACGCCACCACGTTCGATTTCTATGAGGAAAGCACCAAAGAGGAATATGTGGGCGTGGGTATTACGGTTAGCTATAATGCAGAACAGAACCAAATGGTGGTAATTTCTCCTACAGACGGGTCTCCGGCGCAAAAGGCCGGGATTCTTCCCGGCGATGTTGTAACCCAGGTGGACGACATGACCGTTACCCAGGACAGCTACAACGACGTGGTGGACCACATCCGCGGCGAAGGCGCGGCTGCCGGAACATCTGTTAAAATCCATGTGCTGCGGGACGGGGAGGAAAAGGTGTTTGATGTGACACGGGATGTGATTCCGGTGGATACAGTGTCGTATAAAATGCTGGACGAAAACCTTGGATATATCCGTATTTCCGAGTTTAAGCACGGCACAGTGGACGAATTTTCTGAAGGATTGGAAAGTATTCAGGCGAGCGGTGCAAAAGGATTGATTATTGATTTGAGAAGCAATCCCGGCGGTTACGCCGACAGCGTACTTCAAATGACCGATATGCTCCTGCCCAAGGGCACCATTGCATATCTGGAGGACAATAAGGGAAAGAAACAATATTTTTATTCCGATGCAGACCATTTGGCGCTTCCTATGGCCATCTTGGTAAACGAGGGCACAGCCAGCGCGTCGGAACTGATGGCTGGCAGCACCCAGGCCTATGGGGCAGCAAAAATTATCGGCAAAAAAACCTATGGCAAGGCCGTAGGCCAATCGCCCTATATGCTGACGAAAGACACGGCCATTTATCTGACCAATGCAAGATATTATACGCCGAAAGGCGAATGCATTGATAAAAAGGGCATTATGCCGGACATTGAGGTTGATCTGCCCGACGAGCTGAAATCGAAGCTCACAACCCTTGAACCGTCTCAGGACGATCAGCTTCGCACAGCGGTAGAAACCCTTTACGACGAGATTCAAAAATAGGGCTTTTTACCGTGAAATGGGAAAGGCAATTCCCAGGGTTTTTATTAAGAGGGGAGAATGTGATTGAATTACCTGACAGTTTCTGCGGCGCTTTATGTTGCCCTGCTTTGGGGCGCATATAGAATGTTGACAAGCGAAAATGAGATGGAAAAGAAAACCGGAAGAACACATACCGTTGTTTTTGTTGCGCTTATTTTGGTCATTACGGCGCTTAAGGTGTGGCTCTCCCAAACTTTTTTCGGCCATTCTTCCGACATGAGCTTGTTTTCCGCATGGGCGGATTTGGGAAGACACGAAAGCGTCCGCGAGTTTTACGGCCCGCTGGGCGCGGAATATTTTGTGGATTACCCGCCGCTTTACCTCTATGTATTAACTGTCATTGGCAGACTGGCAGAACTGTTTCACATCTCCTTTGGAAGCGACGCTTATACAGCGCTGATCAAGCTTGTTCCGGTGCTCGCAGACACGGTGAGCGCGCTGGTGGTTTTCAAGCTGGCCTATGACGAATTCGGCAAGAAAACAGCAGGAATTTTGTCGTTGGCATTGCTGTTTAACCCGGCTTATATTTTAAATTCGGTGTTCTGGGGGCAGATTGACGGGCTTTATACCCTGATGATTTTCTGGCTCATCTTTTCGGTTTACAGAAAACGATATTTTCAGGCGGCTGTGGCGTTTGCCGTCGGCATGCTGACAAAGCCGCAGATGATTATATTTCTGCCGCTTTTGGGCTTTTGGCTGATTTACGACGTTGTTTCAGAGTTTAAAGAAGAAAAGCGCTTCCTTTCCCTGCAGAAGTTTTTGCTGGGACTTCTAACGTCTGCGGCCATTACCGTGGCAGCGGCAATCCCCATTTTCGGCTTAGACTTCGGAAGGTTTTTTGCGCTTTATAAGGAAGCCGCAGGGCAGTATCCCTATGCGAGCTTAAACGCTGCTAATGTGTTCGGCGCGTTTGGGTTAAACTGGGCAGACACGGCCGGAACCTTTTTGGGCATTTCCTATCAGAGCTGGGGATTTATCGGCATTATTTTGACCTCCCTTACAATTGGCCTGGGCACGTTTTTTGCCCAAAACAGGTCGGGCGTTTTGATTTTGGGCGGCTTTAATATCTTAAGCATTTATATGCTTGCCCACACCATGCACGAGCGGTATATGTTCCCGCTCATCTTAATTTTGCTGGTGATTTATATCTATACCCGGGACAAACGCATGCTGTTTGCCTTCGGAGCGGCAACGGTGCTGAGTTTTATTCAAACCGGCATTACGTTATTAGACAACGAGGGGTTCATCAGCTTCCCCGAACAGTCGTTTATTGCGTTGTCGTGGGTGCATATCATCTTTTTCGGATATATGGCCGTGGTGTGGTATAAAATGGTGATTCACGACGACGTGAAGCTGCCGGAAATGAGAACACCCAAAATTATCTGTATTGAAAAAAACGGCGACAAGGTTCGCTACACAAAAAAGGATTTTATCATTGTTAGTGTTTTAACCCTGGCTTACGGCGTTTCTGCATTTGCGAATCTGGGCAGCATGTCTGCGCCGGAAACCGGCTTTCGGCCGGAAGCGCCCGGCGAAACCGTAATTTTGGATTTTGGAGAAGAACAGGAATTTGACAGGATAAACTTCTTTTTGGGCTGGATTGACCGCAGGGACTCTGACAGCGAAGTTGAACGGATTTTAAGCGTTTCATTTGGCATTGACCCGGCGGAGGGCGAGGAAAACGCGGAACTGATTTTTGGCGACGCAGCCGAGTTGGTTGTGGATTCTGTGTTCAACTGGAACGGTTTTTTTGCTCAGGAGTGGGGAAGATTTATGAAGATTACCGTGGATGAGGGCAATTTTTTCATAAACGAAATCGCCTGTTTTGACGGGGAACAGAATTTAATTTCCCCTGTTGCGGCAATTTCTGAAAATTCTACGGCAAACCTGATGTTCGACGAGCAGGACAAGGCAGTTTATGAATATACCTGGTATGACGGTACGTATTTTGACGAGGTGTATCACCCCAGAACTGCCTATGAATATATAAACGGGATTTGGCCCTATGAAAACACCCATCCGCCTTTGGGCAAGCTGATAATCTCTTTGGGGATGATGATTTTTGGCGTAAATCCCTTTGGCTGGCGGTTTTTCGGAACGCTTTGCGGTGTTTTGATGGTGCCGGTGTCCTTTCTTTTGGGCAAGCAGATTTTAAAAGATTCCAAATGGGCCTTTGTGGCGTCGTTTCTGTTTACGTTTGATTTTATGCATCTGTCCCAGACGCGCCTTGCCACCATCGATTCGTTTACCGCACTGTTTGCTATGCTGATGTATTACTTCATGTATCAATATACGAAGCAAAACTTTTATGACGGGGGCGTTAAAAGAACTCTGCTGCCTTTGGGGTTAAGCGGTCTGTTTTTCGGCATTGGCGTGGCGACAAAATGGCAGGGCGTATATGCCGGAATTGGCCTTGGTGTGCTGTTTTTTTGGACGCTGCTGAAACGTTTTTTTGAATACAGAGCCGCAAAAGAGGGCCGGCTTGTGGGGGATGCGGACAAGATTTTAAAACAATTTGTGCCGAACCTGATTAAAACCCTTGCCGCCGCTGTGGTTTTCTTTATTGTTGTGCCGTTTGTGATTTACTTTTTGTCCTATCTGCCAATTATTTTGTCCGACGCGGCAGATATCAGCTATTTTTGGGACAATCAGCAAACCATGCTGAGCTATCATTCACAGCTGACGGAAACCCACCCCTACGGGTCACCGTGGTGGTCGTGGCCTCTTGACATGCGGCCGCTTTACGCGTATAATCCCAATTGGGACTTTGTTCCCGAAACCCAGGCCCAGGGAATTTCCTCTTTTGGAAACCCGCTGGTTTGGTGGCTCACTATTCCGTCTATGGGATTTTTAATTTATCTTTCAGTAAAAGGAAAACGGAACGCCGAAATGAATACAATTTTGGTGGGCTTCGGCGCGTTATATCTTCCGTGGGTGCTGATTTCGCGGCAGGCGTTTATCTACCACTTCTTCCCCTGCGTCATCTTTGTTACGCTGGCAATTGCCTATGGACTGAGAGAGATTTTAAAACGATATCCAATTGCAAAAATACCCATAAGGGCATATTTGGTGTGCGTGCTGGTGCTGTTTATTGCATTTTACCCCGTTTTAACAGGAATGAGAATTCCCGCCTGGTATGCGGACGCGCTCACGTGGCTGCCAAGCTGGGTGTTAGGATAAACTTTTGAAGGGAAACAGGTATGATTAAGACAGAACTTACCACAATTGAGGGCAGAAACCCTGTTTTTGAAGCGGTGGCTGCAAACCTGCCCATTGAAAAAATTTATATCAGCAACAAGGCATATGGCTCGCAGATTTCAAAAATCATTGCCGCCGCGAAAGAAAAAGGCGTGCCGTTTAAAGCGGTGCCGCCGGACAAGATTGACGAGTTGGCGAAAACTGAAGCAAATCAGGGCATTGTTGCTGTGTGTGCTGAGGTTTCCTATGTTACGGTTGCGGACATTTTAAATCGCGCGAAAGAAAAACAGGAGCCGCCTTTCGTGATTATTGCAGACGAAATTACAGACCCGCACAACCTGGGCGCCATTATCCGAACGGCCAACTGCACCGGCGCCCATGGCGTGATTATTCCAAAAAACCGGTCTGCCGGCGTAACCCCAGTGGTGTTTAAAACCTCCGCCGGGGCGGCGGCTCACACGCCCGTTGCCCGGGTGGGGAACTTAACCCAGGCCATAAACGAACTGAAAGAAAACGGGCTTTGGATTACCGGGGCCGACATGGCGGGTGAGCAGGAAATGTGCGACGCAGACCTTACCGGGCCGATTGCTTTGGTGGTTGGCTCAGAGGGCAGGGGGATTACGAAAAAAATCCGTGCGGGCTGCGACTTTTTCGTGCGGATTCCCATGGCTGGTGAAATCAATTCTTTGAACGCCTCTGTGGCGGCGGCAGTGCTGATGTATGAGGCGCTGCGGCAAAGAAGATTGAAATAAAATTATATAAAAAAATAAAGAAAAGGATGAGGGAAAATGTATTACATAGGTATCGATCTGGGCGGCACCAACATCGCTGCCGGAGTCGTAAACGAAAGTTGTGAAATTATTGCGAAGGGTTCGGTTCCCACAGGGCGGCTGCGCCCCTTTGCGGACATTATGAAGGACATGGCGGGCCTTTGCAAAAAGCTGATTGCAGACGCGGGAATTTCTGAGTCTGAGGTTAAGTCCATCGGTATAGCAAGCCCGGGCACACCCGACGTTGAAAACGTGAAAGTGGTGTATGCCAACAATCTTCCGGCGTTTATCGACGCGCCGGTGGGAGATGAACTGAAAAAATATTTCCCCAATGTGGAGGTTTATATTGAAAACGACGCGAATGCAGCGGCGTTCGGCGAAATCATTGCGGGTGCTGCAGCCGGAGAAAAGGATGTTGTTGTGATTACCTTGGGAACGGGCGTTGGCGGCGGCATTGTGATCGGCGGCAAGATTTATGCCGGTTTTAACCATGCTGGCGGCGAGCTGGGACACATGGTTATTGTGGCAGACGGTGCGCCCTGCACTTGCGGAAGATGCGGCTGCTGGGAGGCGTATGCCTCTGTAACCGGCCTGATTCGTGAAACTGCAGAGGAAATTAAAAAATATCCCGACAGCAAAATCCATCAGATGATTTGTGGGGATGAATCCAAAATCAGCGGCAGAACGGCTTTTGATGCAATGCGTGACGGCGACGAGGCAGGAAAAGCAATTGTGGATCAATACATAAAATATGTTGGCGTAGGCACGGCTAATTTGATTAATATTTTCGAGCCGAAAAAGTTTGTTATTGGCGGCGGTATCAGCAAAGAGGGCGAAACACTGCTTGCCCCCCTCAGAAAATATGTGGATACGCAGATTTATACGAGCAGCGCGGCAGGCGTTCCTGCAACCGAAATAGTTGCGGCAAAGCTGGGGAACGATGCCGGCATTATCGGCGCGGCAATGCTTTTTAAACAGGATATTTAAAAAATACGGTTTAAAATGCGGACTTAAGCCAAAGGTTTAAGTCCGCTCATTTGTGCATGGAGGAATGGGATAAAAGATGAGAAACAAACTGTTTGATGTGGCGGTTGTAGGCGGCGGCATTTCCGGCGTGTGCGCGGCAATTGGCGCGGCGCGGGCCGGGGCATATGTAATTTTAATTGAACGGTATGGCTTTTTAGGCGGCACGCTGACCGCCTGCGGAACCGGCCCTATGATGACCTTTCACGCAGGCGAAACCCAGGTGGTGGGCGGCGTGTGCGCCGAAGTCATTGAAAGGCTGAAACAAAAGGGTCTGTCTCCCGGTCACATTTACGACACCACAGCTTATACCTATACGGTAACGCCCTTTGACAGCGAGGGTATGAAGCTGGAGCTGGAGGCAATGTGCCAAGAAGCTGGCGTAACGCTTTTATACCACGCCTGTGTGACGGGAGTGGACAAAAAGGACGGAAAAATTACGTCTGTTTCAGTTTATCACAAAAACGGCGGAGAAAAAATCAGGGCAAAGATGTTTGTGGACGCAAGCGGAGACTGCGACCTTTCGTTTTTAGCAGGTGCAAAGGTGAACAAGGGAAGAAAGGCAGACGGCAAGTGCCAGCCTGTGACCATGAATTTTAAAGTTACCAATGTAGACACGGATAAAGTAAAAGCATATATTAAAACCCACGGGGAAGAGTTTCCGCGGCTTAAGGGGGATTTGGGCATTGTTGACCGCTCTTCCCGGCTTTCCATCGGCGGGTTTACAAAAACGCTGCAAAATGCCCGCCGCGACGGGCGCGTGTCGTTTTTAAGAGAGGATATTCTCTTTTTTGAAACCAACCGAAAGGGCGAGTTCATTGTAAACACCACCCGGGTGACAGGCATTGATCCAACCGACCCGGCAGACTTAACCAAAGCGGAATTTGAGGGACGAAAGCAGGCGCAGGAGATTTTAGCAGTTTTAAAGCGCGATATTTCAGGCTTTGAAGAATCCTACTTGGAATTTACTGGGCCGTTTATCGGCATTAGAAGTTCCCGGCAGATTGAGGGAAAGCATGTGATTACGGAGGAAGAGCTGATTTCCTGCAAACGGTTTTCCGACACGGTGGCCCATGGGGGATATCCCATCGACATTCACTCGCCGGACGGGCTAAATGAAAACATGTTTGAAGAAAAGGGATTGGCGCCCGGGGCGTTTTACAGTATCCCTTTGTCTGCACTCTATGGGGAGCTGCACAATCTTATCACCGTCGGGCGGTGCATCAGCGTGACGTTTGAAGCCCAGGCAGCAGTTCGGGTGTCCCCCATTGCAGGCGCGACGGGCCATGCCGGCGGCGTGGCGGCAGCGGTTTGTGCGACTGATAATATAAATATTGATGATGTTAATATTGAAGCGGTTCAGAAGGAGTTAAAAAAACAGGGCGCGTTTCTTGCGGTTTAAGAAATAGAGAGCGGCTGTTTTATCAGCCGCTCTCTTTAAAGCTCGTGATAATAGGGGCAAATGTCTTCATACGTCCCGTTTTTCATTAAAAATCCGCCGGGGATCGTGCCAAGCTGGGTAAATCCCAGCCGTTCGTAAAGCCTTCGCGCAGCAGCGTTTGTTTTTACCACCGCGTTAAACTGCAGAATACGAAACCCCAAAGCTTTTGCCTGTTTCATGCAGTCGGTCACCAATTTATCGCCGACATGCCGGCCCCGCAGGCCGGAGTTCACCGCATAGCTGGCGTTGCAGATGTGGCCGCACCGGCCCACGTTGTTGGGGTGGAGAATGTAAAGCCCGGCGAGGGTTCCGCTGTCTGCGTCCACAGCTACGCCGCAGTGGCTTTGGGAGGCAAAAAACGCCTTTGCACCCGACGCATCTAAAACATCTGTCTGGGGAAAGGCAATGCCTTCTTCCACAACCTCGTTCCAAATTTCGGTCATTTGGCTTAAGTCGCTTTCGCGGTATCCTCTTAATAGAATGTTCATTTGAAGCGCCTCCCCGTTACCGAATGAAGTTTGTTCTGATTACGGGTTCGCGTGTGGGGTAGGCAATGCCGGCCTTGTTCCCGGCTTCGATGCACGAAAGCAGCCAGGCCATGTTGTTGCCCAGCGTGCGCATGGTTTGCATGCCCTCTTCGTCTTTTATCACTTCGTCGGGGGTATTGCCGTGCACCATGTTCCAATATTGAGAGGGAACGGTGGGCATTCCGCAAATGCCAAAATATTTGTTTATCTGGTCTAACGCGGCAGACGCGCCGCCCCTGCGGCAGCTTGCTACCGCCGCTGCAGGTTTTCCGGCAAAAACAGAACTGCCAGAGTAAAACGCCCTGTCCATAAACGAGGTGATTGCACCGGAGGCGCTGGCATAGTGCACGGGGGTGCCAAATAGAAACCCGTGGGCAGTTTTTGCCTTTTCTACAAATTCGTTTACACAGTCGTCGAACACACAGCGCCCAGCCTTGCGGCAAAAGCCACAGCCAATGCAGCCGGAAAGGGGCTTGTTCCCTAACCAGAATCGTTCTGTTTCAACGCCGTTCTTTTCTAAGGCCTGTGCAGCCTCACAAAGCGCCGTATCGGTGCAGCCCTTTTCGTGTGGGCTGCCGTTCACCAAAATTACTTTCATGTGCGTCATTCCTTTCGTGTTGATTTATCATTATTATAGCACAGAAAGCAGAGTTGCTCAATGTTTTTTGAAAAAAAGCTTGACAAATGACGCGCAATGTGGTATTCTAATTAAGTATTCAAGCAGAAGCCTGTACGTTTCTCACCACCAGGATTGCCGAAGTGGTAAATATTCTCAGCTTTTTTAGTTGTGTTTATTTTTGCGGACAGGGTATCTGTCCGCATTTTTTATTTTATTTGGAGGTGTTTTTCCATTAGTAAACAAGATTTGTTGATTAACGAAGAAATCAGAGTAAAAGAGGTTAGGCTCGTCGGACAAGACGGCGCTCCCCTCGGAATTACAACGTCTGCCGACGCTTTGGAACAGGCCTATGCAAAAAATTTAGACCTGGTTTTAATCGCGCCCAAGGCCGAGCCGCCCGTGTGCAAAATTATGGACTACGGGAAATATAAGTTCGAGCTTGCCAAACGTGACAAAGAAGCAAGGAAAAATCAAAAGGTAGTCAGTATTAAGGAAATACGGGTTTCTCCGTCCATCGACAATCACGATTTTGAAACGAAGGTAAACCACACCAAAAAGTTTTTGTCAGACGGCGACAAAGTTAAAATCACGGTGCGCTTCCGCGGCCGTGAAGTTCATCACAGTGCTTTAGGGTTCCAGCTTTTAGAGAGATTTAAAGAAGCTGTGTCGGAATTCGGCGCAGTAGACAAACCGCCCAAGCTTGAGGGAAAGAACATGAGTATGGTCGTGTCTCCAAAGGGAGCCGCTAAATAAATTAATATTTCGGAAGGGGTTATACCATTATGCCTAAGATCAAAACACATAGAGCGAGTGCTAAAAGGTTTAGAATTACCAAAAACGGTAAAGTGAAAATGAAACACAATTACACAAGCCACATTCTGACGAAGAAATCGACCAAGAGAAAGAGAAAGCTCAGAAAGGGTGCTTATGCGTCCAATGCGAATTTAAAGACCATTAAGAAGATGATTCCTTATAAATAATTTCGCAAATTCGCTATAGAAAATAAATATTTTGGAGGTAACTACAAATGGCAAGAATTAAGGGCGCTGTCACCACGCGCAAAAGACATAAAAGAATTTTAAAACTGGCAAAGGGCTACAGAGGTGCGAAAAGCAAACAGTTCAGAACAGCAAAAGAAGCGGTTATGAAATCTTTGGCTTATGCTTATGTCGGCCGTAAGCAGAGAAAGAGAAACTTCCGTCAGCTGTG
The DNA here is from genome assembly GCF_037235575.1 of Congzhengia sp. NCBI lineage: Bacteria > Bacillati > Bacillota > Clostridia > Eubacteriales > Oscillospiraceae > Congzhengia > Congzhengia sp. Next base: position 16,460 of record NZ_JAXUNN010000030.1, on the reverse strand, counting down.
GATTGCCAGAATTTCTGCTCAGGCAAAAATGAACGGCATGAACTACTCAACGTTTATGAACGGTCTGAAAAAAGCGGGCATTGAAATGAACCGCAAAATGCTTTCTGAAATCGCAATCAGCGACAAAGAAGCCTTTGCAGCTTTGGTGGAAAAAGCCAAGGCAAGCTTATAAACCGCAAATAAAGCTGCTGCATGGCTTATGTTATGCAGCAGCTATTTCTTTATTCTTTAAAAAAGGTGGTTCAATCATGAAATTAGGTATCGTGGGGCTTCCCAACGTGGGAAAGTCCACTCTTTTTAACGCCATCACACAAGCAGGGGCAGAGTCTGCAAACTATCCTTTTTGTACCATAGAGCCCAATGTGGGAATTGTGGCCGTGCCGGACGAGCGGCTGAACGTTTTGGCGGAGATGTATCATCCCCAAAAGGTGACCCATGCCGTTATTGAATTTGTTGACATTGCCGGTTTGGTGAAGGGTGCCAGCCGCGGTGAGGGGCTGGGCAATAAATTTTTGTCCCATATACGGCAGGTGGACGCCATTGTCCACGTTGTTCGCTGCTTTGACGACTCTAATATTATTCATGTGGAGGGTTCTGTCGATCCTGTCCGTGACGTGGAAACCATTAACTTAGAGCTTATTTTTGCAGACTTGGAAATGGTGGAAAAACGCCTGGACAAGACAAGAAAGCTCATGAAGTCTGGCGAAAAAAAGTATAAAATTGAAGTGGAGTTTTTAGAAAAGCTGAAAGAAGTTTTAGAAGCAGGCAAGCCCGCCCGGTCGCTTGCGCTTTCCGACGAGGAGGAAGAGCTTGCAAAGGAAATTGACCTTTTAACCTTTAAACCTGTGCTGTATGCGGCCAACGTGGGAGAGGACGATTTTGCAGGCGGCATTGAAAACAACGAATATGTAAAAATTTTAGAGGAGCTGGCAGAATCGGAAGGTTCGGAGGTTATGCCCATTTCCGCTAAAATTGAAGAGGATATTTCAGCCTTAGAACCGGAGGAAAAGCAGGAATACCTAGACGAGCTGGGTATTAACGAATCTGGTTTGGACAGGCTGGTGAAGAAAAGCTATAAGCTTTTGGGACTGATCAGCTATTTGACAGCAGGCGAGCCGGAGGTGCGCGCGTGGACCATAACCGCCGGCACCAAAGCGCCCCAGGCCGCGGGGAAAATCCATACAGATTTTGAAAAAGGTTTTATCCGCGCCGAAGTAGTGCGGTTTCAGGATTTAATTCACTGCGGAACCTATGCCGCTGCCCGTGAAAAGGGGCTTGTGCGCTCTGAGGGCAAGGAATATGTAATGTGCGACGGCGACGTTGTTCTGTTTCGATTTAATGTTTGATTGTAAAAAGTGAATAAAATAAATAGTTTAATAATCTTATTTATTGTGCAAGTTGTATATTGATTTTTAGCATATCCTGTGCTAAAATTAAAACATGGATATGCTTTATGTGTGTATCTTGTGTGTGTAGAAATGCCGCAGTGATTTTACTTCGCTGCGGCATTTCGTGTTTTGTGCACTGAAAAAAAGAATGTTTAGCACGGTAGATGGGAAAATTCAGCTTTCGTGCGAGATAAACCAGCAGGCAAAGCACCTGCTGGTTTTATTTATATAAAAATTTATTTGTACGTTGGATAGAAGTTGCTAATATTAGCACTAATTTCAGTCGTCTACTTCCGACCAAAGCCCTGACAAAAATTCTTCCGGAATTTTATGCAAACGGGTAACGGTTTTTTGGGTTTCGGCCAAATAATAGTTTCCATCGCATTCAAACAAGTCGGGATAGCTCATGCCCTCTTTTTTATCTTCGCTGAACAAAACGATTTCGGGCTTCGACCATTTGATGGTTTTACCATTTTCAGAATCGCACTCCACACCTCCGCAGAGCCATGCCGGATTTCTGCCGCCCCATTCCTCTCCGTTGGTGTTGTGAAACCAGTAAAGATATTTTCCATTTTTACACTTCCAAACAAAATTTGCCGCTCTGGGGTGCTTCATCTCGGTGCCATCGGCAAAGCATTGATAGCGCAACGCATCAAAGGTGCGTCCTCCATTTTGGCTTCTCGTGTAACCGGGCTTTCCGTCTATGGTGCGGAACACGTCGTAAATGGTGCCGTCAGACAGAGGAACAAAACAGTGTTCTTCGGAAATCCTTGTGCCGGCAGGGCTTTGAATGCCCTTGGTTCCCTCCGGCAATGTTTCCCACCGAATTTTTTCCGGGTCCTTTTCCGTCAGCAAATTGTTGCTTTTTAACAGAACGCCCTCTGTTCGATAGAGAACATCGCCGTTTTGATACATAATTTTGTTCATGGGATGATAAAAAGCGTCGCCCAATGCAAAAGGGTTGCTCACGTTCCAAAAGCAACGCCTTGTTTTGCCTCGCACTTTGATGGGATTTGCAAAGTCAATGTCAAAGTCGCGCATGGGAATTTCGAACCGTTTTTTGCTCCAGGTTTGACCGTTGTCGTCGCTGTATTTAAAACAAAAAATACCAAAGCCCATGTCGAACCGCTGTGCGCGGGAAACCGTGCCATCGGCTTCTTCAATTTCATCATCTGTGTTCAGTCCATCTACGTTGAAGTCATAAAAGCAATAAATTCTGCCGAAGTCTGTTTTAAACAGGCTGGAGTAGGAGCTCTCGAAAGGGGAATCGTCAATTCTTTTAAGCTCAGACCAGGTTTTTCCTAAGTCGCGGCTGAGCGCAATGCCCACAAAGGTATTTTTCGTGCCTTCTGCGCCTTCACCGGTGGTGATGGTGTAAACCCATGTGCCATTGTCCGCCTCGATTAGCTTGGGCTGGTCGGCATATCCAATGGAGGGCAAAACCAAACCATTTTTAATGTTTTTAAAATCGTCCATCGTTTTATTCACTCCTTATTGTTTTTGTTCTGCCATGTTCAGTGCGGCTTTTGCACCTTCCGAAACAAAAACTGTGTCCATTCCCAGCGCCAGAAACGTAAATCCCGAGGACACCGCCTCGGAAACATTTTCCTGCGTGGGCGTTACAATGTGCTGCCCTGCGGCCTTTTTATAGCGCTTGCAGGCGGTGAGCACTGTCTGCATGGCGTCTTTCACCGTTTTGTGTCCGGTCTGACCGGGAATTCCGTAAGAGCCGGATAGGTCGTAAGGACCAATAAACACGCCGTCTACGCCGTCTACCGACAAAATTTCATCTATGTTTTCTACTGCGGCCTTTGTTTCAATCATCACAATCACCACGGTTTCACAGTTGGCACGCTTTACATAGTCATTAAAGCTGTCGCCCCAGTCGTTCGCCCGAACAAAGGCAAATCCGCGAACGCCCTCCGGCGGATATTTGCACGCGGCAACGGCTTTTTTTGCTTCCTCTGCGGAATTTACCATGGGAACAATAATGCCTTTTGCTCCGCAGTCTAAATATTTTCGGATTTCGACCGTATTGTTTTCGCTTGCCCGAACCATTGGAAAAACGCCGTAATTTTCCATAGACCTGGCGATGTTGGTAAACTCCTTTAAAGAGGTTTCCGTGTGCTCCATGTCCACTGCCAGCCACCGAAAGCCTGCGTTTGCAAGAATTTCAGCCGCCGCCGGACTGCCCGTTTGAATCCAGCTCCCGTAAAGGGGGGTTAATGCCAATAAATCCTTTCTCATTCATACCTGTCCTTTCATTTTCCGTCTTGGTTGGAATTATAACGGAAAAGCACTGGCTTGTCAATGAATTCGGCCTGAATTTATTACTAATATTTTAATGAATATTAGCGGCGGATTTACAGGAATTATGAGGAAAGGTAATTGACAATATTGCTAATAACGCATATAATTACACCCAAGGGGTGTAGAAAATGAAAAAAGCTACGATGCAGGATGTTGCAAAACTTGCGGGTGTGTCGCAGTCCACGGTTTCGTTTGTTTTCAGCGGAGCCGATATGCGCATTTCAGAAAGCACAAAGCAAAAAGTGTTTGAGGCTGCCAGTGAGCTTGGGTTTGTCCCCAGGGGCAAGCTGAAAAACTATCATAAAGTGTCAGACAGCGTATTGGCGCTCTTAGTGCCCAATATGTCGAACTTATATTATCCGGCGCTGGCAAAGGAAGTTGACGAGATTGCCGCCGCCAAGGGCTATGGCTTAATTGTGATTAATACCAACCGCAGCGAAACGAAAGAAGCACGGTATTTTAAGCTTTTAATCAGCCTGAAAGTGGCGGGTATTCTCTATGGGTTTACGCCCGCCGCAGGAGAGATGGAAACGGCCCGGCGGCTGGGTTTGCCGGTGGCCATTGTGGGCGAAACAGAGCCGGGCACCGCGGCCGACTGCGTCAGCTTAAACAGCGGCCTGGCGGGGGAGCTTCTGGCAGAGCATCTGCTTCATTTCGGGCACAAAAAGATTGCGGTTATCACTGCACCGAAACATTCTATTACCCTGTCGCGCAAACGGAGGATTGACGGAATGAAGCGCGTGCTGAGCGGCCGTGCGGAACTGATTGTTATTTCCGGCGACACAGAACAGGAGATGGAGCACGCAAACTATGAAATTGAGTTGGGATATCAAAAAACGAAAGAACTGTTTGAAATAGGCGGCCGCAGGCCTACGGCGGTGGTTGGCATCAACGACATGACGGCAATCGGTATTTTAAAAGCCCTGCAGGAGCTTGGGCTTAAGGTGCCGGAAGACGTTTCCTGCGCGGGATTTGACAATCTGCCGGTTTCGGAGTTTGTTTCTCCGGCTCTGACTTCGGTAGACCATCTGACGGCCCAGCGGACGCGCCAGGCCATTGACTTGATTGACGATAAAATAAACAAGCGGAACAAGTATCCCGTGACGGTGGACTTTCAGCCGCGGCTTGTGGTGCGGAGTTCCACGCAGAAAGCAAAAATTTAGGAATTGAGGGTTTTTTATGAGCGACTTAAAACAGAACGCGCCGGAAATTGACGCATTGCGCCAGGGCATGGACTGGGACGAAACAGATATTTTACGAAAACAAATTTTAATCGATTCCACCTTCGGAGACAGCCATCCCGGAAGCGCACATTTAGACCGGCTGGTGCAAATGGCGGCAGACGGTGTGAAATACAGCGGGGCAAAGCCGTCGGTCTTCACGGTGACCGACATGTGCGACGGCATTGCTCAGGGGCACGACGGCATGAACTATTCTTTGGTTTCAAGAGACATCATTGCCGGCATGGTAGAAATTCACGCAATGGCCAACGATTTTGACGGGCTGGTGGCCATTTCCAGCTGCGACAAGAGCGTGCCTGCGCACTTAATGGCCATTGCGCGGCTGAACCTGCCTTCGGTGTTTGTTCCCGGCGGCGTTATGCCGGCGGCGGCAGGCGGTTTTACACTGGAGCAAATTGGAAATGTCAGCGTGAAATGCCGCCGGGGCGACATGACGGAAGAGGCGTTTCACAAGTGCCAGCAAGACGCATGCCCCTCCTGCGGGGCGTGCCAGTTTATGGGCACCGCGGCCACCATGCAGGTTTTAAGCGAGGCGCTGGGGCTTGCGCTGCCCCATTCCGCGCTGATGCCTGTTGGGCTTAAGTTTATTCAAAACGCCGCAAAAGCGGCGGGGCGCGCCTGTGTGCGTTTGGTGGAACAAAACATACGCGCACGGGACATTTTAACCGAAAAGGCAATGAAAAACGCCATCGTCATTCATGGCACCATCGGCGGCAGCACAAACGCGCTTCTGCATTTGCCTGCCATTGCCCATGAATTGGGAATTGATTTGGATATGCGTCTGTTTGACGAGCTGCACCGAAAAACGCCGTTTTTGGTGAACACCCGTCCGGTTGGCGAGTTTAGCACCGAAATGTTCTGGTATGCCGGCGGTGTGCCGCGGGTAATGCTTGCGGTGAAGGATTTGCTGGAGCTTGACGCATTAACGGTAACGGGCAAAACGCTGGGCGAAAACCTGGCGGAGATTGAGGGCGAGCTTGTCCGCTGGGAGGGGTATCTTGCCAACTACGGACTAAAGCGGGAGGATGTTATCAAAAAACTTTCCGACACCGGCGCAATTGCCGTGCTTTACGGGAATTTGGCGGAAGACGGGGCAGTGCTGAAATATACGGCGCTGCCGAAAGAGATGCAGGTGTTCTGCGGCCCTGCCAGGGTGTTTGACGACGAGCTTTCAGCAAGAAACGCCATTATCGAAAAGAGAATTAACCCCGGGGACTGCATTGTCATTCGCTACGCTGGGCCAAAGGGAAGCGGCATGCCGGAAATGTTTTACACCACCGAGGCACTGTGTGCAGACGAAACCCTTGTTTCCACCACGGCGATTATTACAGACGGCCGGTTTTCCGGCGCAAGCCGGGGGCCGTGTATCGGGCACATTTCGCCGGAGGCCGCCCAGGGCGGCAATCTTGCGCTGATAAAAGACGGCGACATGATTTCTATTGACGTTCCCAACCGACGGATTGAAGCAATCGGCGTGGATTTTGAAAGCCGGAGGAAAGGGTTTTCCTATACGCCGCCAAAGGAGAGCGGCATTTTAGGGATTTATAAAAAGAATGCGGTTTCGGCAATGAAAGGCGGTTACATGGATGTATAATGTGTTAATTACCAGCGAATATTTCGGAAAGTTTTCCGGCGAGGCAAAACAGCTGTTGCTTGCAAACGGATTTTCGGTGACAGACAACCCCTATGGGCACAAGTTTTTAACGCCGGAAGAGATCATTCCTTATGCAAAACACGCAGACGCGCTGATCTGCGATTTAGAAAAGATTACGAAAGAGGTCATTGACAGCGCGCCGAACTTAAAAATTATCTCCCGGCGGGGCGTGGGCACAGACAGTGTGGACGTAGCCTATGCAGAAAAAAAGAACATTGCGGTAGCACGAACGCTGGGCGTGGTGGAGCCGCCGGTGGCGGAGCTGGTTATGGCGTATATCTTAGAATTTTCACGCAGGATAAGCGTTTTAAACCAAAGCATGCACGCAGGGCGCTGGGAGCGGTGTCAATGCTACAGCGTGAACGGAAAAACCTTAGGAATTGTTGGTATGGGCAAAATCGCATATGAAGTTGCAAGGCGCGCCCACAGCTTCGGTATGCATATTTTATACACGGATACGGTGCGCAATGATCGGGCGGAAGCGGAGTTTGGAGCACAGCAAAAACCGGTCTGCGAGCTGTTAGAAGAGTCCGATTTCGTGACGCTGCACCTGCCGCTGACTGAGAATACCGCAAATTACATGGATTATGGCAAGCTGTGCAAAATGAAACAAAGCGCCTATTTGATTAACGCGGCCCGGGGCGGCGTGGTAAATTGCGCCGATTTAAAGCGCGCTTTATGTGAAAACAAACTTTCGGGCGCGGCAATTGACGTTTTTGAAAAAGAACCGGAGACAAACAGCAGCTTTCGCGGCATGGAAAACGTAATTTTAACGCCCCATGTGGGAACGTTTACAGAAGAAATTTTTGTCAAAATGGACGTTGCGGCGGCGGAAAACATTATTTCTTTCTTTCAAAAATAAAGAGCAGACCCGCTGTTTGGTTACAGCGGGTCGGTTAATTTCTCTAAGTTTCCGGGAGAATATCCTTCAAAGTTTTTAAACGTTCTGATGAAATTGGAGTAGTTGTGAAAGCCGGAAAGAAAACAGGCTTCTTTCACCGAAGCGCCCATATACAAATATTTTTTTGCTTCTGCAATTTTTCTCACAATCAAATAGTTTTCCGGTGTGAGGCCAAACTCCTCTTTAAACAGCTTGCTGAAATAGCTTTCGTTCACAAACAGCGTTTCTGCAATTTCAGAAATTTTTATGTCTTGAAACTGATCTTCAATTAACACCAGGGCCTTCTCCGCAATGGAGTCAGGAGGGCTGCCCGCGGGAGAAGCCGTCCGGCCGGGAAGGAAAAATCCGCCGATAAAGGCCAAAATTTCAATTAAGGCGGCATACCGCTTTAATTCATGGGACTCCTGCAGGTGATATTGTTTGATCAGGTTCATAAATTCTTCGTGTTCCTGTTCGTTCAGGTTTGCCTTTTTGGGAAAAGGCGAGCCCGCAAGCCAGCTCAATGGCCGGTTCATGTGGGGTGCGGCGTTAATTGCGTCGATAATTTTTGTGTCGATATTGATAATACACCGTTCATAAACCGCGCCGCGGCTGACAATTACCTTGTGAACGCATGCCTGGGGAATGGCAAACAGGTCGAAGCCCGTGCAGTCGTAAAACCGCTTGTCTGCAAAAAATCCCTTTGCGCCGTCGATGTTATAATAAATTTCATATTGGCTGTGCAGATGCGGAACGTCCACATGGGGACGTTCATTTTTATTGTGATACACAATTACAGGCGAGGGCGCGTCCCTGTAAAGCGAAATTTTTTCCTCCATTATCCATACACCACTTTCCCGCCGACTATGGTTTTCATTATGTGAATGTCTTTGTTAAAAATGACAATGTCTGCGTCGAACCCTTCTTTTATCTGTCCCTTTCCTGCAAGGCTTAAAATGTCCGCCGGCGTTTGAGATGCCATTTGAACAGCTTTAGAAAGCGGAATTTCAGCGAGCTGCACCATTGTTTTCACCAGCCTGTCGCAGGTGGCCACGCTTCCCGCAAAGGCGGTTCTGTCAGGCAGTTTTGCCACGCCGTCTTCCACAATTACAGGCAGACCGTCGGAAATGCAGCCCAAAACGCTTTTGCCCTCCGGCATACCTGCGCCGCGCATGGAATCGGTAATCAGTGCAATTTTTTCGGGACCCTTAATTTTATAAACGAGCTTTAACAGCTCCGGCGGCAGATGCGCACCGTCTGCTATGAGTTCAACCGTCATAAAATCGTTTAAGAATGCCGCTTCTACAACGCCGCCGTGACGGTAGCCGTTTGTTCTGTGAACGCTGCTCATGCAGGAATACAGGTGGGTCACGTGGCGAAACCCCCAGCCGTAAGCTTCAAGGGCACAATTACAGTCGGCGTCGCTGTGCCCGGTGCAGGGAAGAATGTGAAAGTCCTTAAGCCGTGCGGCAAAGGCTTTGGCTCCGGGCAGCTCTGGCGCGGCGCTCCACCTTAAAATGCGTCCGTCAGAGCCGGCTAAAATTGCTTCGTACTCGTTTTTGTCAAAGGGTTTTATAAACCGTTCCTCCTGGGCGCCTTTCTGCGTCACTGCAAAATAAGGCCCTTCTAAGTGCAGGCCCAAAAGATTGGCCCCGTTTTGGTTTTGGATTTTTGCCTCGTCAAACACCGCCATTGCCGCTTCTATTTTTTCAGTGCTGACAGAGGTCAGCGTCGGCACAATGCTGGTTGCGCCGTGCTCTGCATGTACCCTGGCCGCGGTGAGGAAGGCGTTTGCCGTGCCGTCTAAAAAGTCGCTGCCGCCTGCGCCGTGGGTGTGAATGTCGATAAATCCGGGCGCGGCAAACAGGTTTTTTGCGTCAACCGTTTTTTCTGCCGGAAGGTCTTTTGGCGTGATGGCGCAAATCTTGCCGCCCTCAAAATAAATATTGGCGCGGACGGATTCGCCGCCGGTTACCACAGTTCCGTTTTTAATCGCTATCATGACCGCTTTGCCCCTTACACTTCGGGAATGGTGACTGCTGTTTCCCTGTTTTCTTCAAACGCCCGTTTGGTTGCCCCAATTAAGATTACCGGGGCAATAAATTCACGAAAATCGGCAACTCCGCGCCCTGTTTTAATCATTTGATAAAAATCGTTCAGTTCAGGAAGAAAATAGTCGTCGCCCAAATGAATGTTACAGCTTACTGCGTCATAACCGCTCTTATAGACGCTTGCCGTGTAGCCTGTGCCGAAAAAGGCGGTGACGCAAAAGTCTTCATAGCGGTAAACGGCGCGGACGGAGTTGTTTTCCCTTTTAGCCGTGACGCTTTTTACGTCAATGCCGAACACCGCCGTAATCATTTGCACTAGATGCTGGGAATAGAACCAGAACCCACCGTAATCGTTTTCTAAATTTACCGGTGCGGTGACGTGGCCGCCCAAAACGTCGGCCCGGTTTTCTTTTACATATGCACAGAGCCGTTTGATTTCGTCGGTGTGCACCAAAGAGGAACCGCCGCAAATGGGTGCGCGGTGTTTTTTTGCCAGGGCAGCAAGGGCCGCCGCGTCGGCTTCGTTTGCCGTAATGGGCTTGTCAATCCACACCGGAATTCCCTTTTCTATGTATTTATATGCATATTTCAAATGGTTATCTCCGTGGCGGGCTGTCACCATAACGGCGTCGGCTTCGCTGAGAAAATCGTCGTAATGGCCTGCAAATTGCGGACAGCTGCTTACCTTTGCAATTTCTTCATTTCCCTTCCGCCCATCCTCCCGGGAAATGTCGCCGTAAACGCCGATAAGCTCTATGTCTTGATACAGCCTGCTTCCGTCTTTGCCGGACAGCGCCGCGGCAAAGTGCCAGGCGTGGCTATTTTCGCTTCCTAAAATCGCAACCTTCGTCATGTTTTGTTCCTCCGTTTAAAAGCGGGTTTCCGCCGGGTTTTGTGCGTGAATCAGCTCTGCTATGCGGATTTGCTGAAGAATTTTTTCCGGGCGAATGGCCAGGGGCGTACCCAAGGTGAAATGGCTGTGGACGTTTTCATAAAATTTAGCGGTGCCAAAATCGAAAGCGGTACCGCCGACCTCTTCTTCAAATTCGTGCCAGGTAAGAGATTCGCTGCAATATGCAGGAGATATGCCGTCGCCTCCCGTGAGCGGGGTTAAGGTTAAAGGCGGAAGGGGCGCGGGGTCAAAATATTTCCACTTTATGTTTTTCTGCGTTGCCCGCAGGCTTCCGCGGCTGCCGCAAACTTTATATGTAAAATCGGAATAGGCGTCTGCCGGGTTTATTTCCACCTCAATAAGCGGCCTGCCGGGGCAGGTAAGAATTACCTTTGCATAATCCTCCGCGTCGCCGGCAGAGTTTATGTTTTTCAGGCAGGAAAACACAGCGGGCATCTCGTCGGTGTCCAGCAAATCCAGCGCCTGGTCCATGGGGTGCGGCCCGGTGTTGAGCAGTGCGCCGCCGTAGAAACGCTGGGAACACTGCCAATCCCACCGGCGGGAAAAGCCGGAAAAGGAGATTGCAATTTCGTGAATGGTGCCAAGCCTGCCGCCGGCAATAATTTCTTTCACCCTTTCATAATAGGGTGCGAACCGCGACTGCTGAAACACCGTAAGAAAAACGCCTTTTTCTTTTGCCGCTTTTATCATTTGTTCACATTCCATGGCATATTTGGAAAATGGTTTTTCCACAATTACATTCAATTTGTGGCGGAGCAAATCCATGGTAATGGGAAAGTGCAGGTAAGAAAAGGTCGAGTTAATGACAACGTCGATGTTATTTAAGTCAAACAGCTGACGGTAATCCTCAAACACCGGGCAGCCGAACTCCTCTTTTGCACGGTTTCTGCGCGCTTCGTTTTGCTCGACCACTGCAACTACATTATAAAGTTTTTTTGCATCTTCTGTCAACAGGTATTTTCCGTGTATATCGCGGCCGCTTCTGCCCTGGCCGATGATTGCGGCGCTGAGTTTTCGTTCCATGTTACAAGACCTCCCTTTTTGCCTGCCTGATTATATTTTTTAAATTTACAATGCATTCCTCGCTGGCGGCTTCGCCGCCAGACGAAATTTGGCTGCCCTTTGGATTTCTTAAAGCCCCGTCAGATATGGCGCCGCTTTTGCGGTAGTGGGTTTCCAGCACCACGGCACCGGAAAAGTTGGATTGAAGAAGTTCTTTTATAATAGCAGAATAGTCCACCAATCCGTCGCCCACTGCAACGCCGACAGCTTTTCCGCCAGTTTTCATTGCGTCTTTTACATGAACGTGGCAAAAACTGTTTTCCACAAACCGAAACCCATCGGGATATGGAATTTCGGCGGTGGGGCTGTAAATGTCGTTCCCCGGCTCATACAAGGATTTCACTGCCGGGCTGTTTATATAATTTACAATGGCCGCCGTTTTTTCACAGTCGCAGGAATTTGTGGAGGGTTCCGATTCGATTAAAATGGTGAGCCCTTCCCTTTCGCACAAATCAATTGGCTCTTGAAATGCTTCCTTAACCATTTCCTTTGTTACCCGTTCGTCCCGCAGAAAGTCAAAACAGCGGATATAGGAAACACCGAGAAGCTTTGCATGCCGAACGGTTCGCGCAAATCCTGCCAGGTGGGCAGCCTTTGTCTGCTCGTCAAAATAGGAACATTTGTAAAAGGGCGACGAAACAGCAGCAATGGGCATGTGATATTGTTCTTTTAATGCCTTTATTTTTAAAATGTCGTCGTCTGTAAATTCAAAAGGCCCTTTTTCCCAGGCAGACCGCAGTTCAACACAGTCAAGCCCGTGCCGTTCGGCAAATTGCAGGGCAATTTCAAAATCTTGCGACACCTCGTCTGTGATAACACCTAATTGAAACATGTTAAATCCCTCCTAATTTAAAGCAAATCCTGTCCGCTTTCCCCATCACAGTATAAAACGGCGTTTTGGCAGCGCCTTAAAACAGATGCAGGGCAGTCAACCGAAATTTCGCCGTTTACCGCCGTGTTTACCGCCGCCCGCTTGGTTTTTGAGGGCACGGTGCAAAACAAATAAGGCGCGGCAGTTAAAGCCGGCACCGTTAGAGTGACGGCGGTTTTCGGAACCTGGCCGAGGGAGGCAAAACATCCGTCGTGCACCTGCTGTCTGCGGCAAATTTCGTCTAAGGGCACGGTTTTTACCAGGGAGCTATCTTCAAAATCTGCCACCCAGGGGTCGTTAAACGCAATGTGGCCGTTTTCGCCGATGCCAAGGCATACAATGTCGGCGGGATAGCTTTTTAAAAGCGTTTCATAGCGCCGGCACTCTGCCGCGTGGTCTTTTGCGTCGCCGTGAATCAGGTTTGCCGAATGAAGGTTTACCTTGTCAAACAGCGCGTTGTTTAAAAATTTCGCAAAGCTTTGCGGGTGGTTTTGGGACAGGCCGATATATTCGTCCATATGAAAGGCGTTCACCCTGTTCCAGGCAATCTCCCGGTTTGCGGCAAGGCCGGAAAGCACCTCGTTCTGTGAGGGCGCGGCTGCAAAAATCATGTTAACTTCTTTTTTTTCCTTTAACAGGAGCAAAATTCTTTCGGCAATATCCTCTGCGGCTTTCGCCCCCATTTCAGCTCTTGTGGAAAAGACATAATACAACAAGCGTTCTTTTTTCGATTGTTTTAAAAGCATAAAATTCCTCCCTTTTTCGTTACGCATATTATATCCGACAAACGCTTTGCATGTCAACAAAACACAGAACAATCCCAAGGAAACGCAATATAAAAAAGAGCTTTATGCCCTTAAGTTTGCGCAAAAGCAATTGACATTTTCGTAATTCCGTTATATCATAGAAAGAAATGGATATGCTGTTTATTATGGAGGGATTTTATTGCTTACAAGGGAACTGTTGTTTGCCCTTTTGGGAACGGGTTTTACATGCCTTGCCACCGTTTTGGGCGCGGGCATGGTGTTTTTCTTTAAAAAGGATATGTCGGATAAAACGCAGAAAATTTTTTTGGGTTTTGCCGCCGGGGTGATGATTGCCGCGTCTGTCTGGTCTTTGCTGCTTCCTGCCATGGAGATGGCGGAAACCCAGGGAAAAAGCCCGCTGGTTCCCGTAGGCGGTGGGTTTATTTTGGGCGGTGCGTTTTTAATGCTGCTAGACCAGCTTTTGCCCCATTTGCACATCGGCAGCACAGAGCCGGAGGGTCTTCCTTCAAAACTGCGCCGCACAACCATGATTGTTTTGGCCGTGACGCTGCATAATATTCCCGAGGGCATGGCGGTGGGCCTTGCGTTTTCTGTGGCTGGCAGGGAGGTCGGCCACGACGTGCTGGCCGGCGCAATTGCCCTTGCCATTGGCATGGGCCTGCAAAACTTTCCCGAGGGGGCGGCCATCTCTCTGCCGCTGCGGTCGGAGGGCATGAGCAAGGGAAAATCCTTTGTCTACGGTGCGCTGTCGGGTGTGGTTGAGCCGGTTTTCGGCCTGCTTACCGTGCTTGTGGCCGGAAGCGTTACAGGCATTATGCCGTGGGTGCTTTCCTTTGCGGCAGGAGCCATGATTTATGTGGTTGTGGAGGAATTAATTCCTGAGGCACATTTGGGGGAACATTCCCACATTGGCACCATCAGCGTAATGGCGGGATTTTTAATCATGATGATTTTAGACGTTGCTCTGGGCTGAGGCATGGGAGAATTGCGGCTGATAAAGGGAACGGGTGAATTATCGGTATGGTTTAAAAAAGCATGCCCCGCAAAGGTGCGCGGGGCATGCTTATTTTTTATCTTTCTCGTATTTTTGAACCATTTCTTTTATGCTGTAAATTTCATTTGCGGTAAGCTGCGGTTTGGCGCCGTTCCCCGTTTCAGCCATAGAAAAACTCTGCGGCGTTAGCGAATGTGTTGTTTCTGCAGAATAATTCGCAGGTTCTGTGCGGCCTGTCAGCAAATAATCTGCCGTAACTTGAAAAAATTTGCACATTTCCCGCATTTTTTCAATGCCCGGCTTGCATCTGCCCTCTAACCAGTTGGTAATGGTGCTGGGGGAAACGCCCAACTGCCTTGCCAATTTTGCCTTTGAAATTCCATGAACTTTCATGATGTTACATAAATTTTGTGAAAAATCCACAATTATCACACTCCAATTTTATGAAATAATAATTCAATATTTTGGAACATACATCTTGACAACTCCAATAAATTGAAATATAATATAACTGTAAACAAGATAAAACAAAAATCGACATCTCGTTGCTTTTCAATGTTTTTATACCGTTAACTATAACATAAAAAGCAGGTTTTGTCAATATTTGCCGCAAAAAAGAAAAAATACAGTTCACATTATGTAATTTGTTGGAGGGAGGATTTTTATTATGACAAATAAAGAAATTTCAATTTTTTGCAATAATGTTAAAATATTGAGAAAGAGAAACGGCCTTAACAGGGAGGAGATGGCACACATTTGCGGAATATCTGTGCCGGAATTAATACAGATTGAGCAGGGCAGCCTGCCGAAGAGCATCACGGTGGATATAGCAATTCGGCTTTTCCGCCATTTTGACATATCCCCGGAAAATCTATTTCGCCCGCTTTAAAACTGTTTTGCGGGCATTGATAAGCATAAAAAAGTTTATATTTTTTTAATTGTTTGATGTCATAATTCTTGACTTTTTTTGTTTTTTTGTTATAATGAAAGTAAAGAAGGTTGAGGTGATGGCATGTCTCAAATTCGTTTGTTAAAAGAACCGGGTTATATTTATGACCTGCTTTTTATATTTTATCTTAGATTTAATAAACAATATTATATTAATACGTTTGAGAATAGTGAGAAACAGGCTGATAATATTAAATATTTTAACGGCTTGCTGGACATTTTTCCTGACATTCCGGAAGATTTATATGTTTTTTTTCATGCCATTGAAAACGGACGCTGTTTTTTTGCAACACAATATTTTAATCCATATAAAGAACAGTTCACGACAACCTATAACTTTAAACTGATTCAGAAAGAACTGGCAGACAGTGACCAGCTGCTTCGCGCTCTGATTCGATTTTATTTTTACGAAATTTCCGACGAGAAGATTGATGCGTGCATGAACTCTACGTTGGAACTATTTTCGCTGATAAAAACATCGCACTATTCCACTGAGGTAAAAAGTAAGCTGTATGAATTTTTTATTCATCCGGAACCATATATTCGAACGCTGCACTTTGAGCTGATTGCAAAAGAATTTATGCTTTCTCAATATTATGAAAAGAATTATCAGAAAATCCTCGATGTTTATAACCAGACGACATTTGAAATTTTAAGCAAGCATATTAGAGGAATAATGGATTTAAGTTTTATTAAAAAAAACAATTTAAATTTATATGTATCCTATTGTCTTGTAAATAAGTATAGCATTAATTTTTTTGGTGTGCAGGAAGGCGCTGTTTATCTTCTTGGATATGACTATCTTTCAATTTTAGATTTTGTAAAAAACAAAAAGGATTTAAGTCTATTGGATTTCGGCAATGCGCTGTGTGAAGAAAGCCGGGTAAAAATTATGGAGCTGTTGTTAGAACGAAACGAAGTTACCTGTAAAGACCTGGAAAAGATTTTTAGCTTTTCCGGCTCTACGGCCTATCATCACATTACCATGCTGACGAGAATTGGGCTTGTAAAAACGCGGAACGAGGGAAAAACCATTCTTTACAGCCTAAACAGAAAGTACTTTAGCGCCATCATCGGCGTTTTAAGTAAATATTCAGAAAGATGACACGAAAGGGGGAATGACATCATGAATAAAACCTGGAAAAAGCCTGTTTGCTCCACCGTAAAGGCGGATCAATTATCAGCTTACATTAAAGCGGCGGCCCGTTCTGGCTGTACTATTTCGGTTATCCGCTAAATAACTAAGCATAAATCCCAGCAAGTGAAAAGCTTTGCCGGGATTTATTTTTTTATAAAAAAATCGGAACGGAGCAAAGTCCGTTCCGATGTGGCACCCCGCACCGTGAATTATCCGAAACCTGCGAGGAGGCAGTTTCAAAGT
>NZ_JAXUNN010000029.1:0-16994 GCF_037235575.1 Congzhengia sp. | reverse complement strand
ACACCACAGGGCCGCGCTCCTTAATTTTGGTCAGGTCATCCCGGTAAAAGGTAATGTCCAGCGTGCCCACGGGCAGCTTTAAAGACGGCTCAATTTTATTATAAATAAAGTCCGAAAGCCGCTGAGCAAGAGGCACGCCCCGGGTTTTAATGCCCACTAACATCATGTTGTCTACCGACTCGTTCCGTTCCACAATTTCGTGGGCAATGCGCATAATGGCGCGGCTGACAGCCTTTTCGTCAAAAAGAAGGGATTTCAGCTTCATAGCGGGCCTCCAAAATAATTAAAGTTCAAAATTAACGCCGGTTTCCGTTTCATCGGGTGTGTCGCCAAACACATAGTCTTTGCCAGGGAGAATCGCGTTTAACACAATGCCGGCAATGGAGGCAACCGCCAGGGCCGAAAGGGAAATGGTGAGCTTGCCGATCATGAATGTTACGGTGCCCAGTCCCAATGCGGAAACTAAAATAATAGCGGCAACGATTAGGTTACGGCTCTTGGTAAAGTCAACCTTGTTTTCAACAACGTTACGAACACCGATTGCAGAAATCATGCCGTAAAGTACAAAGGAAATGCCGCCGATAACCGCCGTGGGAATTACGCTGACTAACGCTGCAAACTTAGGCGAGAAAGAAAGAATTACTGCAAAGATTGCTGCCAGGCGGATAACCCGCGGGTCGTAAACCTTTGAGAGCGCCAAAACGCCGGTGTTTTCACCATAGGTGGTGTTGGCAGGACCGCCAAACAGGGCGGAAAGAGTGGTTGCCAGGCCGTCGCCCGTTAAGGTTCTGTGCAGTCCCGGTTTTGCAATGAAGTTTGTGCCAACGGTGGAGGAGATTGCTGAAATGTCACCGATGTGCTCCATCATGGTTGCAAGCGATATTGGAACAATTGCAATCACAGAGCTGATAACTAAGGAGGAGTTGCTCCAGTCAATGCCGCCGAACACGGTGTTATGCCATTTTACAGGAATTCCAATCCACGGCGCGTTTTTCAGCTGGTCTAACGCGGAAACAGAGAACAACTGCAGTTTAGGATTTCCAAACAGTGTAATATAAGCGTTTCCGTCTGCCCCGGTAATGGTTTCGCCTAATGTGAGCGCTAAAATGGCGGCAATGGCACAGGAACCCAAAACACCAATTAAAATGGGAACGATTTTTGCCATGCCTTTGCCCCAAATGTTAAACACAATAACCAATGCCAGCGCGATAAAGGCAATTAACCAGTTTGTGGTGCAGTTTGTAACCGCACTGCCGGCAAGACCCAAACCAATGGAGATGATAATTGGCCCGGTAACAACAGGGGGGAAAAATTTCATTACGCGCTTAATGCCGACAACTTTAATTAAAGCGGCCAAAATTAAGTAAACCAAACCTGCAAACGCAACGCCCAAGCATGCATAGGGCAAAAGCTGTGCATTTGTCATGGTGCCGTTTCCGGCCAGGGGAGCAACAGCGCCGTAGCCGCCCAAAAACGCAAAAGACGACCCTAAAAATGCGGGCACCTTGCCTTTGGTTATCAGGTGGAACAAAAGCGTGCCCAAGCCTGCCATTAATAGCGTAGTTGCAATGTCAAGCCCTGTTAAAAGCGGCACCAAAACCGTTGCGCCGAACATGGCCAGCATGTGCTGAAAGCCAAGCAGAAGCATTTTCCCCTTGCCCAGGGTGCGTGCGTCGTAAATTCCGGTCTGTGTTTCGTTAGACATAAAAAACATCTCTCCTTTAATTTTAAATAAAAAAGCCCTGTCCGCAGTTTGCGGGCAGGGCAGTTGAATTCCGTCGTTTCCCCTTTTGTCTTGCCGATGTCCCGCATCGCGTTTAAAGACCTTTTTTTATTTCCAAATTATTGTATCACACACATGCACGAATGTAAAGAGGAATTTTCAAGTTTTTTTGTATATTCTGTAAAATTTTGAAAGAAAAAAGTGCCGCGTTCTTGCAAAACGCGGCACTTTAGTTATTTTTATTTTGGAGTTGCAATAATAATTCTAATTCTTCCGCCTACGGAGTCATCCTTATCACAATAAAGCGAAATACTGTAGTTTTCAAAGGTATTTTTCAGTTCATCCAATGTCAGCATGGAGTAGTTATAAGAGGCGTCCTTGGTATAAATTGAAATATCGTCACTCATCTTATAAATTTTTCCGCCAAAATTGATATTAGAGCCGGATATATCAGTAACCTTGCTGCCGTTCACCTTGGTTAAGGGGGACATTCCCGTAACCGCACCATTTTCTGAAGTTTTGATTTTCACTGGTTGACCGCTGGAAACGGTATAGGCCGTGCCATTTGTGGAAAGCGATTTTGAGGTACCATTTAACAGATAAGTATAAGAACCCGAAACAGACATACCAACCGTATTTTTACTTGCGGAGGTAACAACTCCGTATTCGTGCATGTCACCTGTGATGTCACGGAGTATTAATTCGATAATTTTTCCATCGGAGTTTTTTTCTGCGTAAAGAATATCGCTTGCGTTTAAGTTTAAGCCATTAAGCCGTTGGGGGAACACGTTTGCCGCATTGCCTGAATCCCCCGGATTTGTTGTGCTAACCTCTATGATGCTTAAAGATGCATCAAGTTTGCTGTTTCCAAGCGAGCGGGTATTGCTGTTCCAGGTAAAGAGTCCCGAAACGGTTGATTGTTGCGTTACAACAGAAACGCTGGCGTTACCGTCTTTAAATGACACCTTAACCGGCTGATTTAAAAGCGATTTATAGTCCTTTGTGGTAATGTATTCGCTGGACTCGCCAGAAGGCAGCACCAACCGCACAAACGGTTTTGTAACGGCGGTTCCGTTCACCGTGGTTTCTTTTGTTCCTGTTTCAATCAGATAGCCATATACCTCGTCGGATAGCTGCGCCTGCGTTAAAACGTCCGCCACTTCGCCGGACTTGCCCAAAAGCAGCGTTACCGTGTCGCCTAAGTTAAAGCTGCCGTTCGACGAAAGCTTGGTAAACGCATCAACGCCCTCTAACACATAGGTAATTCCAGAAACGGTTACGCTTTGCGGCGTATCCTTATTTGGCGTTGCCGATTCATACACGCCGGTTACTTTTTTGCTGTAGGTTAAAATCATATCCAGGTCCTTAGAGTAGTAGGCAATGTCGTTAACCTTAACTTCTGAAAGTGCAGTCTTCGCACCGTCACGCATGATGGTGGTACTGTCAGGATCTACGCCAAAGGAGGAATACCAGCTTGTGCCGCTTACCGTCACAGGGCCAATGGTGTTGCCCTCCTCATAAATAACATAGTCAATTGCGCCGTTTTGTTTATATTTCACGTTCAGCACGTCGCCCATTGCAATTTTCTGTGAGACAGCGGAGTAGGAGGTTTGGGTGTCGTCTTCATAAAATAACGTTCCCGCCGTGAACTCTACCTTGTCAAATGCACCTTTGTTATAGGTAATAATGCTGTTGCCCAAAATGGAGTAGACGATGTGGCGCTTTATTTCGGGATTGCCCACGTCGGTGTTGGTGTCCACGCGGTTATAAATGATATACTGAAGCTGGTTGTTTTTGTCGTAACGAAGGGTCAAAGTGTCGCCCGCTTTAATTTTTGAGGAAATTTGCTGGTAGCTTGAAGTGTCGTCCCCGTCAAAGTAGGAAACCGTTTGGCTCAGCGTTACCTCTGAAAGGGTTTCGTCAATGTAGCCTAAAACTTTGTCGCCCAGCACCGAGGTGACAACGCAGGTCTTTGTGTTGGGTGTAGTTAATGAGGAAGATTTCGGGTTTGTGGTAAATAAAATATAATCAATTTCATTGTTTTTGTCTTTAAACACCTTGCACACGTCGCCGGCTTCAATTTCCTGGGTTACAGATTCGTAGGTGTAGGTTTTGGATTTAAAATATACCGGCGTTCCCTTGTCCACATCTAAAATATTGCCGTCGAACAGAATATCCGAGCCCATTGTGCCGCTGACGATATATTCTTCCGTTATTTGCTCGCCCGGGATAAACGAAACCAAAGTGTCGTTGTTCCGAACCGTAATACTGCCGCGTTTTCCAATGTTATTAAAGTCAAAATCGTCTGTAATTTTAAACGTTCCGGCGGAGGTTAACACCTTGCCCGCACTTACGGAAGAGTCCTCCCTGTTTGAGGCAATCAACACAACGTCATCGGTAATTGCCCGGTCGAACTCTGATATGTAATCGCTGCCTGAACCCTTTGCCGGCGTGTTTAACAGGTTATAGGCAATCATCATTACGTCCCGGCGGGTGAGCTCTTGCCCGGCCGATTTTGAGAGAGAGTCACTCAGGCCAATATTTTGGGAAAGGCCAATTTGACCATCCGGCCAGGATGCGCCAAAATCCTCTTCTGAATAGCCCAAAACCCGAAGGAACATGGTTAACGCCTCTTCATAGGTCACGGTGTCGGAGGGCTTAAACGTTGCGTCTAAATATCCCTTGCAAAGCCCGTTTTTCACCGCTACGGTGATGTAAGGTGCGGCCCAGTGGTCGGCAGATACGTCTTTAAAAGGCGACGTTTTGCTGCCTGTGGCCACGGTGTCCCGGAATTTTGAGGCCGCAACTGCAATTTTTGTGCACTCCGCCCGGGAAACAAAAGCGTCAAGCCGCAAATTCCCATCAGGGTCGCCTTGCATAATTTTCAGCTCGGCAAGCAGCGGAGCAACATTGTCGGAATAAGCTGGGGCAGCGAAAACCGGCAGTGCGCCGAAACCGCTTGTAATCAGCAACGCTGCAAGCACTACAGAAGCTATTTTTTTCAAATTCATCAATCCTTTCTATCAAAAAAGCCAATTGTTATTCGAACCTTAAGGCGTCGATGGGGTTTAAGTTTGCCGCATTTTTCGCAGGCAGGAACCCAAAAATTACGCCGATTGCAACCGAAACGGTAAACGCAACGACAATTGCGCTCACAGAGGGAGTGACCGTAATGTCTAACAGCTTGCCGGCGGCAGAGGAAAGCAAAATTCCAACTACAATTCCAATTACGCCGCCAATGCCGCTCACCGTTCCCGCTTCAAATACAAACTGCTGCATAATGTGCTTTTTCTTTGCACCCAGAGATTTGCGAATACCAATTTCTTTAGTACGCTCGGTTACTGACACCAGCATAATGTTCATAATTCCAATACCGCCAACCAGCAGGGAGATGCCTGCAATGCACACCAAGGCCATTTTCATGGTGTTGGTAATGGTGGTCATTTCGTCTAAAATTTCTTTTGTGGAAATAATGTTATAAAAATCGCTGCTTCCTAAAATTTTCGTCAGCGTCTGCTCTAAAATTGTCTTTGCTTCGGTAATCCGATTTGTGTCGGCCGCCATAATGGTGTAGCTGCCGATGGTGGAGTTCCAAGACATTTTCGAGGCGTTGGTGTAAGGAATGTAAATGCACTGGTCGGAAGAACCTTCCTCAGAGTCTGCCTTTTCCTCTAAAACACCAACAATGGTGTAAGGCTCGCCGTTAATTTTCATAGTCTGTCCCAGCGCCTTGCCCTTTTCATAATATTCGTTTTCGTAATAGGTACCGATTACGCAGACCTTAAGCATTTTGCTCACGTCCACATACTGCAGAAAACGCCCCTGTTCTATGGTAAGGGTGTTAATTTTATCATAGGTTTCGTCCACACCAGTTACGCTGGCCCTGGTGTTATCTGAAGCTGCGGGCGACTTTACCGTGGCGTTTAAAGACACGTTGGGGGACACATAGGTAAACAAATCCTGATGTTCGTCCACCATTTCATACAGGTCGTCCGGCGAAATCTGCCGTGTACTGCCCCTTGAGGTGATGGAAACAGAGATGTTGTTCATGCCAATACTTTCAAACACGTCGGTTACCTGCCCGGTTACGCCGTCCATAATGCTGACTAAAATGATAACCGCTCCAACGCCGATGATAATGCCCAGCATGGTAAGGAAAGACCGCATTTTGTTCGACACAATGCTGGATATGGCCAGCTGCATGGTTTTTGTTAGCTTCATACTGCGGCCGCCTCCTTTTTCAGCTGGGCAAACACCGTGGAACGAATAATTTCGTCGTTTTCCGCTTCGCCGTCGTAAATAATTTTGCCGTCGTGAATCCTTATAACGCGTTTCGCGGTAGCCGCAATGGAATTGTCGTGGGTAATTAGAATAATGGTGTTGCCCTGCTCGTTCAATTCCTTTAAAAATGCCATAACTTCTTTGCTGGTTTTAGAGTCTAACGCGCCGGTGGGTTCGTCGGCCAAAATCACCGAGGGCGAGCCTGCCAGGGCGCGGGCAATGGAAACACGCTGCTGCTGACCTCCGGAAAGCTGCGAGGGCTTGTGGTGATATTTGTCTGCCAGTCCCACACGCTCTAAGGCTTCCATGGCACGTTTTGTTTGCTCGCTCTCCTTGAGGCCCTTATACATGAGCGGAAGCTTTACATTGTCTAACACATTCAGCTTGGGCAAAAGGTTATACTGCTGGAAGATAAAGCCCAGCATTTCGTTCCGGATTTCCGCAAGCTGGTTGTCATTTAATTTGCTAACGTCCGTTCCGTTTAACAGGTAGGTGCCGGTGGTGGGCACATCCAAACAGCCGATGATATTCATGCAGGTAGATTTGCCGCTGCCCGACTGGCCGATAATGGCCAAAAACTCGCCGGGATAAACAGAAAACGAAACGCCGTCAATGGCGCGGACCTCCTGGTCGCCCATTACATATATTTTATAAATGTCTTTAAATTCAACCAATGGTTTCTCCATGTTAAGAAAATCTCCTTTCGGCAGGGTTCATTTAGCGCATACCTCCGCCGCCTGCGCCTCCGCTCCTGCCAGAGCCGGAACCTCCGCCGGGCGAGCCGCCTCCGGAGGGACCGCCGCCCATTCCGCCGGACGGGCCGTCCATTGTCATTCCGCCAGGACCACCCATGCCGCCCATCATGTCTTCCATGCTGAAGGCCTTGGAGGCCTGCTGGGGAACGTAAACCACGTCGCCCTCAGAAAGTCCCGAGGTGACTTCAATCAGCTCGTCGTTATAAACGCCTGTTTCAACCTTCACCGTTTTAAAGCCCTCTGGCGCGCGGTCGTTTTCATCTGTCTTTTCGCCTTTCACATAAACCGTGTTTCCGC
Organism: Congzhengia sp.; assembly: GCF_037235575.1. NCBI lineage: Bacteria > Bacillati > Bacillota > Clostridia > Eubacteriales > Oscillospiraceae > Congzhengia > Congzhengia sp. Next base: position 9,938 of record NZ_JAXUNN010000029.1, on the reverse strand, counting down.
GGTTTACTGCCGCAACAGGAACAGAGAGCACATTTTCCGCCCGGGACGTTTCAATTTCAACGTCAATGTTCATGCCGGGAAGGAGCTGGTCGTCGAAGTCTAAAATTTCAACGGTGACAGGATAGGTGGTTACGCCGTTTTCAGTTGTACCGCTGACGCTCACGTTGGTTACTTTGCCATGATAGGTTTTGTTTTCCAATGCGTCGGAGGTAATGGTAACATCCTGGTCCAGCGCAACATTTTTAATGTCCAGTTCGTCCACTGCAAGCTCAAACTCTAAGCTGGACATGTCGTAAATCACCGCCATCACGGTGGAGGCGTTGGAATTGTCTAACTTGTCACCGGCTTTCACATTTTTCTCAACCACCGTGCCGGAAATGGGAGCGGTGATGGTGTAGTCCTCCAGTTTTTTCTGTGCGTTTTTCTTAGAAAGCTGGGACTCTTTCAACGACAAAGCGTTGCTTTTAATATTCTCAGAAACTGTGTCGCTGGATAATTGTGCGATTGTGCCGCCGGCCTTCACCTTGCCGCCTTCGCTGACGTAAAGCTTTGATACGTCGCCCGATGCCTTTGCGGTAACAGTTTTTTCCGTAACATATTCAAACGTGCCGGAGTCGTTGCAGGATATGCTGCCAATGGAGGCAACAGCGGTGTCTGTCACCATCAGGGTGCCGGGGTTTTCTACCCGGATTACCACGTCCCGCACCAGCATATTGCCGGCTTTGGCATAACTGGCGCCTTTAATTTCTTTTACTGTGCCGGACAGCGTATCGCTGGTTCCAGAAATGCGCACGGTAGCGTTTGCACCGTGAAACAGCTGAGGAATGTCCGACTCATTAAAGGGTATGGTGAGCAGCAGCACAGAGTCGTCATAAATGTCTGCAATCTGCGCGCCTGCGTTCACAGAGTCTCCTTTTTTTATGTAAAGCTTTTTAATGATGCCGGATACGTCCGATTTCACCGTTAAATCGCTTTGGTCTGCCACAGCCTTGCTGTAATTATTTTGCGAACGCTCAACGGCGATGTTGGCGCTCTCAATGCTGTTTTCCGCGTCTGATGCGTCAATGCGGTAAAGCACGTCGCCTTCGTTTACCATGTCGCCCTGCTCAAAGCTGGCAGACAGAATGTCGCCATTCACCAAAGAGGTGATGGAATATTGGTCTTTGGGCTTTACCACCGCGGTACCGGTGATAGAGGAAACAATGCTCTGGCGGGAAACCGACGATTCGTTTGACAGTTGTGACATCGCGTCCTTGGCTTTATTTTTTCGAAAAGCAGAAAAGAAAATTCCAACCGCAACACAGATGATAACAATAACCGCCGTCACGACCATCCATTTTTTCGGCCTGAACTTCTTTAAATTTGCTTTTAGTTTCATTACATACAGTCCTTTCTGCCTAATAGAATTCGTTACTTATTTAACATTATACAATGAAAATAAGTCTAAGCTGTGAACAAATTATAAATATTACAATTGTTTAACAGCGATTTACAACCTTACTTATTTATGATATGATAAAAACATTAAGACAAGATTAAAAGAATTTTAAGAATTTAAAAACAGGCAGAGAAAATGATAGAGGTTTTTCATAAACCTTTGTGCAAAACAGACAAGCAGGAGGTAAAGATGAAAATATTGGTAAGCGCGTGCCTTTTGGGAACTCCCTGCCGGTATGACGGAAGGGCAGTGCCCAATGAAGACGTTATTGCTCTGGAACAGGCATTTGAACTGGTGCCATTTTGTCCCGAGGTGGCAGGAGGGCTTTCCACACCCAGAACGCCGGCTGAGCGGCGGGAAAATATGGTAATAACCAAAGATGGCCGAGACGTGACAGCAAAGTATGTTTTAGGTGCGGAAAAGGCGTTAGATTTGGCAAAGCGGCACGGCTGTAAAACGGCCGTTTTAAAAGAAAAAAGCCCCTCCTGCGGCTGCGGAAAAATTTATGACGGTACGTTTTCAGGCCGCCTGATAAACGGAATCGGTGTTACGGCGCAAATTTTAAAAGAGGCCGGAATTGACGTAATTGGAGAAAGTGGGATAAAAAAACTCCTGCAAAAGGGCAGGCAGGCCCCGCAGGAGTGAAAATAGCTAACTTCTTCGGTTAAATCCGCGGTGCTTGCGCGCCGCCCATTTAAACTGGTTTTTAGACATATTTGTGTGATCCGCGGCCTCTGAAAGCGAAATTTCTCCTGCTTTCCACCGCAGATAAATCTCTTTAAAGTTTTTGGGCAAGGGAATTACAGGCCGTCCAAACCGCACGCCGCGGAGCTTGGCGGCTGCGATGCCCTCAGCCTGGCGCTGGTGAATATACTGCCGTTCCGTTTCCGCCACATAGGACAAAAGCTGCAGCACAATATCGGAAATCAGTGTGCCCAACAAATCCTTATCTCTTCGGGTGTCTAAAAGGGGCATGTCGATAATCACGATGTCTGCCTCCAGCTTTTTCGTGATATACCGCCACTCCTCCTGAATTTGGAGATAGTTCCTTCCCAATCGGTCGATGCTCTTTACCACCAAAAGGTCGCCTTTTTTAAGGAGCGTTTTTAGTTTTTGATATTCGGGACGGGAAAAGTTCTTTCCAGACAGCTTGTCGCAAAACAGATTGCCTGCAGGAACACCCCAGGTAAGCAACTCAATTTTTTGACGGTCTTCATTTTGGTCGGCGGAAGACACACGCATGTAACCATAAGTATTGATGTTCATAAACAAACCTCCTTGCTTCTATTTTAACGTGTAGGAGGTTCTTTATGCAGCAGTTTGCGCTGTGAAAAAGTGTACTTTTGCACACCCCACTTTTTTTCTGAGAAAATTTATATAAATGTTGCTTTATTTCGCATTTTATGATAAAATTTGTATATGTATAAAACGATATACGTTCTGTGCAAAAGTACACAATTGCACATCTTAGGAGAAATATTATGAAACAAGTGTCACGCAGTAACACCGCCGCAGCTGCAAACGGCCCGCCTTTTTCTGTTTTCGAAAAATTTGCGGATAAACGTGAAAAAGAGAAAAAAACATGGCTGGGGTTAGGTCCATTTCCAATTTTACTTCTTTGCGTCATGCTGGCAAGCCTTATCGTATACCAGTTTTTCGGAGCCCGGGCGGCAGAACAGAAAATTTATGCGACGCTGTCTGATTTGGCTGACCAAGAAACGCGGACGGTGCAGTCCAATTTAAACGGTCAGTTCTCTACCTTAGAGGCGCTGTCAGCGGAATTTATGTCTCAAACAAACTTTGAGTTGTCCGACATTACGGCGCGAATGCGGGCCATTGTGCTGGTTTCCGATTTTACAAAAATTTCAGTGGCCGGACAGGACGGAAAAGCATATGACAATGACGGCGAAGTGGTCGACTGTAAAAACAGACAATATTTTAAAGAGGCAATGTTGGGCAAACGCGCCATTGAAAGATTAGATGCAAGCCAGGTGAAAGAGGGGCACACAAGATTTATAATTGCCGTTCCGATAAAAAAAGGCAGTTCGGTGAAAGGTGTTGTAATTGGAAGCTATAACGAAAAAACGTTCGGTAATGTTACCAGCGTCACTTCCTTTCAGGGACAGGGAGTTTCGGCGTTGGTGACCTCGGACGGAACCATTTTAACCAAAAATCAAAACAGCGTTTTAAACGGATTTGACAATTTGTTCAATGTTCTAACACCTGAAGCATTAGACCGAAAATTTTCTACAGAGGTCATGCAGGAACGTTTAAAAAACGGAGAAGAATTTTTCGTGCATTACAAAACCTCATTTGGCCGGCACTATGTTGTATCAAAACCGCTTGGAATTAACAACTGGTCGATTTGCTATGCGGTTCCTGACAGCGCCTTTTTAAATGAACGCAGAGCCGATTTTATTGGGAATCTGTTGCTGGGCAGCGCTATTTTGGTTTGCAGCTTGCTGCTCTTTTTCCTTATTCTCAACAAGCAGAATAAAATTGAAAAGCTTCACAAACGGCAGGTAGAGCAATATTCCAGAGATGGCTTAACAGGGCTGTTAAACGAACGCGGGTTTGAAATCCGGGCAAATGAAATTCTGCGACGGTCGGACCGACCATATTACATTGTGTGTTACGACGTAAACAATTTTGCAGTTTATAACAATCTTATGGGGCTTGATGGAGGCAATGACGTGCTGAAGACCTTGGCCTCCGTTTCCTTGTCATCCAAGCAGGACAATGAAATATGCGCTCGGCTGTATGCAGACGAATTTGTCTGCCTTTTAACGGCCGACAGCATAGACGGGCTGTTTCAAAAAATATATCAGGTAAACAGCCGTTTTCGGGATAAGGCCGATGGGCACAACCACATTTTGATTAGCTACGGCGTTTTTGAAATTACGGATAAAGCAATGCCGGTGCGGCAAATGGTGGACTGTGCAAAAACTGCCAAAAAAGCGGTTAAGGGGAACTACAACCAGTTTATCGGTATTTATACAGAGGAAATGAAGCTTTTAAAAACAGAGGAGCGGCAGCTGATTTTTAGAATGGAAGATGCACTGGAAAACGGCGAATTTTACGCGGTTTACCAGCCAAAGTTCGGCGCAAAAACGCGGTCGGTGGTTTCTTGTGAGGCGCTGGCGCGCTGGCGCTGCGGCGACGGGGTTATCACCCCGGATAAATTTATTGGACTGTTTGAGGAAAACGGATTTATTTTAAAGCTGGACATTTACATGTTTGAGCTGGTGTGCAAAACACTTCGGGAATTCATCCGCGGGGGTATCGCCCCGGTGCCGGTTGCGGTGAACTTTTCACAAATTCACATTTATGAGCCCGATTTCCCTGAACGGCTAATGGAAATTATTATGCGGTATCAAATTCCGCCTTCTTACATAGAAATTGAGTTCACAGAAACTGCAATGTCCAGTGACGTTGCATTAAGCGTTCAAACCATTCAGCAGCTGAAACAACGGGGCTTTACCGTGGCTATGGACGATTTTGGAAGCGGTTATTCTTCGTTGACTTTTTTAAGGAGTCTACCTGTGGACGTGGTGAAGCTTGACAGAGGTTTTTTGGCGGGCAACGAAACTGACGAGCGTGGAAAATGCGTCATTCGCTCTGTCATCGAGCTTTCCAAACAGCTGAAATTTGAAACCGTTGCCGAGGGTGTGGAAACAAAGGAGCAGATGGAGCTGTGCATTGGCTATGGCTGCGACATCATGCAGGGATATTATTTCAGCAAGCCTCTGCCGGAAGAAGAGTTTAAAGCACTGCTGAAAAACAAAACAGAGAACAAAAAATAAAAGGTGCCGAAAGGCACCTTTTTTATTGAGCAAAGAACTTTTGCTGATAACCAAAGACAAAAATAATTAAAACAATCAGCGGCAAAATGTAAGACACATAAAACCGAAGGGCTTTGGGAAATTTTAAACCCCTGCCCATGTCGGCCTCTTTAATGAAATTATCCCAGCCCCAGCCCCTTTTTCGCGTACAGAACAGCAAAAATACCAGGCTACCCAGGGGCAGAAGATTGTTTGATACAATAAAATCTTCCAAATCCTGAATGGTACTGCCTGCGCCCAAAGGCTTTATAAAGCTTAGCAAATTAAATCCGAACACGCAGGGCAGAGAAAGCAAAATTACGAGGACGGCATTAATAAGCACCGCTTTTGTGCGGCTTATGCCCCACATGTCCATACAAAAGCTTAAAATGTTTTCAAAAACTGCTATGATGGTGGACATTGCCGCAAACGTCATAAACACAAAGAACAAAAACTCCCACAGCTTCCCGAACGGCATTTGATTAAAAATGCCCGGAAGGGTAACAAACACCAGCCCCGGCCCCTCACCCGGGTTTACACCAAAGGCAGAGCAGGCGGGAAAGATGATTAAGCCGGCAAACAGCGCAACCAATGTGTCTAGAAAACAAATGCTTAACGACTCGCCTGTCAGGCTTCTGTCTTTGCCGATATAGCTGCCGAAAATACTCATAGAGCCAATGCCGATGCTCAGAGTGAAAAAGGCCTGTCCCATAGCGGCAAAAATAACGTTGATTATGCCTTGCTCTTTCACATGCTCAACGTTGGGTACCAGATAAAACTTTAACCCTTCTGCTGCGCCCGGCAGGGTAATGCTCCGAATTGCCAGAACTAAAATAATAACAAACAGGGAACTCATCATAAGCTTCGTAATGCGTTCTACACCGTTTTGCAGACCCAAACTGCAAATTCCAAAGCTAATCAGCACAATTAAAATCATCCAGAAAAACATGCTTCCAGGGCTTGCCAGCAGTTGGTTAAACACCAGCTGTGCGCCCTGAGTAGTCACACCGTGCAAATGGCCGGACAGCGCCTTAAATACATACGCCAGCATCCAGCCGCCCACCGAGGTGTAGAACATCATTAAAAGATAGTTCCCGCCCAGCGCCACATAGCTGAACAGGTGCCACTTTGTGCCCTCAGGCTCTAACAGGCGAAAACTTTTCGCCACCGACCGCTGGCTGGCCCGTCCCACAGCAAATTCCATAACCAGAATGGGAAGGCCGAGCAGCAGCAAAAACGCAAGATAAATCACCACAAAAATTGCCCCGCCGTTTTTTCCTACAATATAAGGAAACCGCCACACATTTCCCAGGCCCACAGCACACCCCGCTGAAATTAAAATAAACCCAAGCCTGGAAGAGAACTTTTCTCTTTTTTCCATGATAACACTCCAACAGTTCAGATTGATTTTGAAATCATTACTGTTTATCCAAAATCTTCCTAATTATATCATACGTTATATATAATTTCAACAAAATTTGGAAAATTATGCAGTTTCAGAGTTTTAAACAGACAACAGCGGCAAAACCTGCCAAAAGAGCAGCCAATTGACGTTTTTCAAGCCGTTCCCGAAAAAGCAGGATGCCTGCGGCGCTTGTTGAAACAATGGTGCCGGCAGAAATTAAGGGAAACAGGGCGCTGGCGTCGGAGCGAGCTGCAAGGGCCAGCGTTAAAAAATTTACGCCTGCATTTGCAAAGCCTGATAAAATTCCGAATTTGTGAATTCCCTTTTTCGTTTTGAGCAATGAAACTGTTTTCCTGCGGGATATAACGAAAGCTGCCGCAAAAATGAGCGTGGCAAACAGCATGGAATCGCACATGAATTCGTTTAAATACAGACCAGGATATTTGGTTTGATGCTGTTTTTGCAAACAGGAGCACAGACCATTTGAAACCAGTGTCAGCAATGTAAATTTTGCCCATTTTTTTGACACCGGAACAGTGTTATGCTCTCTTTTACCATTTGTCAAAAGTATGGCGGCCAGCAAAAACACAAATCCGGTGCTTTTAAAAAATGTTATGGGTTCGTGTAAAAACAGAATGCCATAAGCGCAGGGGATTATGAGTGAAAATGAAACAATCAGGCTGGTGAGCGAAACTGGTCCCAGCTTAAGTGCCTGATAGCCGGCATACATGGAAATACACAGCGATACGGCAAAGAAAAAGGCAAATATAGCGGTTTCGGCGTGAAACCACCTGCTGGGCGCACTCGTTACGGCAACAACTGCTGCAAACGGCAAAAAGGCAAAAAGCGCCTTTTCCATATTAAAATAAATTGGATTGTTTGTGCTGTGGCTGCAGGCCTTTGCAAGCAACGATTGAGCACAGGCACACAGGATAATGCCGAAAAAGCATATCATGTTCATAGCGTTATCTCGCTGATTTGATGTTTTGCCCAGCCTGCGGTTTCATAATTTCCGTCTGCAAAATAAACCTTCCTTATCAAAGCGGCGGTTTCAGCGGCATAATCGCGGCCGGCAAAGTCCACTTTTCCCGTTAAACAGCCCTGTGCGCATGCCAAAAGAGAAAACATGCGGGCGCTTAAGGTGTGCCATGTGGTGAGCATAACGCCGCTGTTATTCATCTGCTGTGCCGTTTCAACGCATGCGCCGATGTTTTTGAAATCATACCAGGGACAAAGGAGCGTGTCGAACCCAAAGGAAGAAAGATATTCTGCCGTGAGCACAGGGGAGCGTGTCACATCATACTGCCAGTCTGCAATCACCAGCCGTTTGTCAAGAGATGTCAGCAAGGATTCAGCCGCTTTGCTGTTTCGGCAGTTGCAGGTGTATCCCTCCTGCACGCCTGCCGCCTCGGAATTCAGCAGCATGTCGCCCCACATAATAGGACGGCGCCCCTCGCCGGCAATTTCTGCCGCCGTTTCATTTAAAAAGCGCGTTAAAAGGGAAATATCAGCATTTTCGCCGCCGTAGCGGTAGGCCTCGTCACAGCCAATGTGAAAATAGCTTCCGCCGCAAAGCTCGTAAAGCTCCCGCCGGATTTTTTGAAAAAGCCCTCTTACTTCCGGCTTTGTAATGTTCCAGGTCCAGCCGTCTTCGTCAAATCGTCCCTGTAATCTGGGATTTTGGTCTAAAACTACGTGCTTGCCGTGAATACCGCGGCTGGCGGCGGCGTGGCCCAAGTGGTTGAACATGGGAATGATTTCAAGCCCCATGTCGTTTGCTTCCTTGATGATTGGTTTGATTTGTTCTTTCGTAAGGGCCTGCGGCCAGGAAAGCTCTTTCAAACAGTCGAAATGCAGTGTACCCCAAAATTCCAATACCAGGTGGGTGTAGTTTAACACACCGCACAGCCGGACAAATTTGGTTATAAAGGGAAGCGTGGTTTCGGGAAATACACAAAGGTGCACCATACGTTTTTTTACCGCCGGCTTACCGTAAATTTCCCCACACGGAATGAAAAATTGCTCGCTTCCGCGCTCTAAGCAAATAGGCTGAATTTGCCGAAGCAGCGCCATGTAGCCATTTAAAAGACCGCGCCTGTCTTCTGCAGCAATGCAAAGACCGTCTGTTGTCACCGAAATGGAAAAGTCGCAGTTTTCTAAAGGCAAAGGACGCACATCACCAATTTTCATGATAAAGTTGTTCTCCGGCAAAAAATCAATGGTTCCGGCGGTGCAACAAAAACCGTTCCACAGCGTTTGCAGCGTTTTGCTGCAGCAGCTTTGGTTCAATGTTGCAGTTACCTTTGGTCCGAAAATAAATAAATTCTGCATGATCATCACTCCTTTTCAGGCAGTATATCATTGCATAAACAAAAATGGAACTGAAAAAACAAAACAAAAGGTGGATTTTTCAGGCTTGAATAACTTGAAAAAATGTGGTAACATAGTTATAAATGAAAAAAAGGTGGGAAAAACATGCTCTTTTTAGCTGATGACATCAACATTCAGCTTTTATCGGTCAGCCGTTTTCACTGGGACAGCGGCACCTATGAGGTGGCCCCAAGGCCCTTTTGTGCGCTGGCCTGCCGTATTCGCGGCAACGGCTGTTTTACAAACGGGGACAAAATGGTCCAAGCATCGGCGGGAGATGTGATTTTTATGCCGCAGAATTTTGCTTATCGGGCAGTTTACACCCCAGGCGAAATTTTGGCGGTGCACTTTTTATCAGACGGCGCCGGTTGCGAAATGGAAAATTTTACCCCGGCAAATTTTCAAATGCTTTACGCGCTGTTTTTAAAGCTGCACCAAATTTGGAATACCCGCGGCGCCGGAGGCGGGTTTGAAGCAAAAGCATGTTTTTATGAGATTTTGGCGGAGCTACAAAAGCAATCTGTAGCAAAGGAAAAACGAACTGGAAATCAAACATTTTTTCAGGCGGTTTCGTTTTTAGAAAATAATTTTAAAAATCCTGAACTGAACATTTCGTCGGTGTGTGATGCGGCAGGTATCAGCGACACAAATTTTCGCCGCAGGTTTCAGAAAACCTTTGGCAAGCGCCCAAAGGATTTTCTTTTAGAGCTGCGGCTGGGCTGTGCGGAACAGCTTTTAGCTCAGCGGTGTTACACTGTTGAAGAAGCTGCTAATCTTTGTGGCTTTTCAGACGCAAAATATTTTAGCAGGGTTATAAAAAAACGTTATGGCTGTCCGCCTTCAAAGCTTTTTTTGCCGCAATAGAAAAACCACACCGGCACGAAAGCCGGTGTGGTTTGCTTAT
>NZ_JAXUNN010000028.1:0-120829 GCF_037235575.1 Congzhengia sp. | reverse complement strand
ATCACAATTCAACTTTTTACATATATCAACAAGCCTTGAAGTCTTTTTCGATACAGTATTTAATTCAGAAGATTTGACTAGTTTAACATCCATTTCTAAAATCGAATTAACCATTCGGATTGTAGATATGTTAATATCAGACAAGTTATTTCCACTAGCACGTATTGTGTCGGAAATTATATCAAAATAATCATTAAAATACTTTGAAGATTGATAGGCTATTTTAATAGATTTTATATGTTTTTCTTTCCATAATTCATCAACTGTCTCTATGTTATTTATTTTTTTATGGCACGAACCATGAACAGGTATAGTCAATAAAAAGTCGCGTCTATCTCTGATTTTTGTTCGGTTTATCCAACCATTTTTTTGGAACGCTACATCATCATATATTACAAAATAATCAGCTTTCGCCATTTTAACATAATAGCGTATCCAAGGAAAATAGTGAGGTTGATGTATAACTACTCTCATTTATTTGTCAGCTTTCTTTCTATGTATTCAGACAACACTGTAGGGGTATCTAATAATTCTAGTGATAATTCATCATCGTCGATATCAATCCCAAACGTCTCTTCGACATTTATCAATATCTCAATGGCGATAATAGAATCAATTGGATATTCTTGAATCAACTTTGAATCTTGTTTAATCTTTACATAAATTCCATGTTCAGATAAAATTTGCTCTATCTTTTCAATTAATTTTTCTAAAGTGTTCATCATTATATACTCTCCTTTTCTTTGAAATATAAATGTAAATAATTTGCATCTATTATAAATCTTTCATCGTTTCGTTCTTTTTCGTACTGTGGTCTAAATTGTATATACCAATCCCTATTTTTTAGGTACCATTCCACAGTAAATTTTATTCCATCTTCAATACTTGTCATTGGCAATTGAACATAGGTCAATATTTTACTATTATCTATGTTTAAATATTTTCCTCGATTCTCACTAATCGCAATAGAATCAAAATTCGATATGTCATTAGTATTAAATGATTTTACTATCTCATCAATTACAAACTTCATGTTGTATGATTTCCCTGACGAAAGATTGTATGTGCCTGGCTTTCCCTTCATTAACATGTAAAATACCGCTTTAATTGCATCTTCTACATAGAGGAAATCTCTATAAAAATTTGCTGTCAAATCTCCCCTTATACCTTCAGCCAAACGACAAATATTTCGCGGAATAATTCTATCCGGTAGCTGTCCCACCCCATACAAATTTGTAAATCTCAATGTTACGCAGTCTATGTTAAATTTATCCTGATAATATGCGACCAACTGCTCACAAAATTGTTTTGAAACCCCATATATAGACTGTGGTCTAAGTGCATCGGTTTCAGAATATATATTATTTTTATTACATCCTCCATATACTTCAACAGACGATGAAAATACAACTTTCGAACCATTTTCTATAGAGTAAAGTAATATATTTTTTAGAGATAGTATATTATTAAGTATAGTTTCATTTTCATGATATGAAGAATAATCCACATGTGGCAATGCTGCTAGATGAATTACATATTTAATTTTTTCTGGAAGTTTTTCATATGCTCTATCAGCAGCTAAATTCTGATAAATTATCTTCAATCTATCCGTTTGTTCGAGGAATTTCGATCTCGAAAAGAAATCAGCTACATCGACAATTACAACATTGTAATCGTTTTTTAGCAAATATTTTGCTAAATTAAATCCAACAAATCCCAAACCTCCGGTAATCATTATCGTGTCCATATTTAATTCCTTCTTTAAAATTAGTATTTTCTACAATTATAAATTGTACTTGGCTTTTTGTAAATTATACATTTTCGAGTATTTTCCATTTAAGTCCATAAGTTCTTGATGTGTCCCTATTTCTTTTATATGACCTTTGTCAATCAAAACAATTGTATCAGCTTGACGAGTAGAAAAAAATCTATGTGTAATAAATATTACAGTTCTATCATCAAATGCAGACATAAGCATATTATTAAAACTATTCTCACTTACAGGATCCATCGCACTGGATGGTTCATCGAGAATTACAACACATGATTTACTTACAAGTATCCTTGCCAAAGCTATTTTTTGATTATCACCTTTTGAAAACTCAACCGAACTATCGGCATATTCTTTTGTCATTATTGTATTAAGTCCATCCTGTAATGTGTTTATTTTTTTAATCAACCCCACCTTGTCTAAAGCTATATATATATCTTGTTCTTTTTTCCTATCAACTATATCCATGGCAACATTTTCACTAACACTCAAAGCATAAATATTAAAATCTTGAAAGAGACATGACATATATTTATATAATTCTTTTCTGTCATATTCACTTATTGACTTTCTATCTAATAAAATACTGCCTTGATAGTCCTGATATAAACTAAGCAATAGGTTGACCAGTGTCGTTTTTCCGGAACCATTTTCACCAACAATAGCTATTTTTTGGCCTTCTTTTATCGTCAAATTTATATCGTTTAGAATATTATCTTTACCATTATATGAAAAATACACATTTTTGATTTCTATCTTTTTAGCCGTTTTCGGACACATTGCCTTGTTTAGGTCATCAGAATACTCTATGTCCATATCCTGAAATTTAAATATTTTGTCACAATAAATACTGTGTTTGTAAACATTTGTTATATTATTAACAAGCTGAGTTAATTGATTGGATAACCCCCATACAGAATTTACTGTAGCAGAAAAATCTCCTACCCTTATCGACTTGCTTATCATCAATTTATATATTAATAAGAAATATACTGCAAAACTGGTTAATAATGATTCACACAAACCTTTTATTGCATATAATTTTACTAATTTTTTCCCATACTTTTTGTTTTCTATATGCATATTTTTATATGCTTCATTCTGTTCTTCAAAAATAAATTCATTCCTTTGTAACAATTTTAATTCTTCAATAATATCCGTTATATAAAACACTCGTTTATAATAATCAATTTTTCGATTCAATTTTATTGTATCAACATCTTTTTTTTCATGGTTCTTTGCCAACGAAATATCAACCCAAAAACCAATTAAAACAGAGAACAAAATTAATACAACGATGAAAAAATCAACCGTAAATAACATTGTTACAATCAATACTATAGAGATTAAGTTAGATAACAAAGCTCCCGTGCTCTGTAATGTCAAACTCCCTATATCTTTGGAATGTTGCAATGCTAACATATAACCATCGTAAAAATCTGTATTTTCAAAATACTTTAGTCTTACATTGGCAGCTTTTTCGAACAATTTAGTTTGTATTATTTTTCTGACCCTCAATTCAGAGGCTGGCGAATAACAGTTTTTCATCCAATTACTGAACAAAAAAAATAGTGTATTTGTAATTAGTGCGCAAAAAAGATAAATTATTGCATCTCGTAATGATATTTGATTATCAAAAGCATTAAAAATATATCTTATTAAGTAAATACTGTTAAAAACAGAAAGCCATGCCCCTATAATAACTTCTAAATAAAACAAACATAAGTACAATGGAGAGTACTTTACATAATAACCTAAAATCTTTCCCAACGAGCGCAATCGTGTCATTCGCATTCACCTCGTGTGATAAAAGTAGTAGTTTTTAAAGTTCCTCTCCAAGAACTAAATATGCTGCTGAATCCAAGTGGTATCCAAATGCTATTTAAAATAACTTGCCTGTAGCTTAAAATATTTCGAATAATTTGAATCCCTTTGAATCAAATCATCATGACACCCTATTTCCATGAGCTTTCCGTTCTCAAAAAATAAAATGACATCAGATTTCTTTGCATACGACATATTATGTGAGACTATAAATAATAGCTTATCATCAACATGATCAAACAACGACGTAATTAATTTATCTTCAGAAATAGGATCTAATGCGCTGGACGGTTCATCAAGCAGCATCAAATCAGCGTCAGCTGCCATTGTTCTTGCAATTGCTATTTTCTGCAATTCCCCTCCGGAAAACGATTCGCCTTCTTCGTCAAATTCCTTTGTAACGATTGTTTTAAATCCTTTACTTAATTGAATATACTTGTCATAAAAGCCACTTTTTTTTACAGCCTGAACAAAGCGCTTTCTATCTTCCGAGTTGGTAGCTTCCCGCAACAGAACATTTTTTTCTAAAGTCGTTGCAAATACAACAAAATGCTGTCGCACTAAACTTATCCTTTGCTTATACTCTTGAAAATTAAACTTATTTATATTAATGCCATTTATTAAAATCTCTCCTTCAATCGGTGTATAAATACGACATATCAAATTCATTATTGTAGTCTTACCAGCTCCGTTAGCTCCAATTATGGCAACTTTTTGACCTCTTTTAACTTCAAAATTAATGTTTCTCAGTGCATAAATTTCCTGATTAGGATACTTAAAACTTACATTTTTAAATTCTATTTTCTCAATTATCTTGGGCACTGCAACATATTCAATTGTTTCGCAGGAACTGTCCTCATACATACCAATAAAATACATTATATCCTTTAAATATTCACATTGCTCAACGCTGGTAATATATAAATCCATTATATTTTTAAAAGAAAATACAGTTTGGTTAAATGTAGTTACTATGACTACTGCATTTTCAATAGCAACATTCCCACTTTTCACCCTGAATACTAAATAAAATAATATTCCGAAAAAAGCTACACCTTGAAATAAATACTGTATTACGAAATGTCTTATTCCTATTTTCCGACCATAATATTGGATATTATATTTCATATCTAAAAAGAACCTATCCATAGTCTTTAATATTATGTGTTTGACCTTAGTAGTTCTTATTTCTTTTGAATACTGCTTCAAGTACATTACTCTTTCAACATATTCTAAACGGCGTTCTACATTACTCACTTCCTTAGTTTTTAAGCTTATGAATTTAGTCAAAGAAGGCGATATAAGCCATTCACCAACTAACGGAAGTAGTATAAAAAAAATCAATACTGGATCTGTAATAAAAATAAATCCGGTAAGCGTAACTATCATCATCAGTGAACTTACTAATACTTCTATTAATGAAAAATATCCTTTTATTCTTTCTTTTAGATTTTCTACAACAAAAAAATACTTATCATAAAAATGACTTTTTTTAAATTCCTCCATCGATATATTATCGACTTTATGATATAAAACATTTTTTAAATATAATTCCACTTTTTGTATAGAATCCTCTGCATAATATTCATTATAATAAGCCTCTAACATCCAGACTACAATTTGAAATAAAAGCACCCCAAACATTATATACAAAAAAATTTCAAAATGTAGTCCCGAATTATAATTTTCTACTATGTAACGTAATAAAAAAACATTAAAAACTATATCAGACATAGACAACATTATGTATACGATAACAGTAATAGGAATTCTGAAACGTTTTGCAGATTTAACATGCTTTGAAAACAAAAACAGTGTTTTTGCTACATTTTTTAATTTCATTCTATGCATTATGGTTAACCCCTTTTATAATATGACTTCTTATCATATCATTATATGTTACAATGTCAATTTTATTTGAACTGAATTTTTCATACAACCCCACCTCATAATTTGAGTGTTTTTTATAGAACAGATTATAATTTCGTTCTTTTTGCTCTAAAATCATCCGTTTGTGAGAATGAAAAACATGATAATTAATTAATTTCTCATCCAACTTAAATTCTATATTCGGTATTAACTTATATATGCGATAAGCTAATTCTAAATCTTCAAACCCCCACCCCTTAAAACACTCATCAAATCCGTGTGCTTCCAATACTACATCCCTACTCAAAATTGTATTAGAGAATGTGCACATTACCCACGGTATCATGTTTATTTCTACATTAGATAGCGGTTTGACTTTTCTGTAATATCTTTCATATACCGATCTCATTTTTAAATTATTCGTTTCACTTTGTATCATTCGTTTTAACATTTCAAAATTATTAAAATATACTTCTTTTCTTACCCCAATACAAATTTGATTTTTTTTCATACTTATATCTTTTAAAGCATTTTCAAGAAAAAACCGATCATCATCTAAAAAAAGAATATACTTACTATCTGCATATTGTACACCTATATTTCTCGCTGAAGACAAACCGCCATTTTTTTTATACAAATAGTCTAAATTCAAATAGGACTTATAGTTTTCCACTGTGCGTTTCGTGTCGTCAAAGCTCCCATCATCAATAATAAGAATATTAAGTTCTGGAATGTATTCTTTTATAGAAAAGAGAACAATATCCAAATATGAGCTTTTATTATAAGTAGGTATTATTGCTGTAATCTCTAACTGCTTCATTTTTTCCCCAAATACGAATTTATTACATTAGACAATTCTAAAGCAAATCTATCATTATTAAAAATAGTATACGCACGTTCTTTTGCCTTCTTACCTAGACTTCTTGATAAATCCTCATCATTATACAGTATTGAAATATTTTCTGCTAAATTGTTTATATTAATTTGACGTTTATTTTGATTTTCCTCAACAGGACATATCAAACCGCACTCGTTATGAATAATTAATTCATTTAACGAATCAACTCCACTGACCACTATTGGTTTTTCTAATCCCATAAATTCTGCTGCAACATAACAGAAGGATTCCCACAAAGATGGAACCACAGCTATGTCGCATGTATTCATCAATGAAACAACTTTTTTTCTATCTGGTTCATATAATAATTTGATGCTATTTTTCAAATTTAGTTTTACTATCAAATCTTCTAAATACTCTCTCTCTGGACCTCGTCCCAATATACAAAGGAAAGACTCCGGAGCCTGTGAATGTATCAAAGAAAAGGCTTCTATCAATTTATCAAAACCTTTCACTGGTACAAATCGACCAATCGACATGATTAGTTTCCTATCTTCAGCGCAAATTTCTTTTTTTAGTATATTATTTGATTGACTTTGAGCCTCGGTTAATTCTTCTTTATCAATACCTAAATATACTATGTGGCATCTTCTTTCATCAATATTGTAAAAATCACAAATACTCTTATACAATGCCTTACTTATGAAGACATTTGCATCACTATATAAAAGTGACTTTTTTTCTATTTCTAGTAAATGCTTCGGAAAACCATTTACTCCATCGGCCACTTTATGCGTTTCTGCTCTGTCATATATGACCATCTTACGAAAGTCTTGCAACAAAATATTAATTATTGGTATCGAATTCTTTTTAGCAAAAAGATATGCTTCAGGATAACTAAATAAATCAGGAACCAAAACAATATCTGGTGAGATTTTAACTCTATCCTTCAGAAAAGCTAATACTCTCATATGATACTTAATATTGCTATCACTCATTCCTGTATTTTGTTGATAAATATCTTGACCTATAGATATTATATCAACTCCATCCTCATTAATAACAACATCTTTATTTTGACTAGTAACAACAGTAACATGATAACCTAATTTTCTTAATCCCCTAGCGGTTGAACATGCAACCACAGCTGTTCCACCAACCAAATTGGGTGGATATTCTCTAGAAAAGATAATAACACTTTTTTCTTTTTCCATAAAACACCCCTTCTTTAATCATAAACGGTATCAGATTTTCAAATAAAACTACATACATCATGAAATGAATCCATAATTTCGTCAATTTCTTGTACTTCGATACATAAGCTAGGGCTTAGTACAACAACAGTTTTATTCGGATAATTCACCCTAATATTTTTCTTGTTAACCAATGTGAAAAACTTTATTGCTGACCAATTATCAGAAAATTCCATTCCAAATATCATCCCAAAGTTACGCACTTCGCAAATGCATTTATATTTTTTTAATTCTTCTAACCTTTTAATAATATATATGGCCTTTTTGGCAATCTGCGTCATATCCTCAGAAATTTTCTCTACAGTATACATAGCAGATTTGAGAGCTAAGTCTTGTCCTGCAAATGTGGTCTCAATTCTATTATGTAAATTTCTTTTTTCTGTTTCATATAAAGAATTGCCATCATATATAGTAACAGATAAAGGAAAACCGTTGGAGAGTGCCTTACTAATGCATAATATATCCGGAACAATATCATACTGTTCAAAGGCAAACATTTTACCCGTTCGACCTATACCTGTTCTTACTTCATCAAAAATCAACATAACTTTCTTTTCATAACAATACTTCCTTAATTTCAGAAAAAAGTGTATTCCAGCATTAAAAACCATATTTCCAAATGACGGGTCAATAATAACTCCTGCATATTCATTTTCTACAGGTAATTTTTCAAAAAAATCATCCATATCCGGGAATTCACCTATGTCTTTTGTTTCATATGGTGGATGTAAAATATCAAAAACATAATCAGATACTCTTTTTGTCTCCGAATATGTTATATTTAATAGGCAAATAGAACTACCATGATAACATCCACCAAAATGTAAGAATTTTGATTTTTTTGTAATATGCTCAGCAATTATCAATGCATGTTCTATAGCCTCACTTCCTGAAACCCCATAACAATAGGCATTTAATTGTTGCGGAGTAAATTTACTAAAGAATTCTTCAAACTCTCTGCGAACAACTTTGTTATCTATAGTTAAAATTTGATTGTTTTTAATGCAATCATTGATAACATTACAATAACCTTCATCATTTTTTAACACATGAACCCAAGATGTCAAATCAAACATTTAGTAGTTCATCTCCCTTATTTATCGAATAGAAAATACTTTCTCATACAAATTTCTATAATTCTTTATCATGATATCCGATGAAAACATTTTAGCTGCCCTTTGCTTCGCATTTTGAATTATTGTGTTTCGTATCACACTATCTTCTTCCATTTTTTTAATATATAACTGTATTTCGGTTGGTTCATCGAACAAAAAGCCGCTTTCACCATGTTCAATTATTTCAGGTATTGCACCCAAACGTTGGGCAATCACTGGAACACCGCTAAACATAGCTTCAACAATTACCAAACCAAATGATTCGGTCGAGCCCTCTGGAAGCCAATATACAAAATAATCCATTTTAGAATATTTATCCGCAACATATGGCTCAGTATTGATTATTAAATTCAAGTTAGGATAATTCATCTTCTCTTTTTCTAAATAGTCTATAAATTCAGCATCCCCTGTTCCGCATACAAAAAACAATAGTTTTTTTGAAGATATCTCCATTCCACTAAATACCTCAAAGAGATCTTCAGGGATCTTTGACTCAATTATTGTACTTACCCTACCTATAACCAATAATGTTTTGTTATTATCTTCCTGTTTTTCTACAATTGAATTTGTATCTACACCTAAATAAATTACTTGTTTATTTTTCATATGGCTAATATATTGTAAATTGTTATTACTACCAGCAATATAATATACATCATTATACTCGGGCGGTGAACATTGTTCTTGTAATGTTACAATTATAGGCTTATGCTGATTTTTAAAAAAAGTGTACCATATATCCATTTGTGGCCACCAATGATAATGCACAACATCATAATATTGCTCTTTTAAAACCATAAAGATTTTTCTCCAATGTGAAACGACAACACACTTTACATTACTTAGCACAGCAATCTTTTCTGAGTACGCCGCATCTATAGCATAAGTTATAATTATGTGTTCAAAATCGCTCAGACCGCTAACAATATTATATAATGTCCTTTGTGCACCACCAACTCGCATATTATGTATTAAATGTAAAATCTTTATTCTACTCACCTTTTTCACTTATATTTTTATTACATTGCTACTTTGTTTTTTTATAATATTTTTTACATCAATTATTAGTTTTGAATCATCAACTAAATCTTGATAGTTTAAATTGTTCTGTTTATTCATTAAAATCACAACATCATAATATTCCAAACTATGTTTTTTCATCTCCTTAATACTATTTAATGAATAGGATGAACTTTTATAATTCGGGATTAATTCATCATAATAGTCAACTCGGCACCCATACTCAATTAACCTTTTCATTAATTTTATAGATGGGCTCTCCCTTGTATCATTGACAAACTCTTTGTATGCCAACCCAATAATTAATATTTGAGATTCTTCAATAGCAATGTCATTTTCCTCTAAATAAGTAAGTATGAATTCAATAAATTGCTCAAAAAACAATTTAATTATAGACTCAGAGGAATCAACCATTTTAAGTGCTACTCCATTCTGTTGCGCAATCCATTTCAAATAAAACGAATCAACCATTATACAATGTCCCCCCACTCCAATATTGGGATAAAACGGGAAAAACCCCATAGGTTTTGACTTCGCAGCTTCGATAACCTCAAAAACATTTATATTCATTTTTTTACACAACATTGCGATTTCATTAATAAAAGCTATATTTATATACCGAAAAGTATTTTCAAGCAACTTGGACATTTCAGCAACTTCGCATGAACTACATAAATAAACTGGTGCTCTTAAAAATGAATTGTAAAAAAGCAATGCTAATTCAGCAGAATGGGGCTCAACTCCACTTACCAACTTATTGATATCTGCTACACTACAATTCGCTGTCCCAGGTGATATTCGTTCAGGAGAAAATGCCAGAAAATAATCTTTCCCACACTTCAATCTACCTGAGTCAAAAATCTCTTTAATAACGTTCCTAGTTGCTCCAACATAAATCGTAGATTCCACAATTATTAATGTATCTTTAGTTAGATAAGCAGATGCTGATAAACACGCTTGCTCAATCAATGTTAAATCAGGTTTTTTTTCTGATGATAATGGGGTTGGGACACATATAATAACAATATCACAATTTGAAATTATATCATATGAATCTGTAACCAACAAACCCATGTCAAATATTCTCTTAATATCTCCATCGGTAAAATCTGACAAATAGCTTTCTCGGATATTAAGCTTTTTTATTTTCTCTCTATCCCAATCAATTCCTACAACCTTGAAATTATTTTCAAGCAATAATTGAATTAGCGGCATACCTATGTATCCCAACCCAACAACTGCTATTTGCACCGTTTTATTTTGAATTTTTGACCTTAATTCTATATTTTTCACACCTTTTACCTCTTATATCTTTATAGTATATATTCAAAATTAACATAACCTTATATATAGCAACAACTATCCTAATAACTATCGCTTTTTATATGCTCTAAAAATATTGTCAACACCTTTTTTTCTATAGTATAGGAATCATATAGTCGCTGAATTATTTTATTCTTGCTAATGCTTTTTCGTTTTCTTTGCAAAAGGTTTTTTAGAATTCCTAATCTTACAACTTCAAAATTATCTATTATTTTATCATACCGTTCTTCACAATACTCCATAAGTTCACATGGCAACGATAAACATTCAATCTTCTTCTTCATATTTTTCTTATGTTCGTACAAAAAATGTATGTTTCTGTATATAATCCTATCATATTCTTCTATTTGCTTTATATAGTCAATAAATTTTATATATGCATTCATTCCATATGTGAACTTATCTTGAGGACACGGATTAATAGAAGTATAAAATGAATCGTTAAATGAGTCTGTACCATGCAAATAGTCCGATATTCTATCGCAAAATGTCCGTTTTGAAAAGCTATAACTATTATAAAATATTTTCGGTCTAAAGCTTATTATCGAAACCAGTTCTCTGCCATAATCATCATATTTACTTTTTTCTTTTATTTCTAAATCAAATCCCTTTTTTACCTCGTTAAATGAATATATGGTTTTTCTATAACTTCCCATTAAACATTCTATTGAAATCGCATAAAAACACTCTTTATCCAAATCATATCCATAAATCAACGAATCATGACGAAAATGATATTTTTTATAAGCATCCTGGCATTTTAAATGATACTCATCAAAAAACACATATCCATACCAACCCAAATTAATTTGCTTTATAAGAATTGATATTATATCAAAATCTTTATCAAGCATTGAACGATAAATATAATTACATTCAAATACTTCATCAATCTCTCCCGACATTTCATATGGCCATTTAACATACTGAAAATCAAAGTTCTCATTAATTTTAATATTAATAAATCTTTCATTATACCAAGGCAATAACGTATCATATGCCCGTAACACACACATTGGATAAGCTAGAAACATATAGGCTTTAATATCTGTTTGTAAAACTACTGGTAGCATTGTACTTGTTCGAAATTGAAAATTGTTCAATACGCAACCCCTCTTCCCGTAAAACGAGTGCTAAGATACACAAGTTTAAAAGTATAACCATATATTAACCAACACTTCCACACAAAGTGTCTTTATGTGATATAATATATTAAATTTTGTAATATTATATCACATAACAATTATTTTGTAAATATTTTTATGAAAAAATTTATAATAATTATTATAAAATATTAAAAAAATGAATTCAGACAGTATACTTTAGCAACATAACAATTTCATCAAAGAAACATATAAGGATAAAACAATTAACAAGATGTCTTAAAATGAGCAATTACGAATTGATAGATACTAGTTAAGTTAAATTAAAGATTTGTTTCACTAATAACATCAAAATGCTACACCCCCTCGAGACCTAATGCATGCTAAAATATGGGTTATAAGAACAGGAGCGCCGTGGTGTATATTACACGAAAAACATGATCCATGGTACACGGTTTACAATAACTTTTGCAAATGAACAAATACATAAACTATTGGAAAAACCTTGAACTTTTTCGCCAAATACTGGTGATTCAACTGAACTTCAGATAGATGCAACATATATTAAAGGCACATCAACGTAATGATGGTACTAAAAAAAGGGCTACGAGAGAGGCTATTGGTAATTTTAGGTTGCGTAACCAGTAAAATCATTAGGGCGTATTATGGGTGAAATTAAAATATTCAGTAATGAAATGGTAATAAAATGGCGAGTTATAACTTAAGAAAAAACGGTGCCTTTGTCTAAGACAATCCCAAGTTTTGTGTAAAGTGTTGAGCCAACCTCCAAGATGATATATAATAAAAATATCGGTTTTGTAAAGTTAAAATGAAAAAATAGCATAATGATTTCACATAATTCTTCCGATTTTTGCCAAATAGCTTTTAAATGCCCGACTGAAATTTGTCAAGGGTAAAATGAACGTGCAAAAGCACACCTTATGAGACCCTACCCTTGGGGTACAAATCATAGAGCGACCATTTGTATATTAATTAAGGCAAAAGTCAGCTAATGAGCAGCAAAGAGTTTCGCTGCCTTTCTGAACATTTAAAAACGGCAAATTTAGCAGGGGTTAGATTAGAAAGTGAACTATGCGGTCTAATGAAGTTGTTAAAGAAAACAAACATCATAATCATACTGTTAGCACTTTCAAAGGAATTAAAGCCGTAACGAGTTTTATACCAGTATTTGAATTGTTTGTTAAAAGCTTCAATAATGTTATTGGAAATGTCATCTTTAAAGCTGGTGACACGCCAAAAATGGATTTGGTAGGTACTTTGTAGGCTGAATATCGGTCTGAAACAATTGCGTTAGGTCTGCCATAGTTCTTTACACTATCAAACAAAGAGAAAGCTTGAGGTGAATCTCTACTTGAGGTGAATCTCTATTAGGATATAGTTGAAAGCCTAAGACAAAACGAGTTTCACTATAAATTATGAACCATATATAATGCTTTACACCTTTGATTTTAACAACAGTTTCTTCAGCATGCCACTCATCAGAGTTAAAGTCTAAAGCAGGCATAGCTTCCTTTTTGGTTTTGTATCCACTGCGTTCTATTTGACTGCGTTTTCCGTTAATAACACCTAAATCAATTCTGTATGACCATGTTGCACCTTTTTTTCGTACACTTCCTTTCATAGTAAGACCTCCTATGTATATTCTTTATAAATTATTTTATCAAATTAGTAGCAGAGATCTTAAGTTTTGATAGAAAAATTTTTTCCCACGAAAAAAAACATTTTGACACCCCTCAAACCCGCATAAACACTGGGGTTTCAGGGGTTTTTGTGGGAAAAATCAGAAACGCGGTCAATTTTGATAGCTTTTCCCACGGATTTCCCACGAAACAAAAAAATACAGAAAAATATAAAAAAACACGATTAGCGAAAATTTACTAATCGTGTTTCAAGACCAAGTATCATAAAGCCTTATTTTAAGCCATTCTCAGAGTATATCTAATCGTATTTATTTGTATCTACGATTAACCAAAATATCTCTTTAAAAGACCTTCAAAGCCTTTTCCATGTCTTGCCTCATCTTTCGCCATCTCATGAACCGTGTCATGGATTGCGTCGTAGCCAAGCTCCTTTGCCTTTTTTGCAATTTCCAGCTTGCCTGCTGTTGCTCCGCACTCTGCTTCCATTCTCATCTGAAGATTCTTCTTTGTGTCGGCGCAAACAACTTCACCTAAAAGCTCTGCAAATTTTGCAGCGTGCTCTGCCTCTTCCCACGCAGCCCGAATATAGAACTCGCCGATTTCGGGATAACCTTCGCGGATTGCCTGACGGCCCATTGCAATATACATGCCAACCTCTGTGCATTCGCCTTCAAAGTTTGCCTTTAATCCTTCGTAAACTTCAGCGTCGATTTTATCTTTTGCGCCTACGCCAATCACATGTTCACAAACAAAATTTAAGGCTTCATCTTTCATTTCTGTGAATTTAGAACCGGGAACGCCGCACTGGGGACATTTTTCAGGGGGGGTGTTACCTTCGTGAACATAACCGCATACTGGACATACAAATTTTTTCATAATCGTTACCTCCATAATAAAAAATTTATTTAATAATATAAAAAACAAAGTTAATTTATGCGTTTCTCTTTTGCTTTTCGCTGCAATCTTTACATATGCCGTAAACATAGAGCTTATAGTAGTTTGCTACAAAGTTATCGCCGAGGTTTTGGTTTAAAATTTCTTGCGGCAGCTCGAAAAACATATCGGAAACCGTTCCGCACGAGGTGCAGACAAAATGCTGATGGTCTGAGGTATCAGCATCGAAATGGTCGGTTTTATCCCCTGTGGAGAGCCGAATCACCGTTCCCGTTTCGCAAAGCCGGCCCAAATTTCTGTAAACAGTGGCCAGGCTTAAATTCGGAAGCGACGGCTTTAAGTCGGCATAAATGCGCTCCGCCGTGGGGTGCTCTTTGGTATTTCTTAAATAATTCAGGATGGACTCCCTCTGTTTTGAAAAGTTCATAGTTCATCTCCCAAAAACAATAATAATAATTATTTTTAATTTCAAGATTATTATAATGCATACAAATTCTTTTGTCAAGCATTTTTTTAAAATTTTTTTATTTTATTGAAAAATGTCAAATACTCTGCTATAATATAAAGTACTGTAATTATAAAAACTTATATGTAATTATTTTATACTAAGATTAAGGAGTGTATTGTGTGCGATTGCCCGATTTTATGATAAAAAACCACAGAAGGCATGTTTTGTCCGATGCGGACTTAATAACAAAAAACTCCAGCCCTGCATTGTCTGAAGCGTTAAAGGGCGCAAGGACGAATTTAATGTATGCGCTGGCCGACATAGACGGCGGGAAATGTGTGTTTATGACCTCAGCTTTGGCTGCCGAGGGAAAAACAACAACCTGCATCAACCTTGCAGTTTCCCTGGCCCAAACGGAATCCCGCGTTCTTTTAATTGACTCAGACCTTCGCCGCCCAAGAATTCATACTTACTTAAATATTAAAAATAAAGAGGGGCTGGCGAATTACCTGGGAGGGTTTTGCGAACTGGAGGCCATTGTCAACCATCTCAGCGACTTGAACCTCGACTGTATTACGGCGGGCAACCTTCCCCCCAACCCCACAGAGCTGCTTTCATCAAAAAAAATGAAAAGCTTTATTGAATTTATAAAGGGAAAATATGACTATATTTTGTTTGACACGCCCCCTGTCAACATTGTTGCAGATTCTTTGGCCCTGGCACAGCTTGTGGAAAACGTTATTTTTGTCTGCAAATGCGGTGTCAGCTTAACCACAGAAATTCAAAAGGCGCTGTCTGCTTTAAAATTTGCCAATGCAAAGGTGCTGGGCTTTATTACAATTGAAACAAGCCGGAAAAAGAAAAAATCGAAAGACTATTCGGGATATTACTATTACGAGGAGTCTTAAAAACTGAGGGAATGCGTTATGAGGTATATTGATTTTCACACTCACATTCTGCCGGAAATGGACGACGGCGCAAAAAGCGTTGGCGAATCGCTTGAAATGCTGAAAACCGCGCATCTAAGCGGCGCCCAGACTGTGTTACTCACACCGCATTTCCTGACACGGGAGCCGGTTCCAGATTTTTGTGCGCGGCGGAACAGCAAATATTCTTTGCTGAAAAAAGCGATGGAGGAAGACGGCGGCACATTTCCAACGCTGCTTTGCGGAGCAGAAGTGCCCCTTTACGGCGGCCTTTCCGAAAACAACGATTTGGAAAAACTGTGCATTGAAGGAACTGACCTGCTTTTGCTGGAGCTTCCTTTTCCTGCATGGAATAAATGGCACATTCAGGAAGTATATAATATCATAGCCAAACAGAATGTAACGCCGGTTATGGCTCACATTGAACGCTATTTAAACAAACCGAAAGAAATTGAAAAGCTGGACCAGCTCATCTCTGTCGGCGCAAAGTTTCAAATGAACGCGCCCTCGTTTTTAACCTTTTCAGGAAAACGCATCATCAAGGCCCTGGCCCGGGAGGGGCTGATTTGTGCCATAGGGTCAGACTGTCACAACCTGACTTCACGCCCGGCTGATATTTCCCACGCCATGTCGCTAATGACAAAACATCTTGGCGGCTCGTTTCTTCGGGAAATTTTTGAAAAATCGAAACAACTATTAAATTTATCATGACTGAATAACCGATTTTGTGAGGAGAGAAAACGTTATGAAACTAAAAGAAGTGCAGGAAATTCTAAAAGCAAAAGTAATTACCTCCGTAACCGGCTGGGAAGACATTGAAGTGAAATCCGCCTGCGGCTGCGATTTGATGAGCGATGTGCTGGCATTTGTAAAAAACCAGGCGTTGCTGTTAACCGGTCTGGTGAACCCGCAGGTAATCCGCACAGCGGAAATGATGGACATTAAAGTAATTGTGTTTGTCCGCGGAAAAGTGCCCGGGGAAGACGTGATAACGCTTGCCGAAAAACTTGACATGGTGGTTTTTACAACCGACACCCCACTGTATGTGGCCTGCGGAGAACTTTATTCAAATGGCCTTTCCGGCAAGGGGGAATAGAACGATGTCCCAGAACCTGAAGCTTCACTACGACATTAACGGTTCTGATTTTACCATTGCCGGCCAGGCTTCCAGCAATATAAAAAAGGTTCTAAAACAGCTTGGCGTTGCACCGGATATTATCCGGAAAGCCGCAATTTCCATGTATGAAGGGGAAATTAACACCGTAATTCACGGCAAAGGCGGCGCAGCGGATGTTGAAATCACCACCGATAAGCTCATTATTACGTTTACAGACCACGGCCCGGGAATCCGCGATATTGACCAGGCCATGCAGGAGGGCTTCTCCACAGCTACTGACGAGGCCAGAGAGCTGGGCTTCGGCGCAGGCATGGGCCTTCCCAACATGAAAAAATATTCCGACGAGCTCAACATTACCTCCCGTTTGGGGGAGGGCACCACCGTTGAGATTGTGATTTATATTGCATAACGAAAGCACCGATTTAAAACATTGGAGGTGTCATTCATGGGTTTTAGCAATGACCAGCTGTATCATTCCGTCACCCTGGACGAAAGCAGATGCAAAGGCTGTACTGCGTGCCTGAAGCGGTGTCCCACCGAAGCAATCCGGATACGCGACGGCAAAGCAAAAATTATAAAAGAACTGTGTATCGACTGCGGCGAATGCATTCAGGTTTGCCCATACCATGCCAAACAGGCGGTGATGGACACATTTGCTGAGCTGGATAAATTTAAATATAACATTGCCGTTCCTGCCCCTACGCTGTATGGGCAGTTTAATAATCTGAGGGATATTAATTATGTGTTAAACGGCCTTTTGCACATTGGATTTGACGACGTTTATGAAACGGCTAAGGCAACGGAGGCTGTTACCGATTACACCAAAAAACTGCTGGAGGAGGGAAAGCTGGAAAAGCCCATTATTAATTCGGCCTGCCCGGCAGTGCTGCGGTTGATTACGGTGCGGTTTCCCAACCTGATTTCCCATATCCTGCCTGTGATTGCCCCCGTTGAAGCGGCAGCCATTGCCGCCCGGCGTGAAGCGGCTTTAAAAACCGGCATTGCACCGGAAGACATTGGCATATTTTTCATTTCCCCCTGTGCGGCCAAAGCCACCACGGTGCACAATCCCATAGGCCTAGTAGAATCGCCCATCAGCGGCGTGCTGTCAATTAAAGAAGTGTATATGCGTCTTTTGCCGGTTTTAGGAAAGCTGACAGAGGTGAAACCTTTAAGCAACTCCTCGTTAGAAGGCATTAGCTGGGCGCGCATCGGCGGCGAAATTAAGGCGCTGGGCAAAGGGCGGTGTCTGTCTGTAGACGGAATTGACAGCATTATATCACTTTTGGAAGAAATTGAAGACGACGAAACGTTAGACATTGATTTTATAGAAGCGCTTTCCTGCAACGGCGGCTGTGTCAGCGGCCCGCTTACCGTTGAAAATGGGTATGTTGCTAAAATGCGTGTTGTGGAAATTGCAAAGGCGCAGGGCAGGAAAAATATTCCAAGAACACCGGTTTCTGTATGTGAGGAAGAGCTTGACTGGAACAAACCGGTGCTGTATCGGGATATTCTTCATTTAGATGAGGACTTTTCCATAGCCATGCAGAAGCTGGAGCAGATTGAAATGATTTATGCACGGCTTCCGCAGACAGACTGCGGCTCCTGCGGTGCGCCCACCTGCAAGTGCCTGGCAGAGGACATAGTTCGTGGCGTGGCGGAGGAAACCGACTGCATTTATAAAATGCGGGAGCGGTTTTCAAAACTGACACAAAAGGAATAACATAATTTGTAGCGAAAAGGAAGGAGTGCGCGTATGCTGGTTAGCGAATTAAAAGAAAAGCTTGGGCTTGAGGCCGCAAACATGGGAGATACGGACAAAGAAGCCGCCGGATGTTATATCGGCGATATGCTGAGCGTTGTGATGTCCCGGGCAAACGAGGGCGACGTTTGGCTGACGGTGCAGACCAATGTGAATATCGATGCGGTTGCGGTTCTGACAGGCGCCGCCTGCATTGTTGTTGTAGAGGGCATGGAACCTGACAAGGACACGATAGAAAAGGCAAAGATGCAGGACGTAACGGTTTTGAAATCGTCGGACACCGCATATGAGCTGGCCTGTAAAATTTGTAATTTAATATGACCTGTTTTTGCGATTTACATCTTCATTCCGCCCTCTCTCCCTGCGGCGACAACGACATGACGCCCAACAACATTGTAAACATGGCGGTGCTGTGCGGCTTAAACATCATTGCCATAACCGACCACAACAGCATTGGAAACGTTGCGGCCGCCATGAAAGCTGCAGAAAACCTGCCAATTACCGTTGTGCCGGGAATGGAGCTTGAAACGGCGGAGGAGGCCCATTTCGTCTGCCTGTTTCCCACATTGGAAAAGGCAGCGGGCTTTAACAGCTGGCTGGACCGCTATCGCCTGCCAATTAAAAATAAGCCGAAGATTTTTGGCGACCAGCTTTATTTAAACGAAAAGGACGAACTCACGGGAACAGAAGAGCTGCTGTTGGTCACGGCCGCGTCCTGCTCTATTTACGACGCGGCGCCGGCGGCGCGAAGTTTTGGCGCGGTTGTTGTTCCCGCCCATGTGGATAAAACCGCCTACAGCGTAATTTCCAATTTGGGAACCGTGCCGGAGGATTTGGGCTTTACCACCGTGGAGCTTTCAAAAAATACATCGAAAGAGGAAGCCCTTTTAAAGTTTCCCTTCCTTTCGAAGTATCGAATCATTACCAGCTCCGACTCTCACTACCTTGACTCGTTTTATGAAACCCAAAACCCCATTGACCTTGAAGAGCCAACAGCGGCAGCGTTGATTAAAAAGCTTTCATCTCCCCTTGATTAAATAAAACAAAGGACCGCGGTTATCGCGGTCCTTTGTTTACATGTCGTTTAATAACACCTTTTTCTTTTCCCTGTGAGCCCGGTTCGCTGCCTCCACTAAAATGGTGTTCAAAGCACCGTCTGCTGCGTTTGGAAAATAGGGTTCTTTTTTTAATACCTTGTGAATAAAACTTTGCATTTGCACTACAAACACGTCCATGCCGCCGAGAGGCTCAACGGTTTCAACACGGTAGCCTTTTGTGTTCATAACAATTCTGTCAGGCCGTTCAATTCTCATGTAGCCGTTTTCTCCAACAAAGCTTAAGGCTAAATCATATCCTGTCCACACAGTACCGGTCGAATAAGAGCTCATGAGCTGCCCCTTTATGCCGCCGAAATAATCCACAGTGAGATAGGCCTGATTTTCCCGTTCCCAGCCCAAGGAATAATCCAGCTCCGCCCGAACTGCGGCCGGCTCGGTGTTTAAAATCCAATGAATTAAATCATAATCATGAACAGAAAGTTCATACATGCAGCCTGTTTTTTTAATCCACTGTCTGTTGGGATCGTCGTCAAAGGGTTGGTTTTTCACTGCCGATACGGCAAAAATTTTCCCCAGTTCGGGTACAAGCTCTTTCGCTCTCTGAAAAATCGGCTCATAGCGCATTTTAAATCCAATTCCCACCGGAATTTTTGTTTCATTGCTTCTCTTCTCAATTGCTTTTGCCTGTGAAACATCCATGGTCAGCGGTTTTTCACAAAAAACTGCAATGCCTCTGTCCAGCAAATCCATCACAATATCAAAATGCGCTGCAGGCGGTGTGACCACGCTTACAAGGTCCAGCTTTTCCCGCACGTCATCAATTGATAGATAAGCCGTTCCACCAAATTCCGCCGCCAGCGATTCCGCCCGGCCAATATCCGTATCAATCAGCGCACAGAGGTTTGCATCCTTTACTTTGGAATAAGCGTTGGCATGCAGCCGTCCAATTCCGCCGCAGCCTATAATTCCCACGTTTAACATATCAATTCTCCAATCCGCTTTTTACAATAAGCTTTTTATATAATTAACACATTCTTTTACGCCTGTTTCCGCATCGGGCAGCTGGTCAGGATACCAGCGTTTTTCATATTCAAAAGACAAATAGCCCCGATAGCCCGAAAGCAGTTTCATAATTTCACTCCAAGGAACAATTCCCTTGCCTACTACGCAGGCTTTCCGCTCCGTGCCTTCCATATAATAATCCTTAACATGCACATATCTGATGATGTCTTTCTGAACCTCAAAGGTATACTTCCAGTCTTCTTCTGTGTCATGAAGAACGTTCGCCGGGTCATACAGCGCCTTTACACTGTCAAATCCAGCTTCGTTAATCAGCTTATAAGTATTTTCGCCTGTTCTGGTCACCGTTCCTGGATGGTTTTCTACCAAAACGGTAACGCCTGTGCCGCTGGCATATCTGCCGATTTCTTTCATAGCCGCCACCGCATTTTTCCAGTTTTCTTCCCAGGTGCCGCCGGCCTCCTCTTTTCCGCCATAAGCCCGCACAAAGCCTGCACCCATTTTTTTTGCAAGGTCAATGGCCCTTTTCATGCCGCAAATGTTTTCTTCTGCAATTTTTGGGTCAATGTTGTTAATGTCCCAATAGTAAGGCGTAAGCGTTACCACTCCGTCTGGTAATTTCTTTGCTTCGCTTAAAATGGTTTCAATCTTGTCTGCCGGGTCGTCAATTGAAAACGCTCCACCCTCCTGGGCGACGATTTCAATGCCGTCAAGACCAATTGTTTGATAAAGCTTTATTGCTTCTGCCACCGTTAAATTCGGCGTTCCCATTGTGTGCCCCACAAATTTCATCTTTCATTCCTCCTAAATTAATAATGAATTTAACGTCAAAGCGTCATTTATGCACTGCTGTGTGCTGTCATCTTTTAAAAATTCTAACATGAGGCCGTGGTTTTTCCCGTCTTTTTTTATCATGTCTATAAAGCTTTTCCAAAGCGTTTGCCCCTGACTTAGTGGAAACCTGGCTTCGTTTGCATCCCAATAAAACACATGCACATGGTCAAGATACGGCAGCACCATTTTTAAGGCCAGCCGGTTTTCTTCTTCTGTTAATGTAAAGTTCGGCTGCCAATAAAGATACAGATTATCCCGTTCTGCCAGTTTTACGGTATCGACCGCACTGAACCGGTTATCTGTCAGCGTCCAGCCGTGATATTCATAGCAAATTTTCATGTGCCGCTCTTTTGCCATATCACAAATGATTTTTGTGTCCTCCACCACCCTTTTCACATAGGACTCGTCCGCCCGCCAGGACCATTTCGTGCCTGCCCAAACACGAATGCTCGGCGCTCCCAGAACTTCTGCCGCCTGCAAGTAGGGCAAAAAATCCTGTTTTGGATTTTCATTTTCCCCCGCCCGGTAATAAGAGCCGTAGGCAAAGGTTTTAAGACCCGCCCGCTCTGTGATTGCCCGCACCTGCTTTGCACGCTCTAAATCGCCCGGGGGCACATGAACATCGCCTCCCCACTCAATTCCTTCCAACTGTGACGCAACTGCTACTTTTGCAACTTCTTCCGGCGCAAGACCCCGAAACGAAACAGACACCAAGCCTGATTTAAGCATGTTTCCCTCTCCTCTCTAAAAATTCGTTCCAAACCGTTTCAAACCAATTGTCACTTTTAGGAATGGGGCGAACATCTTCCATGCGGCTGTCTGCCCCTGCTTGCCGGTATGTTGTATATATAATTTTGTCACAAAAGGCGTTGCTGCTTTTTGGGGCCAGATGCAAAATATCTGCTGCGCTCCAAAAAGTTTTGCTGTCTTTTAAAACAAGTGCGCCGCCCCTGCTGCCCATTTTTTTGCCCGAAAAAATCATTGCGTCCAACACCGCCGTTTGGGTAATCAGCATATCCCGGTATTTTAAACACGCAGGTATATCGTCAGCAGAAACGCCTTCCGCCGCCTGCCAAAACCTGCAAAGCTCTGAGGATACCGCTTCTTTCAGGCGTTCCATCTCAATCATGTTTCGTATCATAGAAGCACATCTGCTCATTTCCGCCTGTAACGCTTCATACGTTTTTTTAAAGCCAGCATGTCCTCTGCCGGAATTTGCAGCGGTCAGCCTGAAAAAGTCATCCATCCCCTGCTCCATTGCAATTTGCTTATACGCTTCCGTGGCTTTCAAATCTCTTGTTTCTTTAGCATATGCAATATGTTCCGCCGCGCGCAGCGCCCCAACCTGTGCTGCATTCAGCGCTGTGCCGCCCGGCCGGTAAGTCCCAAAAGTACCGGCGGCCTCCCCCACGGCATAAAGCCCTTTGATGTTCGTTTCCCAATTTTCGTCAACGGCAAGGCCGCCGTTTGTATGCTGTGCGGCCACCGTTATTTTCAGTGGCTCACGGCTAAGATCTATGCCGTGACGATAAAAAAGCTCAACAGCTTGGCGGTTCATTTTTAAAAGCCTGTGAATGGGGGTTTTAATCAGCGCGTCGGAATTTTTTAAATAGGTATATGCCTCTTGGGACAAATCGCCAAATCCGTTTAAAAGGGCGGTTGGCTCACATGTAAAATCTAAATAAACGGTTCTGTTTTTATTTACCGTTTCGTTATAAACAATGAAATCAATTACGCTGGAACCACAAATTTTCTCGGTGTCAAAGGGCCACTGATATCCTTTCAAAAACACAAAATTTACGCTGTCGGCCACGGATTTCAAATAGCCGGGCAAAAATTCCCGCTTTGTTCCGTATTCGTCCACTGAAATATAACGAGGCATCACCTGCTGGTAGGTGCCGGAGAGATTCCACTTAAAATCAACAGACGCAATTCCATATTGCCACTCCTGCAAATTTGCGCCTTCGGCACCGGCTTCCAGGGCCATTCCCGTCATTCCAGTCTGTCCCGGCGGATAAACGGTGTTTTTATAAATTTGACAATGCCCGCCGGTTGCAAGCACAATGTTGTTACAGCGAAACATTACAAACTCATTTTTCTTTTTATCAAATCCTGCTGCACCGCTCACCGCACCATCCTCTACCAGCAGTTTAAAAACAATGGTTTCGTCCAGAATTTCAATTTGCTTTCTGCGCACCGACTGCTCTAAGCACTCAGTCATAAATTTTGACGTCAGCGGGCCGGCGGAGGTGGCACGTTTTCTGTTGTCGTGGTCAGTAGTATAACCTACATATTCGCCATAGCGGTTTGTGGGAAACGGAACCCCCAGGTTCACCAGCTTCATAAACGACCGCACCGAACAGGCCGCCTCGGCCAGGGCGGTATCGCCGTTAACACCCCCGCCGGAAAACAGCGTCTGCGCCAGTTCTGACACAGAATCGCTCTCGCCCGACACCAACGACAGTTTGTAGTAGGTTTGCTTATCGCTTCCCGTGTTTCGTGAAGTTCCCATGTTTATTCCCTCGGTCACCAGCGCAATGTCTTGATGGCCAAAATCGAAAAGACTGTCTGCAGCGTTTAATCCTGCGCAGCCGCTGCCAACAATGAGTGTATCAACCGAATACAACGTAAGCAGTTTGCCTGAAAATTCAATCTGTCCGCGCTGCACCTTCATCCCTCCTTCGGTTAAAGACGCCTGATGTGAAACCCGCCGTCAACGTCAATCGACTGCCCCGTTGTGTAGGGGAAGCTCCCGTCTGTCAAAGCATACACTGCTTTTGCAACGTCCTCAGGCCGGCCCCACCGGGCCAGAGGAAGAAGGCCGCTTTTAATTTGTGCATCATATTTATTTGTTACCGGTTTTGTCATGTTGGTTGCAATAATTCCCGGTCGAATTTCATTCACCGTTATGTTAAATTCCGCTAAGCGGTCTGCAAATAGTTTGGTTATCATGGATACCCCGGCCTTTGAAATGCAATATTCACCGCGGCTTGTTGAGCTTGTATAGGCGGACAGCGAGGATATGTTGACAATTGCTCCGTTTGCCTCGTCGGCAGAGCCAGCATTTTGAATCATATGGTTTGCAACCAGCTGCGTTAAGAAAAAGGTGCCTTTTGTATTAATATTCATTACAAAATCATAACTTTCTTCTGTCATCTCCAAAATGTCGCAGCGGTTTTTGGGAGCAACTCCAGCCGCGTTTACCAGCGCTTTAACAACATTTTCGCCGGCCTCCGCTGCTTTTAAAATGTGCCGTCTGCCGTCTTCGTCTGAAATATCGGCCTGAACATGAATAAAATTTGCAAATTGCTGTTTCATTTGCACAATCGTTTCTCTTTCTCTCCGGTCCGCCCCCACTACCCGCCATCCCTTTGCCAAAAACAGGCAGGCGGCAGCATTTCCAATGCCGCTTGCAGATCCTGTAATAATTGCAGTTTGCATGAATCTACCTCCCTTGTTTTATTTCTCTGCGCTGCACGCTTTTTGATACAATTTCAAATAGACTTCCCGGTCGCGTACGGCACAGCCGGAAACTGTTCCCATCCGCATCAGCTGGGTGCATTTACTGCAGGTGATACAGCATTTTTTGGGATCCATCTTTCGGTTTTTCTTTAAATCCGCAATAAACTGCGGATAGGCAAAGGCTGTTCTGCCAAAGCCTGCCATGGTGCACAGGCCGTTTTCTATTGCCCCTGCGGCAGCAAAGGGCGCAAGGTGGCGCAAGTATGAATATCCCGAGCTGACAACGGCCATTTTCGGATATGCCTTTTGAATCTGCCCGGCACAGGCGATTATTCTTGAAACGCCAACGAAAGGATGTTCATCAGGGATATAGCCTCCGCTGTCATACGGCCTGTTTACATGTGGGTTTACATAGGGGTTTCCCGTAGTGATATTTATGATATTTACGCCCAGCTGATTGTGCAGAATTCCCACAAGCTGCACGGCCTCGTCTGCACAAACCTTTGTGCCCTCGCCCTCTTTTACACCAAACCCATAGGGGTAAGGGAAACCGTCATACACGCCCAGCCGAGATGTCACCATGAAATTTCCTGTAACCGCCGCGTTTGCGTTTGCTATGCAGTTTCTAATAAATCTGGTGCGGTTTTCAAAACTGCCGCCATAGGCGCCAGGGCGGGAAAATGCAGAAAGCAGCTCGTTTGCCAGATATCCGTGGCAGCATTTTATGTCCACCCCGTCAAATCCGGCCATCTGCGCCAAATGTGCCGCATATCCGAAACGCTCTTCTAACTTTTTTAAAGCATCATCTGAAATGATGCAATCATGATTCAGCAGATGTTCCTTTTCAAAAACCGGGTTATGGTATGCAATCACCGGGGCGGGGCTGCCGCCAGGTTTCGACTGCCGGCCAGAGTGTGTGGCCTGCAGAATTACCATAGGTTCAAACCCGTTTTGCTTCATGCAGATTTCTTTCACAGACTCTGTAAGCCGTTTAAAGGAGTCCGCCGTTTTGCCGCAGATGTAAAGCTGCCGCGGATTCGCCCTGCCTTCGGCTGCAACAGAAACGGCTTCCATCCAAATAAGGGCCGCCCCGCTTTCGGCAAACCTGTGATATCGCCGCTTTGTCAGTTCGCCCGGTTCGCCTGCGGCCGTTCCGTCGCACCCCTCCATGGGCTGAATAACAAATCTGTTTTTCAGCTCCCAACTGCCCGTTTTCACCTTTTCAAACAAAATATCTGTATTCTCCTGTGCATAAAACGGAAGGGAATATTCATCAAATTTTGCTTTCAGTTCCTTTAAACTTGAATAATGAAATGGTTCATATTTCAACTTGCGTTCACTCCAAACAGTTGACAAGTTTTATTTTTGATGCTATAATCATAGCACATCAAATTTAGAAGTGCAATCATATATTTTGCTTAAAATTCAGTAAAATTTGCTTTTTTTGAAAGGATTGTTTTATAATGCAAAACATTGTGATATCCTCCTACTTTGACGATACCGTCAGCTACCACAAGGAAATTCACTTTCATAACGAATATGAGCTGATTTGCGTTTTAGACGGCGCTGCACAAGTTACGATTAACGGCATGGAATATACGGTGAGTAAAAACAACCTTATTTTTATCAGCAACTTGGAACAACATTCCGTGAAGCAGCTGCATCCATCATATAAGCGGTTTTGCGTAACCCTTCATGTCCCAACCACCGATGCCTGTTTGCAGGACGCCCGCCTGCTGTCTATTTTAAAAAACCATCCTCAAAATTTTGTTCATGTTTTTGATATTACCCCATTTCAAAACGCCGCAGTCCGCATTTTTCAAAACATCATTTCTTATAACACCGGCGATGAATATGCAAACGATTTGGTGCTCGCCTGCATTATGGAGCTTTTGGCACTCATACGAAAGCACAACCCGGAGCGTTTTGCCGGTTCGCACTCTCCCGCAGAAGATAAAATTTTTAAAATTCAGCAGTTTATCGACCAGCACTTTTATGAAGATATTAAAATTGACGCTTTGAGCAAAGAATTTTTCATCAGCAATTTTTATCTTTCTCATAAATTTAAAGCGCTCACCGGCTTAAGCCCCAAACAATATTTAATGTCAGTCCGGCTAAAACAGGCCTCGCTTATGCTGTTAAACACAGATTTGCCGGTTTCACAAATCGCTGAAAAGGCCGGTTTTTCCAATCACAGCAATTTTATTAAAAGTTTTAAAAGCGTTTATCAATTACTGCCAAAAGATTTCCGCTTAAATAAATAAAGCACAGGGCGCAGGCAAAATTGCCTGCGCCCCATGCCTTTTGGATGGAGTGCATTTTTTATTTATTGCAGGTTCAGCCTGCGTTTTAAGAAATATTTTGTAATAAAGAAATATGCCGTGAGATAGGCAATTTCTAACACTAATATCGCCAAAATAGCCGGCTGGGGACGGTATAGCTCACTGAGGGAATAGGATCCCGCAAGGGCGTAAAAGTATGCTCCGCCTGCCAGTAAAAATGAATTGATGATTTGGCTGACGATGTAAAATCCCAGAAATACCGCAACCGATGATACCACCTTGTGGGAATTCATAGAATGTCCCACGCTCATGGAGGCGTAAATCATCATGTTAGAGCCAAACGTGCTAATGAGCATAATTACCAAAATTTCCACTGCGTATAGCCAGAAAACACCGCCCATTTGGCTTAAAATCTCGCGAAATGCGTCAATCACAGAACCAAAAATCTCTACGAAAGACACGTTGGCTCCCACCATTGTGAACGAAAATCCTGCAAACACTGCCACAATGAGGCTAATAATCTGGTAAAGCACTGCGACTATCGCCTTTGCAACAATATTTTGCCAGGTAGAAACCGGCAGAGTGTTCATTAAATATCCCTCTTCGCCCAAAAGGTTCTTTTTAAACCGCAGAATGGAAACAACCAGGCTCAGGCAAAGGGCCGCAAAAATCAGCCCGAAGAACAGGATAATGGAAACCATTGTGAGAACGGTCATAATTGTATTATCCCAGTTCATGTCTGGCGCCGTTCTTAAAAACAGCGATGAAATAATGCCCATCACCAGCACAGCGCCGTAAATGGGAAGCAGCATTCTGCCGCTGGCCTTTAATTCATATTTTAATAATTTCCCTAACATTTGAATACCTCCCGGAATAAAGTGTCCACACTTTTTCCCTGCTCGTCGCGGATATGGTCCACCATGTCCTGCAGCACAATTTCGCCTTTGTTGATGAACAGCACCTCGTCTAAAACCTTTTCCACATCAGAAATCAGGTGGGTGGAAATCACCACAGTGGAGTTTTCGGAATAATTGGATATGATGGTGTTTAAAATATAGTCCCGGGTTGCAGGGTCAACGCCGCCCATGGGTTCGTCCAGCAGATACAGGTCTGCCTCGCGGCTCATCACCAAAATGAGCTGAACCTTTTCTTTTGTGCCCTTTGACAGCGTTTTCAATCGAAGCGATTCGTCGATGTTTAAATTTCTCAGCATGGTATATGCTTTGTCTGCATTAAAGTTGTCGTAAAAATCCTTATAAAATGCAATCAGCTCTGAAACCCGCATCCACTCCGGCAGGCAAACACAGTCTGAAAGATAAGACACCGCCTTTTTGCTCTCAATGCCCACCCGATTTCCGTTTATCAGCAGCTGTCCGCTGGTTGGGGTAAGCAGTCCGTTTGCAATTTTAATCAGCGTTGTTTTTCCGCTTCCGTTGGGACCTAAAAGCCCCACAATGCGCCCCCGCTTTAACTGAAAATCCAGGTTTTGAAGCGCCGGATATTGCCCATAAAACTTGCTTAAATTATTGCAGCTTAAAATAATATCACTCATGTATTTCCTCTCCTTTATCATATTTTTCAATCAACGAGATTGTTTGCGTCTTGTCGTAACCGATTTTTTTCATGTTCTGCAAAAAAACCTGAATGCTTTCTTCTGCCAGTTCCTGTTTTACCTTTAAAATCATGGCGTTATCCTCCGTTATAAATCTTCCGCTTGTTCTGTTGGCATGCATAAGGCCAATGCGTTCCAGCTCGGAAAGGGCCTTCTGCATGGTATTTGGATTCACCTCGGCATCTGCCGCCAGCTCACGGACAGAGGCAAGCTTCGACCCAGCCGCAATTTCCCCGGACACGATAAACAGCTTTATTTGTTCTACAATCTGTGTATAGATTGGCCTGTCATTGTTAAATTCCCAGTTCATGGTATCACCTCCTGTTTTGTACTTCTGTATTAATCGCTTAATACAATAATACTATAATACAATTTGTTTGTCAAGTACTTTTTTAAAAAAAAGCGCAGATTTTTACATCTGCGCTTTTTCTATGAAAACAGGGTGCAGCCCATTTCCTTGAACTGCCTTATTTTTTCTTCCAATCCTTGTTTGCTGACTTGATAATAGGAGGCCAGACAGTCGATGCACAGAAAAGACTGTGCGCCGCGGTTCACCATTTTTTTATGCAGGCCAATTTCATCTCGCGTAAGCTCCCGGCCGCATTTTAAGCACCCACTCATCGCGCGGCAAACTCCGCCGTGAACACTCGGCAGCCGTGAGCCGGCACATTGCAGGAAAATGCATCCTGATCAATTACGCCAATATGCTCCCCGGTGATAGCATCGGTAAAATCAAGGGTTACGCCGGTATAAAACGGAATACCCGCTTCATGCAGGCTAAAGGCCGGATGCATCTCCGTGTCGTGGCCGTTAAAAAATGCAATAGCAAAACGATTGTTTGCAAGGTGCTTAATGTAAACCCTGTCGTTGTCCCAAATGGCATTGGAATGTACCATATAGGGCGGCCTTGCCTCCTCGTCCTGGTCAATGGCGATAAGCCGTTGGTTTTTCAGAAGTTTTTCGCTGAAAGAATTCATATTCCGAATGTCGCCGCCCATCATCAGCGGGGCCCCGGCCATGCACCAGTATGCAAAATGCGCCTCATATTCCGTGTCTGAGCAGCCGCTGTCAATTCCCACATTGCCCTTTCCATACATGCCGACAATGAGCATATCCGGGTCGTTAAAACACCCGGGGGCAGACATGCTCCAGTTGTCCTCCTGACTTAAAATAATATCGGAAAACGATTTGTAAGAGTCGAAAATATCGCCGGTGGAACGATACATATGCACGCCCACAGAGCGCATCCAGTTCCAGGGCTCCCCATGTCCCCAGTTGCAGGCGGAAAACAAAATTTCCCTGCCGGAGGCCTTTAGGGCCATGCTCATGGTTAAATACGCATTTTGTGCATTTCCCGATTTGGGGAAATAACAAAAATCATATTTTAAAAAGTCCACGCCCCAGTCTGCAAAGGTTTTTGCGTCTGCATATTCATGTCCATAGCTGCCGGGGTATCCGCCGCAGGTTTTCATTCCTGCGCAGGAATACATTCCAAATTTTAAGCCCTTGCTATGGACATAATCTGCCACATATTTCATGCCGCGGGGAAATTTCTCCGGGTCGGCAATGAGCTTTCCATCCCGGCTCCGTTCCTTTAAAGACCAGCAGTCGTCAATTACCACATATTCATAACCTGCATCTTTGTAGCCTTTTTCCACTATTGTGTCTGCAATTTCCAGCACAATGTCTTCGTTAATGTTATGTCCGAAGGTGTTCCATGAATTCCAGCCCATGGGCGGTGTTTTTGCCAACATATTCATCTCTCCCTATATCGTTTACTGTAAGGACAGTATATTATAGTTTCCTATTATATAAAATGGAAGAATGTTGATTAAACATGTCAAAATGTTGCTTTTTTGCCTTTGACTCCAAATTAAGAGGGAATTTGTCGAAAAGTTTCTTTTATTTGCTGTCAAATATTTACAATTTTTTCAAATTAAATGGTATATAATGGAAATAAATTTACATTTGGAAGCATACATAAGATGAAAAATGAACTGAACACTTATACCCGGCCGGGGGCGCTCTTTCGAAACACCGGTATCGGCGAGGTTTTTTCCAAGCTCGACAAAATGGAAATAATTGAAAACGTGTTTTTGCTGCTTTTATGCAGAATATGCTTTATGGGATATTTAGTATCCCCCTTTGGAGTGGCTTATTTTGCGGCGGTGTTTTTAAAACGCAGGCGCCCGGCCTATGTGTTGTGTGCGGTGATTGGTATCCTTTCTGTGGGATATACCACATTTTCATTTAAATATGGCGGGACAATTTTAATTATTGCCGCAATTAGCGCCATTTTTTCCAAAGAGCTTTCCGGCAAAAAAATATTTCCCGCCCTTATCTGTTCAGGCGCGCTGTTCATTAACGGCATGATTTATGTGATAGCCGAAGGATTTTTCGCCTACGACACGCTGCTGCTTTTAGCAGAGTGCGGCGGGGCCTGCCTCTCTTATTTTGCTTTTGACAAGGCGGCGCTGTTAGTCCGCACCAGTCCCAGACGGCGGATCTTCGAGTCGGCAGAAACCATTAGCCTGGTAATTCTTTGCGGCACTGTGGTTTTGAGCGTGGCCCTGATTGATAACATGCTTCCGTTTGCCCATGTTTTAGCGATTACCGTAATTTTAGCGCTGAGCGTTTCCTGCGGTTTTTCTGTTTCCTGTCCTGCCGGCGTTGTGTTTGGCCTGTGTTTGGGAATTGCCAGCGTTTATCCGCCGCAAACCGTTTGCATTTACTGTTTGTCTGCCCTGGCCTCAGGCTTTGTCAAACGGTATGGCAAATTTGGAGCGGCGGCGGCTTTTGCCGTTACCAGCTTTGCCGCCACCATGCTCATGTGCCCGGAATCCAACGGAATTATAACCGTATCTTATGT
Organism: Congzhengia sp.; assembly: GCF_037235575.1. Classification (NCBI taxonomy): domain Bacteria; kingdom Bacillati; phylum Bacillota; class Clostridia; order Eubacteriales; family Oscillospiraceae; genus Congzhengia; species Congzhengia sp. Next base: position 88,768 of record NZ_JAXUNN010000028.1, on the reverse strand, counting down.
GGCCCTTGCAACGCTGATTTTGTTATTCATTCCCGACAAGTTTTTAAACCGGTTTGGCGCTTTGGCTATTAAGGCAAAAGAGGAAGCAGCTGCCGGCGACCGCATTCGCAATGCGGTGGAAACAAAAATGACCCAGACCATAAACTCCATCGACTCTGTCAGCGTGGTGTTCCGCGATGTGCTGGATTCTCTGCTGGAGCAAAACGGCGAAACGCACGGGGTAATTTTCGACAACACCGCCGACACAGTTTGCAAAAAGTGCACCCTATGCAAGTTTTGCTGGAACAAAAATCGGGACGATACCCTGTCTTATATGAACGCAATGTATAAAACAATGGAACGGAAAAATTCCATCAGCAAGCACGATGTGCCTCAGGAATTTTCAGACATGTGCATCCGGTGCGAACCGTTTGTATCGGAACTGAACAAAAACTATGAGGCCTATAAGATCACCCGCATGTGGGCAGGCAGGGTAATGGAAAGCAAGCGGTTGGTGGCGGAACAGTTTAACAACATTTCTATGATTTTAAAAAACATGAAGACAAGCCTTGCCGAGCAGATGAACTGTGAGCCGGAGCTGGAGCATAAGATTGCCACGGCCTTAGACCGGCGCGGAATTTCAGCAAACAAAATTAATGTAAGCGCCGGCGACGGATTCACCGTTACCATGGACAAAGTGAGCTGCGGGCGGAACTTAGTTTGCTCAACAACGGTGGCCGCCGCCGTGTCGGAGGTGTTGGAGGTTCCTATGCTGCGTGAAAACCGGGAATGCAGCGATGACGTGTGCCATTTAAAATTTTCCCAGCAGACCCGGTTTGTAACCGACATTGCCGTTGCCTCGGCCACACGGGATAAATCCAGCGGCAGCGGGGACGTTGCCCTATCCTTTCCCTGCGGGAACGGAAAAACCGCGGTTATTTTGTCTGACGGCATGGGAAGCGGAGAAAAGGCCCACTTTCAAAGCTCCATTACCGCACAGCTTGCCAAAAATCTGCTTTCAGCCGGATTCGACAAGGAGACCTGCGTAAGGCTCATCAACAACATTCTAATGATGAACGCCGACCGCGACACCTTTGCCACCATTGATTTGTGCATTGTAAATTTATACACCGGTTCCATGGAGTTCGTAAAAACCGGTGCGGCAAACTCCTATATTAAAACCGCCTCCGGCAACGAAACAGTTTATGCCTCGTCTCTTCCTGCCGGTTTGGTGCAGGGACTTGAGCCCGACTATGACATGCGGTATATGAAATCGGGAGATTATCTCATCATGGCGTCAGACGGCATAACAGACGTTTTAGACAGCCCCGACCACAACGAAATCTTTGATATTGCAGAAGGCTTTACCGGCAGTGCAAAGGTTTTGGCGGACAACATTTTAAACGCCGCCCTGTCATACACCGACGGGATCGCATATGATGATATGACGGTTGCTGTTTGCGCAGTTTCAGAAAATATGTAAAAAAAACAATAACACTTTTTCCTCCGCTTCATATAATGTAGTAAAGAAAGTGAAGGAGGCACGGCAGATGCGTTTAAAGTATAAAATTTGGGCGTTGGTTTGCGGTGCGTTCTGTTTGGGAATTTTCGCAGGTCTTCTGCTCCCTCCGTTTTGGCTGGTGGTTATCGAAGGCATCATGCTCATTTTCATTGCATTTTGCAAGATTTGTGGTTAGCTCTCTCCTTATAAATTTATTACATATATCAAAACGCACAGAAAGGGGCGGTGTTCTTGAAGGTGGTTGTCCTACAGTTTCCAAAAGTTATCACAGGAATTTTAAAGTCTATACTTAGGATAAAGAGTTGATACATAACACCCCGCCGGGATGTCCGGCGGGGTGTTTTTATTTTTCTAAAATAAAAATATTTTTTAAAATTTTGTATTATTTTATGTTTGTTTTCATATCGGTTGCAGTTTATTTCCCTGCCTGCTATAATAAAAAACAGTGAAATAACATTGAAATTCTATGAAAAGAGGGCGTTTATTTTGACAGGAAAAGAACGAATTACCCGAATTTTAAATCATCAGCCGGTGGACCGGGTCGGGCTGTTTGAACATTTTTGGGACGATACATACAAGGCCTGGACGGCTGAAGGACATATAAATAACGGCGAACCCTTTGAAGACCATTTTGGCTACGACATACAGACCTTTTGGGCTTTTAATCTTGTTGCTGATTTCAATTTTGAAACAAAAGTCATTTCTGAAAACGAAGATACCGTTACCCTGCTGGACGGGAACGGCGCAATTCTGCGCCGCCACAAGCTGCACGACTCCACGCCGGAGCATGTTGACTTTAACGTAAAAGACCGGGAGGGCTGGGAAAAGCTTAAACCCATGCTCACGCCGGATCCACGGAGAATCAATTTTGAGGGGTATCGGAATGCAAAAAAAGCCGCCGAAGAGGCAGGACGCTTTTTCGTATGGAGCGGCGTTAACGTATTTGAGTGCATACACCCCGTCTGCGGGCACGAAAACATGTTGGTCGGCATGGCGCTTGATCCGGATTGGGTAACAGATATGGTAGACACCTATGCCAAGCTCACCGTTGACCTGCAAAAAATGCTCTTTGAGCAGGAGGGGTACCCCGACGGTATTTGGTTCTATGAAGATATGGGATATAAAGGAAGCCCGTTTATGTCTCCGGACATGTACCGCGAAATCATCAAGCCGGGCCACATCTACACCATTGACTATGCCAAAAGCCTGAACTTGCCAGTTATTATGCACTCCTGCGGTTTTGTTGAGCCCCTGCTTCCGGATATGATTGACGCCGGCATTAACTGCCTGCAAGCGCTGGAGGTTAAGGCCGGCATGGATTTAATAAAGCTGCACGAGCTCTACGGAGATAAAATTGCCTTTATGGGGGGCTTGGATGTTCGTGCTCTTTACAGCAACGACCGGGAAGTTATTTTAAAAGAACTGGAAGCGAAGCTCCCAATTGTGAAACAGGGATTTAACTATATTATACATAGCGACCATTCCATTCCCAAAACGGTGAATTACGAAAGTTATTGCTATTTTGTTGAAAAGGCGTTAGAGCTGGGAACTTATTAAGCCTTTGTGGTTTACACAAATTATACTGTATTTTCGTAAAAAAACCGCTGACTCATGTTGTCAGCGGTTTTTTTATTTACTTTAAATAATTCATGGGATCCTGCGCTTCGCCGTCCGCCCGGACTTCAAAGTGCAGGTGCGGCCCGGTGCTTCTGCCCGTGCTGCCGACTCTTGCAATTAAATCGCCCTTTGCCACCACGTCGCCGGGGGACACTAAAATCTCAGAACAGTGGGCGTAATATGTCACGAATCCATTTCCGTGGTCAATGGAGATAAAGTTTCCATATCCGTTATTTTTAAACTGCGCCTCCGTCACAATGCCGTTGTCCGACGCATAAATCGGCGTGCCGGTAGAAGCGCCCAAATCTATGCCGGCATGCATTCTGCCCCATCTTGCACCATAGGGCGAGGTCAGCGTTCCGCTGGTTGGCACTGCAAATTCTCCCGTTCCTACAGACGGCGGAAGCTCTTTCGTTCCCACCCGCTCTACCTGTGTTACAGGCTCTTTTAAAATGTCGTTTTTCATTACGGTTTCTTCAACGGTAACTCCGTCAATTTTTGTAATATAAGAATCAACAAATTTTAACCCGTTTACACCCTCGGTGTCAACTTCTGTTTTGCCCTGATAGAGGGTGTCGTCTTCATTTGATATGGTTTCAAACGGAATTTCAAACTCCCCGTTAACATGTTCTACGGTTTTAACCGACAAAACTGGCTCGCCGGTATAAATTTTCAGCGTCTGGCCCGCAAGGCTTGTTTGGTCTGAAAGCTGGTTGTCCGCTAAAATGCTCTCAGCTGTGGTATCAAAATTTGCCGCAATGTCTTCTAAGCTTTCACCGTCCTGCACCTCATAGGACACAAATTTGCCCGCCAAAAGCTCTGCATACACGCTGTCTGCCGTTTTAACCGTGTCTTTCACCACATGTGTGGACGTTATTTTCACCTCTTGTGCAAATTCTGCCGTAACGTTTTCGTTGCCTGCGGTAAAGCCCGCCAAATACTGTTCGAGCAAACGCTCCGCATCCTCCTGAGTGGGCAGCGCCGCGAAATATACACCGTCATATGTGATGCTAAAACCTTCTGTCATTTCCTCAGAGGTGGATTTTAAATTCTCCGCAAGCTCTTCCTTTTCCGTAAAGCTGTCCTTTTTAATCAGCTCCACCTGAAAGCTCTCTTTTCCGCTGGGCTCAAACTCCACGTCGGCAATGTCTTTCACCTCGGTTTTCACTTCGTCCAGCACTTCGTAAAACTCGCTTTTCGCCGCCACCGTTCCCACTACCGTGTTGTCCACCTTTACCGTATAGCCCAGTGAAAAGGAGGAAGCAACTACCGCACAGGCTACTGCTGTGCCTGCAATTGCCGCAGTTGTTCCGGCAAAAATTTTTAGCTTCTTTCTGTTAAAAATCCAATTTCTTTTTTGAATTTCTGTATGGTTTGTTCCATTTTTGTCCTTCGCGCCCATTGGTTCGTTTGCGCTGTAATACTTTTTCGGCACCTGTATGACCTTTGTGGTCTGTGCCCGTTCAGTATTCTGAATCATTGAATGAATCACCCTCGTTTTTTTAATTACAGTAACAGTATATGTAATAATAACAAAATTATTACGAAGTTGTTACATATAATATACAATATATTAAATAAAAAATCAAGGGCTATTTTGTAAATTAATTATGAACTCGCAAATTACGTCTATTTTTCTTTATTCTCAACCATATTTTGCCCCTCTTTTTTCAAAGCTACAAAGGTGTGTTCCGGCAGGGCAAGCATGTTATTTTGGAAATTGATGTGTTCTCCCCCATAAATTGTTACAAAATTTGAGCTTAATTTCACACTTTCTTCATAAGAACCCATATTTATCGCAAACAGCAAGGCGCCACGGGTGAAAATTACCGTGTGTTCCCCGGCAGCAAAACATTCTGCGGGCATAGAAAAATCCTCCCGGTATTGTTTTCTTAACTTTCCCAGGCCTTGAAAAAAATCAATCAGCTCAAAATCCTCGCGGCCGTAAGGATAGCCCATTCTGCAATATGGGTCCCGAAAACCGGTAAGCCCTGCCTCGTCACCATAATAAATGCTGGGAATTCCCGGCAGAGCAAACTGCAAAAATGCCGCCGCCATGAAGCCCGCCTTTCCCCGGTTATATTCTTCTTCCGTTAAATGATACTCCGCGGCCTCGCTGTGAGCCACGTTATGGGTAACGCCAAGCACGTTGATAATCCGCTCTGTGTCGTGGGTAGATAAAATGTTCATCAAACAGTTTAGCACCGGCGCGGGGTAATTTTCCATAATTTCTGTAATCCGGCTGCAAAACAGTTTTGCGCCGCCGGTCTTTACATAGTCGATAACGGCGTTTCGCCAGGGATAGTTCATCACGCTGTCCAGCTGGTTTCCCAAAAGATACCGCCGGCGTACACCATACGCAAATTTGTTGGTTGCATCCTCCCACACCTCGCCGATAATCAGTGCGTCGGGATCGGTTTGTTTCAAACGCTTTCGTAAAGCGTCTAAAAATCCGTCCGGCAGTTCATCCGCCACGTCCAGCCGCCAGCCGGAAGCGCCCAGCTTCTGCCAGTAGGAAAGCACCCCCTCTTCTCCGGTGATAAAGTTTAAAAAGTCCGGTTCGGTTTCGTTGACGTTGGGCAGGGTTTCAAATCCCCACCAGCAGTCATAGCCAATTTCAGAGTCATTGAACTGATACCAGTTGTAATAGGGAGATGCGCTTCCCTGCCACGCGCCGATCGAATCGTAATGGCCAAATTTGTTAAAATAAATGCTGTCTGCACCGGTGTGGCTGAACACCCCGTCTAAAATCACGCGGATTCCAGCTTCCCGGAAACGGGAGCATAGCTCTTTAAAATCTTCATTTGTTCCAAGATAGGGGTCGACCTTCGTGTAGTCTGCCGTGCTGTAGCGGTGGTTTTCGGGGCTTTCAAAAATGGGATTTAAGTAAATCACGTCAACGCCTAAGGATTTGATATAATCGATCCGTTCCGCAATCCCTTTTAAATTGCCGCAAAAAAAATCGTTTCCTTTATATTCCGGATTGTCATAAATAAAATCCGGCACTTCAAACCAGGATTCATGAATTTTCCGTTCATTTTTTGGAGTCTGCAGCATATAATTATCACTGCGGCAAAATCTGTCCGGAAAGATTTGATACATCACTGCGCCTTTTGCCCAGTCCGGCGTTTGAAAGCTTTTGTCATAAACCGTCAGCTGCCATTCATCCAGCCAATCTTCTATGAAAGCGGTGCCGTCTTTTTTTCCGCAAAACCGTTTTCCGCCCGGATAAGAAAACTCAAACCGGTAAAAATAAAGACCGCTTGCTGAAAATGAAAGCCGGCAGGAAAAACGCAGATAGTCACCCGTTTCGCAAACATAGTCCATGTTTACATAGCAGGGATCTGCAGCCGCGTCTTTCCGGTACGAAAAAAACACCTCCAGCGGTTCCTCGCTTTTTAAAATGTCGATGGAAAAGGTGCAGCTTTCTTCTGTGGGCAAAGCTCCGAAAGGATTTTTATAAATTTTATTTTTTGAATTGTAAATAATTCGTTCCAAATATCGTCACATCTCTCTAGGATAAAATTTTATATAAAAAGAATACTATTATTATGCCGTTTTGTCAACCATATATGCTGGCACAGAGATTGCGGCTGACAAATTAATTGTTAATTCTTTATAAAAACTATGTAAAATTTTTAATTTAATTATTAATATTCTACAAAAATTACTTTTATTTTAAATTATTTTATGATATACTAAGATATATATATTTGTTGCAGACACACCAAACGGAGGATACAAACTATGAACAACAGCGACAACAGCCTGGCAGAATATCTATTTCACGAAGGGACCAACTTTTGTTCCTATGACTATTTGGGCGCACATTTTGTCAGCGACACCATGTGTGCATTCCGTGTCTGGGCTCCTGCCGCAAGCGCGGTTTTCATAACAGGCGACTTCTGCGGCTGGGCGGAAGACAAATATGAAGCCCACAGAATTACCCAGGGCGGCATTTTTGAATGTATCATCGACGGAATTCAAGAATTTGATTGCTATAAATTTATTATAAAAACACAAAACGGCGACACGCTTTATAAAGCCGACCCCTATGCCGTTCACAGCGAAACCCGTCCGGGCACAGCCTCAAAGGTATATGACCTTTCCGGCTATTGCTGGAAAGACTTAAAATGGATGAACAGCCGCAGGGGCAGCCTGTTTGACAAGCCTGTGAACATCTACGAACTGCATTTTGGTTCGTGGAAGCGGTATCAAGACGGCAGCGTTTTCAGCTACGACAAAATGGCGGACGAAATCATTCCCTATGTAAAAAACATGGGGTTTACCCACATAGAGCTGATGCCCATCAGCGAATATCCTTACGATAAATCCTGGGGCTATCAGGTAACGGGTTACTTCGCCCCCACCTCCCGGTATGGAACGCCAAAAGATTTTATGGCGTTTGTGGACAAATGCCACCAGGCAGGCATCGGCGTTATTTTAGACTGGGTTCCGGCTCATTTTCCGAAAGACGCCCATGGCCTCAGCGATTTTGACGGCACCAGCTGCTATGAATATGAAGATCCTAAAAAGCGGGAACACCCTGACTGGGGCACCCGGATTTTCGATTATGGAAAAAATGAAGTTCGGTGCTTTTTAATTTCCAACGCCTGCTACTGGTTTGAAAAATATCATGTTGACGGCCTGCGGGTAGACGCAGTTGCCTCCATGCTCTATCTGGACTATGGCAAAAAGCAAGGGGAATGGACGCCCAACAAGTTCGGAGGCAACGGCAATTTAGAGGCAAAGGAATTTTTGCAAAAATTAAATTCCCGTGTTTTTGAGATGTTTGGGAACGTGATGATGATTGCAGAGGAGTCTACCTCGTGGCCGCTGATTACCTATCCGGTTGATGTAGGCGGCTTAGGCTTTAACTTTAAGTGGAACATGGGCTGGATGAACGACTCGCTTCTTTACATGGAACAGGACCCGTTCTTCCGCAAAGGCGTACACAACAAGCTTACCTTTTCTATGACATATGCATTTTCCGAAAACTTTATTCTTCCCCTTTCTCACGACGAGGTGGTCCACGGCAAAAAATCGCTGCTTTCAAAAATGCCCGGGGAGGATGACGCAAAGTTTGCAAATCTTAGGGCCTATCTTGGCTATATGTATGCACACCCCGGCAAAAAACTGTTGTTTATGGGTGCGGAGTTCGGCCAGTTCATTGAATGGAACGAAGAGCAGGAGTTAGATTGGAACCTGCTTGCCTATAAAACCCACAAACAGCAGCAAGAATATACAAAAGCGTTGTGCCGGTTTTATTTAGAAACCCCGGCGCTGTGGGAATTAGACGTCACCTGGGAGGGGTTTGAATGGGCCGACGTTGACGACGCGATTAACAATGTCCTTGCCTTTTTCCGGCGGGATAAGGAAGGCAATATGGTTTTGGCTGCTTCAAATTTTTCGTCTGTTCATTACACTGACTATAAAATCGGCGTTCCCAGCCGCGGCAATTACACCGAGGTGTTTACAAGCGACGCAGCTGCGTTTGGCGGCAGCGGAATTCAAAACGGGAAGGTTACGGCGAAAAGCGGCGAAATGCACGGGCAAAAATATTTTATTTCACTAAACCTTGCGCCCTTCTCCACCATTTACCTGTTCAAGAAAAAACCGGTTAATCGGAAAGCAAAGCCGGTTTCAAAGGACTTAGCAAGCGCTTCTGAAAAAAGCTTGAAAGAGCCCGCAAAAAAAACCAAACAAAAAAGAAAGACCAAACAGAAATAAAACAGGAGGTTTTTGTCATGGCAATAAAAAAAGAAATGATCGCAATGTTGCTGGCCGGCGGACAGGGGAGCAGGCTCTTTGTTTTAACAAACAACAGGGCCAAACCGGCAGTGCCCTTTGGCGGCAAATACAGGATAATTGATTTTACGCTGTCAAACTGCTCTAATTCCGGCATTGACACGGTGGGTGTTTTAACGCAGTATAAACCAATGGAGCTAAATGCCTATATCGGCACTGGCCAGCCCTGGGATTTAGACCGCATGAACGGCGGAATTCAGGTGCTCCCTCCCTATGTGACGGGGGACGACGGGCAGTGGTATAAAGGCACGGCAAATGCCATTTATCAGAACATGCAGTTTATTGAGCAATATTCCCCGTCTTATGTGCTGGTTTTATCCGGCGACCACGTTTATAAAATGGACTATGCAAAAATGCTTGCGTTTCACAAAGAGCGGCAGGCCGACGCCACCATCGCCGTGATGGATGTTCCCATTGACGAAGCTTCGGCGTATGGCATTATGAACACGAAAGACGACCTCTCCATTTATGAATTTGAAGAAAAGCCCAAACAGCCGAAGTCCACCAAGGCTTCCATGGGCGTTTATATCTTCACCTGGGAAAAATTGAAAAAATATTTGATAGAGGACGAACAGAGTGAAGGCTCTGCAAATGACTTTGGCAAAAACATCATTCCCGCCATGCTTCGCTGCGGCGAGCGCATGTTTGCCTATCCCTTTGACGGCTACTGGAAAGACGTGGGAACCATTAACAACTTATGGGAAGCAAATATGGATTTATTAAACCCCACCATCTCTTTAAACTTAAGCGACCCCCTGTGGAGAATTTACTGCCGCCATTCCATGACCACGCCGCAGTATGTGGGTTCTCACGCGGTTTTAAAAAATTCCATGATCACAGAAGGCTGTGAGGTAGACGCCATTGTGAACAACTCCATTCTGTTTTCTGACGTAACCGCAGAAGAAGATGCTCAAGTTTGTTATTCGGTTGTAATGCGAAACGCCAAAATCGGCAGGGGTGCTAAGGTGCGCTATGCCATTGTGGCAGACAACGCGGTAATTGAAGACGGCGCCGTTGTCGGCGCTCCGCCGGAAGACTATCCAGACAGGGACAACTGGGGCATTGCCGTTGTCGGCCAGGGTGCAGTGGTGCGTTCCGGCGAGGTCGTGCTTCCGAAACAAATGTTAATGCCCGGCCAGGGGAAATGAAAATAAGCGAAAAATATAGCCGCAGAAAAGAAGCGGCAGAAACGGAGTTTTAGTATGAATGCATTTTGTATATTATTCACTGATACGTATGATAACAGCGACAGCAAAATCAATGAGCTGTCAAATGCAAGAACGCTTGCATCGATCCCGTTTGGCGGAAGATACCGTTTAATCGACTTTATGCTCTCGTCGTTGGTGGGCGCCCGGGTGGGAGATATCGGGATTATCACAAAAAGCAAGTACGGCTCCCTGATGGATCACGTAGGCTGGGGAAAAGACTGGGATTTGAACCGCAAAAACGGCGGGCTTAAAATCCTCACTCCCTTTGCAAACGACTCCATTCAATACAGCGACAACCAGTTTGATATTTTAAGAAGCGTCCACGGCTATATAGACAACATGCTGGAGGAATACTGCATCATTGCGGACTCTAACATGGTAATCAACTTAGATTTTAACAAGGTGTTTGAAGCCCATCAAAAAAACGGCGCGGATTTAACTGTGCTGTGCCAACAGGCTGTGCCGAAGTCCAATGACATGGAGCTGCGGTTAGAAGAAAGCGGAAAAATAAGCGACGTTTTGGTTCACACCGCCAGCGGTTCCAATGAAAAGACGGTTGCTTTAAATATATTTTTATTAAAAAAATCGCTCCTGCGGGAGTTGATCGACTGGGGCGTAACCTATGGCTGGAAAGCGTTTGGCAAAGATGTTATTACGAAAAAATTAAACGAGCTGAACATATTTGGCTATCAGCACACGGGCTACTGCAAATTGATTGACAGCTTAGAGGTATATCTGTCCTCTAATTTAGAAATGCTAAATAGTAGCATAAGACACGAAATCTTTAACGGCGACCAGCCGATTTTAACACGGATTAAAGACACAGTTCCCACAAAATACGGCGACAACGCCAATGTAAAAAACAGTTATATTGCCGACGGGTGCGTAATCGACGGCGAGGTGGAGAACAGCATTATTTTTAGAAACGTTCGGATTGAAAAGGGCGCGCGCATTCATAACTCCGTGGTCATGCAAAACACCATTGTTGAAGAAAATTCATCTCTAAACAGCGTTATATCGGATAAAAACGTGCGGATTACCGCCAATAAAACCTTGTCCGGCTGCGACACGCTGCCGGTGGTAATTCACAAAGGTAAAATTGTTTAATAAACCGCGCTATAAAAACGGTTCTTTGTTTGTTTTTCGAATTGACAGTAAATTGCAATTCACTTAAAATAAAAGTATTGAAATATTGGGAGTGATACCAATGAAAGTTTTGTTTGCAACATCAGAAGCTGCCCCGTTTATAAAAACAGGCGGTTTGGGCGATGTGTGCGGCGCTCTTCCGAAAGCCCTGGCTGAGGAGGGCGTAGACGCCCGCGTGATTCTTCCTTTATACACCTGCATTGACCACACGTTAAAAACCCAAATGAAATTTTTAGGGAGCTTTGATGTGTCCATCAGCTGGAGAAAAACATATTGCGGCGTGTTTACGGCAACCGTGGGAAAGGTTATATATTATTTTATTGACAACGAGCAATACTACAGCCGCCCCAACGTTTACGGCGAATATGACGACTCGGAACGGTTTGCCTTTTTCTCAAAAGCCGTTTTAGATATGCTGAACATGGTAGATTTTTTTCCGAACATCATTCATATAAACGACTGGCAAACTTCGCTTTTGCCTGTTTATTTAAACGCATTCTACCGCAGCGACAGCCGGTATGCATCCATTAAAACTGTACTTTCGATACATAATATCGAATTTCAGGGAAAATATAATCCAATTATATTGGGGAGCATATTTGGGCTGGACATAAATTACCGTTCTTTGCTTCTGTATGACGGCGACATAAATCTGCTAAAAGGCGGAATTGAAGCGGCTGACATGGTGACAACCGTCAGCAAGACCTACGCTGATGAAATTTTAAGCCCGGAATTTTCGTTTGGGCTTCACAATATTCTCCACCCAAGAAAATATAAGCTCCGGGGCGTGGTAAACGGAATTGACACCACGGTTTTTAATCCGGCCACCGACCCGCACATTGCAAGAAACTATACCTACGAAACCATTCGGTTTAAATCCTTTAACAAAAAGCAGCTGCAAAAGGAAATGGCCTTAGAACAGTCCAACGACATTCCCGTAATCGGCATGGTAACCCGGCTTGCATCGCAAAAGGGAATTGATTTGCTCTGCGAGGTAATGAACGAGCTTTCCGGCCTGCCCATGCAGCTCATTGCCCTGGGCACAGGCGAAAGCCACTATGAAAGCTTTTTCTATTCCTGGGAGCACTCCTGCCGGGATAAAGTCCGGGGTTACATCGGCTTTTCTGCCGAAATGGCACAAAAAATTTATGCCGGAGCAGATTTGTTTTTAATGCCGTCGAAAATGGAACCCTGCGGGCTTTCGCAGATGATTGCCATGCGCTATGGCACCATTCCGATTGTACACGCAACCGGCGGCCTGAAGGATACGGTGGAGGCGTTTAATCCGGTCACAAAAACGGGCAACGGCATTACATTTCAAAGCTATAACGCCTATGACATGTTAGACGCCGTTAAGCGCGCCATCGACCTGTTCCACAACAAACCCATGTGGCGCGCGCTCCGCAAAAACGCTATGAGCGGCGACTTTAGCTGGAAAAAACCGGCGCAAGAATATATTGAAATTTATCAACAACTTTTTTAGAAAAGGAAAATAGCCTATGGAAAATCATGTATCACAAAAGCTGAAAACAAGCATTGAAAAGATTATGGAAGTCAACTTTGGAAATAACATAAAAAACGGAAACAAACGCCAGGTTTATGAAGCGGTGCTTACGGCAACCAATGAGATTTTGGCGGAAAAACGGTATGAATACAGCAAAAAGGTAAAAGAGCAGGAAGCAAAACAGGTTTATTATATGTCGATGGAATTTTTGGTGGGCACGTCACTGAAAAATAACCTCTGGAACCTGGAGGCGGAAGACGACATCAAAGCGTTTCTGGCGGAATACGGCTTTGACATTGAGGAATTTTATGAGATGGAGCCGGACGCCGGGCTGGGAAACGGCGGCTTGGGAAGGCTGGCCTCCTGCTATATGGATTCTATGACCACGCTTTCCTACCCCATTACCGGTTTTTCCATCCGCTATGAATTCGGCATTTTTAAACAGGTGATTATTGACGGGTGGCAAAACGAGTTCCCCGACAGCTGGATTGACCAGGCGGGATATTGGCTGAACCCCAGAGCCGACGAGGAGATTGAAGTGCACTTTTTCGGCAACATTAAAGAGCACTGGACGGATAAGGGCTTAACCACCGAGCACACAGATTATGTCAGCGTAATGGCAAAGCCCTATGACCTGTTTATTTCCGGATACGACACGGAAGCCGTGAACACCTTGCGGCTTTGGAGCGCAAAAAGCACCAGCGGCTTTAACATGGACTTGTTTTCCAAGGGCGAATATGTAAAATCCACAGAAAACGAGGCGATTGCAAGCTCCATTTCGAAAGTGCTCTACCCCGCAGATGACAAAATAGAGGGTAAATCCCTGCGCTTAAAACAGCAATACTTTTTTGTCAGCGCGTCTTTGCAGCAAATTACGAAAGAACACTATAAAAAATACGGCACCTTTGAAAGCTTTCCCGATAAAGCGGTGATCCACATAAACGACACCCACCCGTCTTTGTGCGTGCCGGAGCTGATGCGCATTTTAATGGACGACTATGGCTATGTGTGGGACGCGGCATGGGACATTACGGCAAACAGCCTAGCCTACACCAACCACACCGTAATGAGCGAGGCGCTGGAAAAGTGGCCCATAGACCTCGTTAAATCCCACCTGCCCCGCATTTATTCCATAATTGAAGAAATTAACCGCCGGTTCTGCCAGTTTATTTATACAAACCATCCGGAGCTCACCGCGTCGATCGACAAAATGGCCATTATTTCAGAGGGAATGGTGAAAATGGCAAACCTGTGCATCGCAGGTTCTTACAGCGTAAACGGCGTTTCGAAACTGCATTCAGACATTTTAAAGACCGACACGTTTCACAATTTTAATATTGTCTATCCCGACAAGTTCACCAACGTTACAAACGGCATTACCCACAGGCGTTGGCTGTGCCAGGCAAACCCGCTCCTTTCCCAGCTATTAACTGAAAAAATCGGCGGCGGCTTTAAAAAGAGCCTGTCCGACATTGAAAAATTTAACGAATTTTATAATGACGAAGCGGTTCTTTCCCGCTTGCGGGAAATTAAAAAAGAAAACAAAAAGCGTTTGGCAGATTATATTGCCCAAAAAAATGGCATTGAGGTAAACTGCGACTCCATGTTCGATGTGCAGGTAAAGCGGCTGCATGAGTATAAACGCCAGCTTTTGAATGTGCTGCAAATCATCGACCTATACCGGAAAATCAAATTCCAGGGCTTTCGTCCCCTGCCCCAAACTTATATTTTCGCGGCAAAGGCCTCTGCCGGATATTTTATGGCAAAGGAAATTATCCGCTTAATCTGCGCCGTGTCCGACATGGTTGAACGTGACCCGGACGTTCGGGACTTTTTGAAAGTGGTGTTCATTGCAGACTATAAGGTTTCGCTGGCCGAAATTATCATACCCGCGGCAGACATCAGCGAGCAGATTTCCCAGGCGGGCAAAGAGGCCTCGGGCACAGGAAATATGAAGCTGATGATTAACGGCGCAGTGACGCTGGGCACCATGGACGGCGCAAACGTTGAGATTTATGAGGCGGTAGGTCCGGAAAACATTTTTATTTTCGGACTTTCTACCCAGGAAGTAAACGATCTGTATCACAGGGGATACCGTCCGGAAGACTTCTATAACGCAAACCAGTCTATCCGGGACGTTTTAGAATTTATCAAATCCGGCGGAATTGGCGGCAAAAATTTTGACAGCCTGTATCACTATTTAATGTATTCCGACCCCTACATGAACCTGGCGGATTTTGCGTCCTACTGTGACGCTCACAGGCGTGTGGAGGAAGCCTACCGGGATGAGGCGCGCTTTACGCAAATGTCTCTAAAAAACATTGCAAACGCAGGCATTTTTGCGTCAGACCGCAGTGTGACAGACTATGCAAACCATATTTGGCACGTTAAACCGGTGCAATAATCAATTTTAAACCCTACGGCGGAGCAGCTTGCTCCGCCTTTTTTTGTTAAAATACCAGGCAAATCCAATGACGCTTACCATCAGTTCCGTTGCGGGAAAGGCGCACCACACGCCGTCTATGCCAAAAGCCGCCGATAATAAAAACGCCATGGGCAGAATAATGACAAACCCGCGCAAAAGAGAAATTACGTGGGCCGGCCGCGGAACTTCGGTTGAGGTGAAGTAGACAGACAGAATGATATTAACCCCGGCAAACAGGCACCCGGTAAAATAAAGCTTTAATCCCCGCACCGCAATGGCCTGCAGAAGCGCGTTATGTCCGCTGTTAAAAATCTTTGCAATTTGTTCTGCGCCAAAAAACACACCGGCATAAACAACGGCTGAAACCGCTGCCGCAGCGATCAATGCATAGCGCAAAACTACATGCACGCCGGCGCGGTCGCCCACACCGTGACAATTCGCTAAAATGGGCTGAACACCCTGGGCAATTCCTGTGTATATTGCGATTACCACTAAGGACAGATTCGCAACAACGCCATATGCCGCGATGCCGATATTGCCCTGAAGCTTTAAAATAATGATGTTAAAAACAATGATGACAATACCCGAAGAAACCTCTGTAACAAGAGACGGCATGCCGCTTGACAAAATGCCTGAGGCCAGCGCACATGTGCTGCTTAACCTGCTTTT
Organism: Congzhengia sp.; assembly: GCF_037235575.1. Classification (NCBI taxonomy): domain Bacteria; kingdom Bacillati; phylum Bacillota; class Clostridia; order Eubacteriales; family Oscillospiraceae; genus Congzhengia; species Congzhengia sp. The sequence goes on along the minus strand of NZ_JAXUNN010000028.1, from coordinate 72,890 downwards.
TATCAAACGAAACCGGTTTTGTTTTCGAATGAAAAAGGGCGACAAAATCATTAGGCTCACAACCGGGGCAAGACCCGTTGCCAGCACCGCGCCAAAAATTCCCATGTTAAGCGGAAAAATGAAAATATAGTCTAACACAATGTTCGATAAGCTTCCGCCGAGCATGGCCGCCATTGCAAGGTGCGGCGCACCGTCGTTCCTTACAAAACACAAGAGCAAGTTGTTCAGCATAAACATTGGGGCAAACAGCAAAATAACCTGCAAATAGGTTTTGGTCATATGAAAAACCGCATCGTCTGCGCCTAAAAAACGGGCAGCCGCTCCTGAACAGAAAATTCCCAGCAAAACGAAAAAAATTGACAAAGCCGCCGTTAACTTTGCGGCCGCTGTAAACGTTTCGTCTGCCAAATCCCGAATTTCCTTTCCATTCAAAATTGCATATTTGGTGCCGCCGCCAATGCCAAGCATTAATCCGCTGCCGTGAATAAAGCTGTAAACCGGAATGGCAAGGTTTAACGCGGCCAGCCCGTTTGCACCCAACCCCTTTGAAATGAAAAAGGTGTCGGCCAAAATGTAGCAGGACAGGCCTAACATTCCAAGCACATTGAAAGATGCATACTGAAAAAATTGAAAAAAATATGTTTTGTTATTCATAAAAAACCTCCTGACAAAAAAATAAACGCCTCTGCCTCCATTCCTTCTGTGGCCTAACGGAATGGGCAAGACGTTACCCGGCGGTAAATATTTTATTGACTCTATTGTACCATGTTTTTTTTCAGCTGTCAATATAAACAAAATATTACTAATAAATTTATGCATATTAACCAAACCGCTCAAAATACTACAAATAAATCTATGCAATTATGTTAAATTGTGCTATAATAAAAATACAAAAATTAAGGAGGAGAGAGATTTGAAAACCACAAAAAGACTGCTGACAACACTTTTATCGGTGTTTGTAATCATCACAAGCTGTTCTGCAATGATTTCCTTTGCAGAGGGCGAAACAACCGAAACCCTTATATCAAAAACCTTTCTACGGGTTGGCCTCACGGCAGGGAATCAAACGCTTGAAGCCGAAACGCCAAAAACACTGTCGTTTACCGTGCCGGAAAGCGGCAGCTATGCCATATTTTTAAACCGGGGCGATGCAAATCCAAACGCGTTTTCTGCCATCTTTACCCAAAGCGGCGCACTTACCGGCCAAGAGGAGGATTATTCCGTTTCTGTCGGCGCAACAGACGAGGATGCCGCAAGCTATAAATATAACTATATTCGCGTTGGGGCATCAGCGAAAAAAAGATCCTCCAGCGTGTATCTTTACAAAGGCCTTTGCACGGTTTCGTTAACGGCGGCAAGCGCCACAACCGTTACGTTTTTTGATTTGCGGGGCACCGACATTGAAATTGACGGCACAAAACAGGGAATAAACCCCGTCGACTATAATGACTACGCTTCTGTCACAGCATCAAACCATGTGAACGGCGAACTGAAAGGCGGAAAACCGCTGTCGGAGGGATATGCATATTACAACAGCTTTCCCGATGCGGTAAACACCCGTCAGATCCATGTGGACAGCGGACAAACTGTGACCTATAAATTCAATGTAACGAAAGCGCAAAACTATAAGCTGCAGGCGCGGGCAACAGCCTTTGTTTGGTCAGGTTCCGATGCAGGACAAAAAAATGTATATTTTAAAACGAATCTTGACGGGAACATGCTTTACACTTCCCCTACAGAAACGTTAACAATTATAAAGGGAAGCAATTCCGGTGAAGAAAAATGGAACGATTTGGGCGTAGTCCATCTCACAGAAGGAGAACACACTCTAAACTTCACTCCCACAGGCGGCCTGTATATTCATGACATTCTTATTGAAGGCACGGATGAACCCATCATTGTGAATGCGGAAACACTTCCAAAATCAATACAATACAGTGACTTTTCTACACAAACAGCCACAGTCGAAAACGGAATCGTTTCCATAGACAGCGGCGAATCGGTAACTGCATCCTTTAAAGTGACGGGGGCAGAGGCAATTGACCTTTATATGGCCCATTTGAATGTGTCCGCCCCGGCAGATTTGTCTTATCAGATAGACGAAAATACGCCGCAGGACGTAACGCTTACCGGCCCGGGCAAACTGTTTACAAACGAAACACTGTCTGCCGGCGTGCACACCTTAACCTTAACTTCGAAAACAGACGGCTTTCAGTTTAAGGCGCTGGAGCTCATCTCCCATTCCGATACAGTTCTAGGGGAAAACACGGGAGAAACCATTCAAATCCAGGCAGGCGCTATTGTAACGCCGGTTCCCTTAAAATGCGGAAAATTTGCGGGGTGGTCTGCCATTGAGCCGAAGACCGGCAATTACGCCCTTTCCGGCGGGGGAAGCTTTCGCCTGACATTCCAAATTGCAGACGAGGGCTATTACACCCTTTACACAAACGCCACCATGCCGCAAACTTCATTTACAGTTTATGCAGACGGCGAAGACGTAACCAACGTAATGTATCAGGATACGACGGTTGCGCACAACGTCCAGACAGCGCAGAACCAGATGAACAAAAAGCTGACCCAGGGACTTGTTCACTTTGCGCCGGGCGAACACACGTTCCAAATTGCTGCGAACAGCTATGTGTCCTTCGCCTCCTTTGAACTGCGGCGGGCTGATGCGGTTCTGAAAAATGATATTGCATATGAAACCGTGATTCCCGCATGGGATTTTCAGTCTTACACAAACGTAGGTGCCGCGTGGTTCTTCCCCACACAGTATTGGCAGAGCAACTCGGAGAAAATTCAGTCCTATGCCAGGGGAATATACAAAGACCTAAGAAACGTAATTGCTCATGACAACGGCACCTACACCTACCTTGTCAACGCGGAGGAATCCGGATATTACGACTTTGCGGCATATTTTACGAACAGCAACAACACCGCTGAAATTGAGTTTACGGTGGATGACGTATATCCTTTTTACGCAGTCGGCACGCCGGAAAATTCCGTGGCAGAGGCAAAAAGCACAGAACCCATGTTCTTAACAGAAGGGCTGCATACCATTAAAATTTACCGCAACAAGAGAACGTATAAAGACGGCACCGTGCGGCTGTATGCCATTTCCTTCACCAAAAGCAGTCAAGAAAATATGATCATTGATGCCCAATCAACAACCGTCAATGCAAGCTTTGACGAAGCGGTTTCAGGAACGGCCATTGCCGCAATTTATAAGGACGGAAAGCTCACAGACCTTGCTGAAAAAGCGATTTTAAATGCAAATAATGTTTCAATTGAAATGAAATCTGCCCAGGCGCCGGACAGCGCCAAGGTCTTTGTGTGGGACTCCATTGCGTCAATGAAACCAGTGATTTCTGCAAAGGAAATTACCACGGTAAAATATAAAAAAATCAACGTTTTTCTCATGGGTGACTCCGTTTGTGTGGGATACGGCGCCGACAGCTTCCCGCAGCAGGGCTGGGGCTATTATTTCGGCGAGGAATTTAACGAAAATATAAATATGATTAACAAGGCCGTTGGCGGCACCAGCTCAAAAACCTTTAAAACCAACGGTTTCTGGACTCCTATAGAAAACGCGCTGAAAAAGGGTGATTTTGTGTTCATCAACTTCGGCTTAAACGATTTTTACAACATTTCTGAAACCGGAAAAGGCACTACCATTGAGCAGTATAAGGCAAACCTGACAGAATATTGCGAAGCAGTTAAGGCGAAAGGCGCAACGCCGATTTTAGTCTCCACCATTCCTGAATGCAAAGAATGGTCTGCGGCGGCGCTGATAGAACGGTCTGCAGCAATGCGCGAAACTGCGGCGGCCTGCGGCGTTACGTTCCTTGATTTAAACACCTATTTAACCAACCTCTGGATTTATGAAGACGGTAAATATTCCGAAACGAAAACCACACAAACCTTTGACTATTATTACCTCTCTGAAACAGCATTTCACCGGATTGAAGAGGAAACCGGCAAAACAATTCCCCAGGGTAAATGGGACTATATTGAAAACACACCTGACCGTACCCATGTGAATATCGACGGTGCAAAATTCGTGTCGGAGTCCGTTGCAATGCTGCTTTCTGAAACAGACGTACCTTTAAAATCCTATTTAAAATAAGATTGAAACAAGAAGCCGCGCTAAATAATTTAGTGCGGCTTTTTTCGCAATTTGAACAAAATAATTGGCAATTTAAGCAAAGTTTTTTGTTTTTATTTTGGTATAATGAAGGGCAAAAAGGAGGTTTTGTTGATGCCGATACAAAAATTTACGGTAAGCCGGGATGATTCTGTCTACGAGGCATGGCCGGATGTGATTTTAACCAACGGAGGCAAGCTAATTTGTGTGTTTACGGAATGTACGCACCACGGCGACCGGGAAAACTCCCGTTTGATGTTAACCGAAAGCTGTGACCGGGGAAGAACTTGGTCTGCCAAAAAACCACTGACCGCATTTACACCAAAAGACCACTTCTTTAATTGTGCGCGGATTTCAAAACTCAACGACGGCAGTCTGGCCATTGTCTGCGACAGGATTTTGCAGGAAGAAAACCGGGCTTCAGAAATTTATATCTGGCGCAGCGACACAGAGGGCACCGATTGGGGCGAGCCTGAGATTATTCCCTTTTGCGCAATTGTGCCGGACAGACTTCTTCAATTGAAGTCGGGCCGGTTAATCTTAGGGGGTCAGTTTAAAAGCAGAAAAACAGAAAAGCTGGAACAGTTTTTAATTTATAGCGACGACGACGGAAAAACATGGTCGAAGCCTGTTACGGTCGCGTCCGACCCCAGATACCACTTGTGCGAGGTGTCTATTATTGAGTGTCACGACGGAACGCTGGTGGCCTTTATGCGTGAAAATTCCTTTCTTGGCTACGACTGTATGAAATCTATTTCCCACGACAGCGGTGAAACCTGGGAAGGCGTGTTTAACGTGCCCATTCCCGGCTGCCACCGCCCAACCGCCGGATTCTTAAGGAGCGGCAATATCATGATCACCCATCGGTTTTTGCAGGGAGGAAAGGGTTGGCTGGGCGCCTGGACACAAAACGTATTTGCCGCCTTTTTGGATGAAGAAAGCGCTAAGAACACGGAACGCAGCCAGCAGTCTGTTCGAATTATGCCGTTAGATTATGACAGAAGCAGTGTTTCCGACTTGGGGTACACAGGCTGGGTGCAGTTTGACGACGGCGAAGTTTATGTTGTCAACTACATTGTGGACGACGCGCCAAAAGCACAAATTCGCGGATATAGCTTTTATGAAAGTGACGTGGTCATTGAAACGCATTAATATTTTATTCACACACAAAAAAAGGGGCGGCATGTTGCCGCCCCTTTTTTATAAAACGTAAGTTTTTTATTGAATAATATCTTCTCCGGAAGCTTCAAGTGCCGCTAAAAGCGGTTTTAAGTTTGCATCAAATGCAAAAACCTTAACCTTATTCGGCGCTGATTTCACCATTGCAGAAAGCTTAATTGCCTTTGTTCCGGCTTTTACATCAACCATGTTGATGCCAACCAGTTGGCTTCCGTTATACGCCGCAATGTAAAGAGTTGCGTCTGCCGTTAAGTCCAGCTGCGACGATGCAAAGGAAACGATTCTGTTATCCCTGTCGTACCGCACTTCGGAAATATCCGATACCCATGTAATTTTTGTCATATTCATGCGGACTGCTTGAGCAGAAGGAGCAGATGCATAGATTGTTAACGTGTGCATTCCCTCTGTTAAAAATGCGTAGTCAAGATATATGTTTTCTACAATTTTGTCTCCGCCTTCTCCAATGTATGCAAATTCTGTTTCGCTGGTTTTAATGCCTCCGTCAATGGAATAGCTGCTCATCTGGGTTGCCCCGTCTGGGCCGCATCCAAAATTGGAAATTTTATAAAATCCGCTTTCTGCAACATTAAACTCATAAGTTACTGCAACCTCTCCCATAAACACAATGTTATTATACAATTCGTCACCCTTATAGGTAGAACCCTGATGCACCTGTGCAGGCAAGCTCCAGTAAGGCGGAATGTTAATTGTTTTATAATCCCATGTGCCAAGCTGAATCGGCGCTGTGCTGCTGACCGTTTTGTCCAAGCGTCTTAAATAAATTTCATCTACCTTATGCGTAACGGCTTCGTTGTCTACATCATGGAAAACAATTTTAATCTTATGCATCCCTTTTGTCAGACTGATATTGGTTGCAGCATTCTTTAACATCACGTTATTTTTTGAATTGTTTACACACGATTTATCTTCCGTGTTTAAATATTGGCTATCTGTGTAGTCGACGTCGTCAACATAAACGGTAAATCCTGTCTGTGGAGATTTTGCTTTCATGCGGACCATATAAGTTCCGTCTGCCACCACATTTACATCAAATTCCACAAACTGCTCTGCTGTAAAAGATGCGCTGCCTGCCGCATCGGGCGTTACGCCCTCGGAAATGGTCGACGCACGAAGGAATGAAAGCATGGTATTTCCATTTTCGTTTGACGTGATAACCGTTTCAACCACACTAAACGATTTAAATTTTATTCCTTCTGATTTCGAGGTAATTACAATTTCACTTTCACCTTCAGGCAAAACAATAGTTCCACCGCTTACCTCTCCATTTTTTCCGCCCACTAAAATCTTTTCGTAAAGTGTTTCACCAATTTTAATGTCTAAAGCCGCGTCAGATACAGCTGAAGTATCTACGGCCAGCTTTAATTCATATTCATTTTTGCCTTGGGGGTCTGTATAGGAATTGTTCAGCTTAAAGGACACGGTGTCGCCTGCGTTTAAAACGCGGAATTCCCCCTCCATGCTCGCTTCTGAGTTCATGCCCGACTGCATCACCGTTGCCGAGCCGCCGGAAAATTCATATACAGGGTCGCCCTCCAATTTTTCGGTCGTAAAGCGATATAGGTATATGCCGCCAACCGTACCGGCAAGCTTAATTGTGTGCCGTCCTCCTGTGAGGTAAACTGCATTGTAGGTATATGCCAAGTCCGGCTGGTCACCGGTAAAAGAATAGGTAACCGAGTCAACTAAGTTATCGTCAGCATAAAGCGCCAGCATACCGTTAGATTTATAGGTGTTAATTAAAACGCCGAATTGATACCAGCCGGTCTGTGCAACGTCTACTGTATAGCCTACGGTTGCCCCCTGAGATAAGTGAATCGGAAAATATTTCTGTGCAGGTGTAATTTTACTTGAGAAATAGTCGCCGATTACCGGATAGTCCAATAAAACATGCTCGGTTTTGCCTGAACCGAACTGCTGTGAGCAGTGGGCATCTGTCAGCGCGTTTACATATGAAAAGTCTGCAACAGCAATTGCCTGCTTGCCTCCAGTAAGAGGCAAATCCAAACGGCGGATATCGATGTATTCCACATCACAGTCCTTTGAAACTGCCAGCGTGAACTCTACGCTGCCGTCCGGAACGGTAAAGATGGTGCCTTTGGCATCGCCAACCCTCTCATAAGAAAAACCCTTATTTTTGCTATCGGTGTTGGTTGCCGCCGCAACACTGACATGAGATGCTTCTACACCGCTCTGGCTGAACGTTACATCATAAACACATTCCGAGCCATAAAATTCAACCGGTTTTTTTACAAATACTGCATAGGTGCCGCCAATTAAATCCAAAGTCTTGGTTACAGAAAGGCCGTCGGTGCTGTTTAGCGTTGCACCGTTGTCATTTTTAGCAAATTCAATTCTGGTGAGGTTATCGTCGACCTTAACCACCTTATTAGGGTCTACCTGCTCCGCCGTTATGTAATAAACATATGCGCCGCAGCTGGAATTGTTTGCAAGCTGCAGGGTATGGATGCCTTCCGAAAGATAAACAGTTCTTGACGGAATGAGCTTATCCGGTGTTTCGTTGGATTCTTTGATGTAAGAAAGGTCAGAAACCGTTTTCCCGTCTACATTAACCGTTAGCGTTGTGGTTGTAGGATATGTTTTAGTCCATAAATTTAGAAAAGCAGAAATCTGATAATATCCTGCTGTTTTCACATCCAGCTCATACTGCGCGTCGCAGCCGTTTTTGATATGAATGAACCTGTATTTTCTATAACTGTCCGTTGTGGACTGGTCGAATATGCTGTCGTCTAAATAGTTTCCCACCAGCGTATATTCTTCCGGCGGCGGTGTTTGTTTATAACCGAACGCAACCTGTTCGTTTACATGCATAGGGTCTAAGTTCCCGCCGTTAAAATCGAACGGTGAAATTACATTCTTTTCCTCTGCGATTTGAAGGCGCGTATCGCGCAGCTCAATATAATAAAAGTTAGTTTCTGTTTCAGCTGTTAAATCTAATTTCCAAGTTCCTTCTGTTAAAGCAACGCTCATAGCAATGTTGTTGCCAACACGTTCTACCGGACAGTTAACATGCTCTTCAACGCCGTCGCTCAGCGTGTAATCAAGTACCTGCCCGTCTGGCTCTGCATCCTGATAAAATTTAAGGGACAAAGGAATTCCCTTGTCATATTTGCCTTCTGCGTCTGCTTTCAGCGCCTTGCCCAAAATAACATAATACTCGCCGTCTGCCGGCACATTGAATTCATAGGTGCGGGCAACACCGGCTGCAGCCTCGAGGTGTTCCGCGGCATTTTCAATCCGAATCATGTTGTTTGTGCCTGTTTTAACCGTATATTCGCCTTCGGCAAAAACTGTCATCATGCCACAAACCGATAGCACCATTGCAAGGCTTAACAGCAATGCAATGACTTTTGATGTTCTCTTCATTTTTTACTCTCCCCTTTATTTTATAATTTGATATTCCCTCATTGTTATTATATCACTTAGGGAATTTTTGTCAAGTGTTCACATGAAATGATTTTATTTTTTGTTATTTTTGCACAAAATTATGATGATTTTCCCGTCAATTAGACAAATAAAAAAGAGGCGTGAAAACGAATGTTTTCACGCCTTAGATTAAATTTCTTCTTTTATATAGGGCTTCACACCGTCCGGCCTGGTGAAATCAATAATTTTTCTAGGACATTTGCTCGCGCAAATTCCGCAGTTCACGCAAAGGTCATAGTCAATGCGGGCCACGTTATCCGTAACCTTAATTGCGTTCTTCGGGCAGCTCTTTTCACAAATGCGGCAGCCCAAACAGCCTGCCGAGCAAATGTTTTTTAGGCTCGCTCCCTTGTCGTGCGACTTACATTTTACAAACGTCCGCTGTTTTAACTCCACAAGCTCAATCACGTGCTGGGGACAGATGTCCACACACATGCCGCAGGCCGTGCACTTATCCCTGTCCACCACCGCAACATTGTCCACCACATGAATGGCGTCGAACTGACACACATCTGCACAGCTGCCGTAGCCAATGCAGCCAAAGCTGCAGGCCTTGTCTCCCCCGCCGTAGCGGGATGCGGCAATGCAGTCTGTTATGCCTTCATATTCGCAGTGCAAAACCGCGCTGTTGCAATTTCCGCTGCACATAACCATGGCCACTTTCGGGTCCTCCGCCCCAGTGGAAACGCCTAAAATGGCGGCAATGCGGTCTTTGCTCTCTGCCTTCGTGCTGGGGCAGTCGCTTAAATTTGCTCTGCCTGCGCACAGCGCCTCGGCAAAGGCCCCGCAGCCGGCATAGCCGCAGCCGCCGCAGTTTGCGCCGGCCAAAAGGTCAGACACCTTTTCCACCCGTTCGTCTTTTTCCACTTTAAAGGCTTTTGCGGCCACACCCAGCAAAATGCCGAACGCCGCGCCCATAATTCCTAATATGAAAACCGGTTGAATCATTGCTCCCAATATTGACCCCTCCCTTAAAAGCTCATGCCGGAAAATCCCAAAAATGCCATTGCAATCAGACCTGCTGTGACAAGCGCAATGGGAAATCCCTGCAGAGGCTTTGGAATATCTGCCGTTTCTAACCGTTCGCGCACGCCTGCAAACAACACAATTGCAAGCATGAACGAAAGTCCCGCTGAAAAGCTGTAAACTAAGGTGTACACAAAGTCGTAGCCCTCCTGCACGTTTAAGAGCGCAACGCCCAAAACTGCGCAGTTGGTGGTGATTAAGGGAAGATAGATTCCCAATGCGCTGTAAAGCGCCGGTGAAAACCGCTGAATTGCCATTTCAACCACCTGCACCAGCACGGCGATTACTAAAATAAACGCCACGGTCTGCATATACTCAATTTGAAAATGCACCAACAACTTTTGAATGAAATAGGTTGCGGCAGAGGCCACTGTCATAACAAAGGTTACGGCAACGCTCATGCCCACAGCGGTTCCAACTTTTTTTGAAACACCCAGAAACGGGCAAATGCCTAAAAACTTTACCAAAACATAGTTGTTTGCCAAAATTGTTGTAAGGGAAAGGAGTACCAGCTTTGTTAACAGTTCCATTTATTTGCCGCCCCCTTCTTTATTCTTGTTTGAAATGAGATTAATCACCGCTAAAATCACACCCAGCATAAGAAACGCCCCCGGCGGCAAAATCATAATGGTTGCCGGCTGAAATCCCTCGCCGAACAGATGAATTCCAAAAAATGTGCCGTTGCCCAAAATTTCGCGGAAGGAGCTTAAAATGACCAGCGCCAGCGTAAAGCCTAAGCCCATTCCAATTCCGTCCAAAGCGGATTTGCCCACGCTGTTTTTCGAGGCAAATGCTTCGGCCCGGCCCAAAATGATGCAGTTTACCACAATGAGCGGAATGAAAATGCCCAATGATTTTGAAATTGCCGGTGCAAATGCATTTAATGCCATTTCCACTGCCGTTACGCAGCCGGCAATGACGATAATGTATGCCGCAATGCGGACTTTGTTGGGAATGAAGTTTCGCAAAAGCGAGATTATGATGTTAGATGCAACCAAAACCACCGTGGTGGAAAGACCCATGCCAATGCCGTTGATTACGCTGGTGGTAACGGCCAGGGTGGCGCACATTCCTAAAAACTGGACAAAAATTGGGTTTTCTTTTAAAAGCCCTTTGGTCAGCTCTTTTATGTTGCCCATGTCACACACCCCCGTTCAATTTTTTCACAGCATCAACCGCCGCGTTCACACCGTTTTTCACCGCGTTGCTGGTAATGGTTGCGCCGGAAATCGCCACAATTTCGTTATTCTTTGGCGTACCGTTTTTAATAACAGACAGCGGCTCGTCGGTTTTTTTACCTGTAAACTGAGAAGAAAATCCGCTTTCCGCCGCTTTTGCGCCCAAGCCTGCCGTTTCAGAATGGGAGACCACTTTCATGCCGGAAACGGTGCCGTCGTTTAAAATACCCACCATAATGTCCAGCTCGCCGCCGTATCCGGAAGGGGTGACGTTTACGCACCAGCCAACCGGGCTGCCGCCGGAATCTTTTCCCGCGAAAACAGCTTTTACCAGCCCTGTGTCATCTGTGAATTCCGTCTCGTTAAATTCCGCGGCTGCGGGCAATACCTCCTGCTTTGCCGCGTTTTGTTCTTTTATGGTGTTTTCTTTTATTTTGTCCTTTGTAACTGAATTTGTAAATGCCAGCAGCAGCGCCACCACTAAGGAGATAACCAGCAGCACAGCCGAAAGGACAACGGGATTTTCGTTTTTCTGCATGCCTTACCGTCTCCTTTCCGTTCGTGCGCCAAAGGTTTTTGGCTGCGTCCACCTGTCAATCAGCGGGGTTGCCACGTTCATTAACAGAATTGAATAACTCACACCCTCGGGATAGCCGCCGAACCGCCGGATTACAAAGGTCAAAATTCCACAGCCCAGCCCCATAATGAGCTGCCCGTTTTTCGTTATCGGGGAGGTTACATAGTCTGTCGCCATAAAAATTGCGCCCAGCATCAGTCCGCCGCCCAAAATGTTGTATAACATGCTGTCAACGTTCGTCAGGCCCTGGCTGGGGAACACAAAGGTTAAAACCGCCACGGTTAAAATATATGTAACAGGAATCCTAAGACTGATAACATTCCGAAACACCAGATATGCCCCGCCCAAAAGCAGTGCAATGGCTGAGGTTTCGCCGATACAGCCGCCGATATTTCCGATAAACAAATCGGAAACCGGGGGCAGCGTGCCTGCCGCCGGGCTTTTTAAAATTGCCAGCGGGGTTGCCGAACTCACCACGTCGGCAACATTGAATCCTGTGGAAAACGGCGCGGCCCATTTTGTCATCAGCACCGGCCAGGAGGCCAAAAGAAACGCACGTCCTGCTAAAGCAGGGTTAATAAAGTTGTTGCCCACGCCGCCAAAAAACTGTTTTGCAATGATAATTGCCACAAATGCGCCAATGAGCGGAATCCACCACGGAACGGCAACCGGCAGGTTAAACGCCAAAAGCATTCCCGTTACCACCGCAGTTCCGTCAGAAATGGTAACTTCCTTTTTTGTAATTTTCTGCCACAAAAACTCAAAGCCCACGCAGAAAATGACTGACAGCGCCGTTATAAAAGCAGCACGGACGCCGAAGTAAATGACAGAACAGACCAGCGCAGGAAGGAGCGCAATGCAAACATCACGCATGATGGAGGCCGTTGTTACGTTGGAACGGATATGCGGCGACGATGACACCGTTTTAAAGTGATCCATTTTTTTCTGCCTCCTTTGCCTTTTCTTTTGCCCTGCGGGCGGTTATTCTCTGCTTGCCCATTCGGATAGACTGCACCAGATACCGTTTTGACGGACAGACATAGGTGCAGCTTCCGCATTCCATGCAGTTTAAGATGTTCATTTTTATCAGTGTGTCCAAATCGTTTTTCCGACTGTATAAGTCCAGCGTTGTGGGCATGAGGCGCATAGGACAGGCCGCAACGCATCTGCCGCAGCGTATGCACGCGCTCTCCTTGTCTATGTGTGCCTGGCGCTCTGAGAACACCAACAGGCCGGAGGTACCTTTCACCACAGGAACGTCCAGCGATGCGCTGGCAATGCCCATCATGGGGCCGCCCATAATAATTTTGTGGGGGTCTTTTATAAATCCGCCTGCCGCGTCTGTCAGCTTGCGGAACGGTGTTCCGATTCTTGCATAAATGTTAGACGGGGTTTTCACCGCATCTCCCGCCACCGTAACAATCCGCCTGTGCAGGGCAATCCCCTGGCTTAACGCGCGGTAGATTTCCGCCACCGTTCCGATGTTGATGACAATACAGCCCACATCCATAGGCAGAGCGCCCATGGGAACTTCTTTTCCGGTGACGGCGTTGATAATTTGCTTTTCCGAGCCCTGGGGATATTTTTGTTTCAGCTCTAACACGTTTACACCAGGCGTTGCGCTTGCCTTTTCGCACATTTTTGCAATGGCGTCTTTTGCATTGTCCTCAATTCCGATAAAACACTCGTTTAAATCAAGCAGGCGCATAAGGTATTTTAAACCGCCCATTACATCGTCCGGCATTTCCAGCATAACACGCCTGTCCGACGTTAAATAGGGTTCGCACTCCGCCCCGTTTACAATGAGATGTGTAATTTTTTTATCCGGCGGGGGGGATAGCTTTACATGGGTGGGAAATCCTGCGCCGCCCATGCCCACAATGCCCGCCTCGCGAATTATGCGCCGCATTTCTTCCGGCGACATATTGTCGGGGTTTTTGTTCGTTAACGGCTCCGCCGGGGTATCCTGCCCGTCGTTTTCAATCACAATTGTGGGCACCTTGGTGTTGGTGTGGTTTAAGTAAAGGCCAATGTCCTTCACGCGGCCGGAAACCGACGCGTGGAGAGGCGCAGACATGTAGCTTTTCGTGTCTGCTATCTTCTGCATTCTCAAAACCGTGTCCCCCACCTTAACGGTTGGCGTCAGGGGCGCGCCAATGTGCTGCCCCAGCGGGAAATATAAAAGTTCGGGCGGCTTAAGCTCCATCAGTGGCATTCTTTCTGTTCCAGACTTGTTGCCAGCCGGATGGATTCCGCCCGAAAAGGTTAATTGCTTCATTCCGTTACTTCCTTTCCGCAGCTTTTATGTATCATTGCTAAATTCCTTTTTCATCATACCATAATCCTATGCAAAAATCAAATAAAAAAGCCAAACTTTTTCACTTTTTCTGTTTCTTTATTTTGAAACAAAAATTGTTAAAAATTCGACAAGTTATAAAAAAAGCGGGGATTCTGCTCCCCGCTTTTCCTTAAAGTTTTGTAAGCCGTTTATTCATAATCCGCATGGCGTTTAAAATGGCGATTACCGCCACGCCCACATCTGCAAATACCGCCGCCCACATGTTGGCAAATCCAAAAGCGCTTAAAATTAATACCGCAAATTTTACGCCGATTGCCAGCACCACATTTTGTTTTACAATTGCCACCGTTTTGCCCGCAAGCTTTATGGCGGCGGGAATTTTCATTAAATTATCGTCGGTTAAAACAATGTCTGAGGCTTCTATGGCGGCGTCTGACCCCAGCGCCCCCATGGAGATGGCAACGTCTGCCATGGCCAGCACCGGCGCGTCGTTAATGCCGTCGCCTACAAAAATCACCTTGCCGTTTGTTTCCGATATTATTTTGCTCATCAAGGCAACTTTATCCTGGGGTAATAGCTCAGCATGATATTCCGAAATGCCAATTTCTACTGCCGCGGCCTTTGCGGCGTTTTCCCGGTCGCCGGTAAGCATTACCGTTTTGTGAATTCCTAAGTCGTTTAACCGCTGAACCAGTTCTTTTGCGTTGTCCTTCACTTTGTCTGCAACCGCAATGCTGCCTAAGAACTGCCCGTCTTGAGCAACGTAAATTACCGTTCCTACAGCGCTGCTTTCTTTATATTCAATTTTATATTCTTCCATTAACTTTTTGTTTCCGGCTAAAACCTGTTTGCCGTTGATTTTAGCCGAAACGCCCCTGCCCGCCAGTTCTGCCACGTCCTCTGCCTGCAAAAGTTCCCCTGCATAGGCCTCTTTCACAGCGGCAGACACCGGGTGGTTTGAAAAGCTTTCGGCAGATGCCGCAATTTTTAACAGCTCCTCCTTTTGGATACCCTCAGGGTTCACTTCGGTGACAAAAAAACCGCCGGACGTAAGGGTACCGGTTTTGTCAAACACAATGGCACGGCATTTTTTTAATGCTTCCAGATAGTTTGATCCCTTAATTAATATCCCCATGGAGGACGCACGGCCCAGTCCGCCGAAAAAGGACAGCGGCACAGAGATAACCAGTGCACAGGGACAAGATACCACCAAAAAGGTGAGCGCGCGCGCAAGCCACATGGTGAAGCTGCCGCCAAGTACCGGCGGCACAATTGCTAAAAGCACTGCGCAGGCCACAACCACAGGGGTGTAGATAACTGCAAACCGGTGAATGAAGCTTTCATATTGGCTCTTCCGTTCACTGGTTGCTTCCACCAGCTCTAAAATCTTGGAAACCGCCGAGTTTTGAAACTCACACAGGGCGCGGGCCTTTAAAACGCCGTTTAAGTTTACACTGCCGCTGATGAGTTTGTCGCCCTCCCCAGCCGGGGCCAAGGCCGTTTCGCCTGTAATGGCCCTGGTGTCGATGTCAGATTGGCCCTCAACCACACAGCAATCCACAGGGATTTTTTCGCCCGGCTTTATTAAAATCATATCTCCTGCCAAAACCTCCGACGGGTCAACACTGACAAATTCGCCCTCCCGCAGCACATTTGCATGCTCAGGACAAATGTCCATTAAATCGGAAATAGACTTGCGGCTTTTGGAAACTGCAAGGCTTTGAAAAAGCTCTCCCACCTGGTAGAACATGATAACCGCGGCGCCCTCAGAAAATTCGCCGATGCAGAACGCGCCAATGGTTGCAATGGACATTAAAAAGTTTTCGTCCAGCATATTGCCGCGGGCAATGTTCTTTGCCGCCCGCAGCACAACCTCGCCGCCGCAAACGAAAAAGGCCAGCGCAGTGAGCGCAAATTTAACCGGTACGTTTTGAACGAACAGCGAGGGAATGAACAGTGCTAATGCTATGATTATTTTTCCCAATAGACGTTTTTGTTTTTTCGTCATGCGCTGCAACCTCTCCTTTCCATTTAAACGCCCTTGATGGTGCAGTCGGGCTCAATTTTAGAAACCGCTTTCGCCGCTTTTTTCATAATGGCAGAAAACGCTTCCTCGGGCGCCTCCACCGTTATGTTAGACTTTAAAAAATTGACTGTGGCTTTTTCCACCCCGTCAATTTTAGACACAGCGTCTTCAATTTTTGCCGCGCAGTGCGCGCAGTCTAAATCCTCTAAAAGAAATGTTTTTTTCACAATTACCACCCTTTCACTTTTTTTATTCTTCAATATGCTCCATACCCATTCCAATAATGGTTCTCACGTGGTCGTCGGCCAGGGAATAAAACACCGTTTTGCCGTCCCGCCGATATTTCACCAGGCTGGAGGTTTTCAGCACCCGAAGCTGGTGCGAAATGGCCGACATGCTCATGTTTAAAAGCTGTGCAATGTCGAACACGCACATTTCCGACTCGAACAGTACATATAATATTTTAATTCTGGTGGTGTCGCCAAAAACCTTGTAAAGCTCCGCCAAATCGTAGAGCAGCTCCTCCTCCGGCATGTTGTTTTTCACCTTTTCCACCGTGTCGTTGTGCGCGTGCATAAAGTCTTGATTTTCCAGTTCCTTTTCGTTTTCCATTTTCATCACCTCAACACTTGCTCATTTGTTCAATTGTTATTATATACGATATTCTATGATTTGTCAAGTATTTTATTTACTTTTTTTAAAATTTGTGATATATTTTTTTTAAATTATTCAGGAGGAGCGGTGAGAAATGGAATTTTCAAACTTAAATAACAACGAATTTTGGAAAAAGGTGCGGGAGTGTGACGACTATCAGTTTTTGCGGGAGGAACTGACTGCGTTATATAAAAAAAACTGCACCGGTGAGCTTTCGCTTTTAACCTATTCAGACTACTGCATTTTTTTTGAAACGGGCAGCAGAAAAGAGTATGAAGAAGGATATTTCCTGCGCCGCAGACGGCTGGACATTTTGGCGGTGCTGTGCAAAATCTATCCTGACAATGAAACATATTTTAAACAGTTAGAAAACACCATTTGGGCGGTTTTGGACGAATATTCCTGGGCACTGCCTGCCCACGTTCCAGACAGAAACAGCTATGTGCCGGAGTTTATTGACCTGTTCGCGGCGGAAACGGGTTATTGCCTAAGTGAAATGAAATCCATGTTCTCCGGCCGGCTTTCTCCGCTAATGGTTAGCCGCATTACCTTTGAGCTTGACCGGCGGATTATAAAATCCTTTTATGCCGGCCGGTATTGGTGGGAGTCGTTTCCAAACAACTGGGCGGCGGTGTGCGCCGGCAGCGTAGGCATTACGTTCCTGTATGAGCGGCCGGAGCTTTTTTACGCGGTTAAGCCGCGGATTGACGGGGCCATGAAGACGTTTCTTTCCAGCTACAAGTCCGACGGGGTGTGCCGCGAAGGGCTTGGTTACTGGAACTATGGGTTTGGATATTTCTGCTACTATGCCGCCCACCTGCGGACATTTTCTGACGGAACAGATAATTTGCTTGCGCTTCCGCAGGTAAAAACCATTGCAAAATTTCAGCAGCAGATGTTTTTAAAGGGCAGTGTGACGGTAAGCTTTGCAGACGGCGCGGATAACAGCAGCTATATTCTGGGGCTGACACACTTTTTAAAAGCGGAATTCGGCAACGATTTTATCATTCCGAAAAAAGTAAACCACAGCATTTTAGACACCTGCGGCAGATGGGGAGCGTTTTCTTTTTCGTTCCTGTTTTACAACAAAAAATTTATTTCAGGCGAAAGCGCAGGTTCGTGTTTATTTGCCGACTCTGCCTGGTTCACAATGCGAAACAAAACTTATGCCTTTGCCGCAAAAGGCGGCACCAACGACGAGCCCCACAACCACAACGACCTGGGCAGCTTTATTCTTGCAGACGAAAGCGGCCAGCTTGTTTGCGACTTGGGCTGCGGGGAATATACCCGGCAATATTTTGAGCCCGATACCCGGTATTCCATTTTGTGCAACTCTTCACTGGGTCACGGCGTTCCCATTATAGGCGGCGAAGCCCAGCGGGAAGGCGCAGAATTTTTCGCCGCGCTTTGCAAAACGGAAAATGGAATTTGCATTGATTTGACACACGCCTATCAAACAGACGCAATCAAACACATAAAACGATGCTTTGGTTTTTCAGAAAACGCGGTTATGCTGAACGACGAATTTTCGTTTTACCGCCCTGTTCCCGTTACGGAACGGTTTGTTTCGAGGATCAAGCCGGAAATAAAGGAAAACACGGTTCAAATCGGGAATTTGCGAATCACTGCTGAAACCGGCACGCCAACAGTTACAACGCAGCGGCATCTTGAGCACGGAGGCGGCGGCAGTGCTACGGTTTATCTCATCGACTTCGCGCTTCCTCCGCAAACCGGCTTTATGTTTCAGGCAGAATTTGCGTTTTCATATTGACAAGCAAAGGGTTATCTTGTATAATGAAACTATCAAAAACAGAAATGGGTGAAACAATGCAGAACTAATCTAATTTTTCTATGTGACAAGGGCTTTGCAACAGGGCAAAGCTTATGTTTGTTGCCGAAAGATTGGATTATGCCTGCGCCTTGCCCAAAAGGGGCTTTTTATCTGTGCATTTATCTGCTTTCGGCAATGCCGAAAGCAGATTTTTTGTTAAAGGAGGATTGACAATGCTGCAGATAAAAAATCTTACCATTACCCATAAAAAAGACCTGCGGGAAATCATAAACGGATTTGCGTTTACCTTAAATCAGGGGGATAAAGCTGTAATTATCGGTGAGGAGGGAAACGGGAAATCAACGCTGTTAAAGCTGATTTACGACGAACGTCTGGTATCCGATTATGCAGAATTTTCGGGAGAAATTATCAAAAATAATCTGGTGCTGGGCTATCTGGCCCAGGAACTGGAGACAGAGGAAAGCAGGAAAACGGTGTATGAATATCTGTGCTCCCTGCCGGCGTTTTTCGATCAAACGCCTAAGGAATTAGCAGACATCGCCTTTTTGCTGGGCTTAAAACCTGCGTTCTTCTATTCAGACCAGAAAATTAACACCCTTTCCGGCGGTGAAACGGTAAAGCTTCAGCTGGCGAAAATTCTTATTTTAAAGCCGGACGTTTTACTGCTGGACGAACCCTCCAACGACATTGACATGGATACGCTGGCATGGCTGGAGCAGTTCATTTTAGAAAGCAAAATTCCGGTTCTGTTTGTGTCGCACGACGAAACGCTCATTGAGCGGACGGCAAACGCAGTCATTCACATTGAGCAAATCCGGAGGAAAACCGTGTCTCGCTGGACTGTTGCAAAAACGTCCTACGCACAGTATATTGAGGAGCGAACGGCAAAGTTTTCTCATCAGGAGCAGGTGGCAAAAAAAGAACAAAGCGACTATGAAAAACAGCAGGAGCGGTTTTTAAAAATCCAGTCTAAGGTGGAGCATCAGCAAAACGCAATATCCCGCGGCGACCCCCACGGCGGCAGGCTTTTAAAAAAGAAAATGAAAGCGGTAAAATCGTTGGAACACCGCTTTTCAAAGGAGTATGAAAACAGAACAAAGCTTCCTGAGTCGGAGGAGGCAATTATGGCAAGCTTCAGCGAGCATGCCTTTGTGCCGGGCGGAAAAACCGTTTTAGATTTTTCGTTAAACGAGCTGACGGCGGAAAAAGCAGTGCTTGCAAAAAATATTCGTCTGTTTGTTTCAGGAAACGAAAAGATTTGCATTACCGGAAAAAACGGCGCGGGAAAAACTACGCTGCTGAAAATAATAGCAGATGAGCTTTTAGAACGCACCGACATTCAGGCCGCCTATATGCCCCAAAACTATGACGAGTTGCTTTGCGGCTCCCTCACTCCCGTTGCATTTTTGTGCAAAACCGGGGACAAAAACGAAATCACAAAGGTGCGGACGTTTCTTGGCAGTGTGAAGTTCACGGCAGACGAAATGAGCCACGCCACATCTGAGCTTTCCGGCGGGCAAAAGGCAAAGCTTTATTTTCTGAAAATGATTTTAGACGAAAATAACGTTTTAATTTTAGACGAGCCCACACGGAACTTTTCCCCCCTGTCAAACCCCGTCATTCGGGATATTTTAAAAGCCTTCCGCGGGGCAATTATCAGCGTCTCCCACGACAGAAAGTTTATCCGCGAGGTTTGCACCAAGGTGTATGAGCTGACGAAAGATGGGTTGGTAAAAAAATAAAAAAAGTCCCGCGCCAATCAAAATGAGGCGCGGGACTTTACAATTATCGCTTGATCTCACCATAGAACAAATTAAACAGGCAAACCTTTGTGCCGCTTGCCGCGTCGTTCCCCTTTTCACCAAGGACTTTTACCGTAACGGTATGTTCTGTGTTTTCGAGAGTGAAAGAAGCGCAGCCAAACCTGCAGTGGTTATAATGAATGTTTGCATAATAGCAGTGGTCTTGATGGAACAGTTCTCCGTCCACATAGACCTCATATTTACCGCCGTCATCGTTTAAACCGCTTTCTAAGCCAAAGAAGTTCCCTGTAAAAGTGAACTCTGCCATATCCCCCGCCTGGCCGGACAGAATGCAGGGACGGTTAAAGTTGCCAGTTGCCGTGCTCCATGTGCCGGTAAGGTGCGCATCTTTTGCGGCAACAGCATTAATTTTGGTTTCACCGCTGGCCGCCACCAATTTGTTTTCCGTAACATGGGGCTTTTTATAATACATTCCGGACTCCATGCACGAAATGATTTTATTTGCATAAACCGCGTGGCCTGCATCCGACGGGTGAACGCTGTCCGGAAGATAATAGGAAACGGGATTTCCTGTTGCCGCAATTTGTTCTTTCAGTTCCTGCTGTAAGTCAATCTGGGGGATACCGTAGTAATCCCCTACCTGCACATGGTAGGGTTTTACATCGGCAAAGCTGCTCCGGGTGGTATATAAATAGACGATATAGGGTGCTTTCTCAAGGCTGCCCAGCGTCCTTACAATGCTTTCCATTTCCAGTCTGCTGTCCCTGCCGTTGTCATTCACTGCGAATTCAATGAACACCAGGTCCGGCGAATAGCTGATAACATCGCGGCTTAAGCGTATCAGCCCGTAATCGGAACCGGTTCCGCCAACGCCCTGATGCACATTGTTTACTTCAATATCCGGATAGGCTTCTTTAAAATATTTTCCTACGAGGGCACGGTAACACGTTTCCTCCCGCTCGCTGGCGCCTACGCCCTCGGTGATGGAACCGCCGAAGTAGACAATGTTGATTTTGTCCTTTCCGGCAAAGGGATTTACAACAACTTCCTGCTCTCTGCAAAGTGGCTGCATGGATGTTAGGTCTTTTCCTCTCCACAAAAACAGTTTCATAACCGCAGTATTGTCTTCCGGCACTGTCGCATGTGTTGCTGTTCCGCTCAATTCCACATTGCTGCACGCAACAGCTACCAGACGGTCTGCTGCGTCGTATGACGCTAATATGGCAGTTCCCATTCCGAACTGTCCGCTTGTGCTTTTTCCTGTGACGCTCCATTCAACGGAATCCCCCTTTTTCAAAAGCGAAGCTGCGGCGCCATATTCCACCGTTCCCAGCACAAGTGTTTCTTTTTGCGATACCGCGCCGTCTTCAGAAATTGCCATTACCTCTGCGCTCAGTTCGCTGCCAAAAGCACAGTCCGGCACAGAAAGCCGCACAGCCTCCCCAGGCAGGCCGTTTAAGGTGCAAACCGCTGCTTTTTTTCCGTCCTTTTCCTGGCAGATTCGGGTAACCACGGTTTTAACGAGGCCGCTCCCGGCCACATCAGAATGAATCGTGATGGTCTGTCCCATAAAAAGCGCGCCTTCTGCGCTGCTGGTCACGTTTTGTATGCCGAAGGGGGGTTTTTCTTCCGGCTCCTTCGGCTCTATTGTTAAATCATCAAAGGATATGTCCATGTAAAGGCTGTTATAATATTCGGGCGTGTCTGCCTCCGCATTAATTGAAGACACATAGTCCTCCGTAAAATTCCTGGGGTCGTTTACCGCATCGGATACCGCACCGAACCGGAACAGAATTTGTGCTTTATATTCTGCCATTTTGCTTTCGTCCATATAAGCGTTCCAAAGCATCTGCGACTGCGGCGTGAATGGAATGGAAACCTTGTGCCAGCCCGGCGTACACGTCCCGTCGGCAGAAACAAGACCCGCATCCTCCGGCGACATATCAATCATTGCCGCAGTTTCAAAGCGGTCTGTATAAATCTCACTCAGTGCAGCATCCTTATAGACCAACATATCCGGGTTGTCCCTTCTGGTATAAAACAGCATAAACCGCAGTTTGGGCGCTTTTATCACTTCGGCGTTGTTAAATTTGATCCATGTGCTCAAAACATATTCCCGGCCCGGCGTAAACATTAAATTTTTCAGCCCGATCGACGGCTGATAGTTTTTCCTGTCTGCCCGAAACTGCATGTTCATTGCGCCTGCAGTATCAGCGACGCCCGGGGTTTCAAAGGTATTTCCCGCTAGGTTGATTTTTGCATCTGATAAATCTGCCGCCGACTCAAAACTATTTGCAAACCAGCCTTGTTCATCATGCGCCTTAGATGACGCCGCAAAGCCGGATATGCACCAGGAAACCAGTATAAAAAACGACAAAAACATCACAGCAATTTTTTTCATTTTGCATCCCTCTCTCTCTTTAAAATTAATTTTAGTATACAATGGCGTTCTTTATACTTCAATACCAATTTCGGACATAAATTTATCTAAATCGGACATTAATCGGACATTTTTAAATAATTACAATTGACACAATGGCTCCCCGCGCTTATAATAAGTAGTATAACAAAGGATAGAAAGGTGACGTTTTTTATGAAAAAAATTATAACTCTTTTATTAACGATTACAGCAGTAGCTTCCCTGTTCGTTTTCACGGCATCTGCAGAGGAAACGCCTATTACACTGACCTTTAACGGCAGCCCGGTGGCGTGTGACGTGCCGCCTCAAATTGTAGATGACCGGACGCTGGTCCCCATGCGCGCCGCTTTGGAGGCTTTAGGCGCCTCCATTTTATGGGACGAAAGCACCAGCACCGTTCACGCTCAAGGGCCGGACGGCACGGTTGTAAGCCTTCAAATCGGCTCGGACAAGCTGTTTGTTCCCGGTGATGTTATCACCTTAGACGTGCCTGCCAGAATCATTGGCGACAGAACCATGGTGCCCATCCGCGCCATTGCGGAAAGCCTGCACTGCGAAGTGTACTGGGTGCCGGAAAATCGGGAAGTGGCAATTTATAAATATTAATCTTTTACGGAGATGGTGAAAATGAAAAAGCTTTTGTCTCTGATTTTGGTATTTCTTTTTCTGAACTCCGTTTCTGCGGTCTCAGCGGCGGAAACTGTTGTTGGTAACATTTATTCTACGGACATTTTAGCCTATGTAAACGGCAAGCAAATTGACTCGTATAACATTGGCGGTAAGACGGCTATTTTTGTTGAGGATTTGTACGACTGGGAACATAACGAGCGCAGTTACGGGTTTATCTGGAGCTATAATGACGAGAAGCGGATTCTCACCGTATCAAGCGACGGAAGAAAAGGCTTTGGCAGTTACGATGCTCCCCGCGGACAGACTGGCACTATACTAGGAAACGTTTATGCCACCGACATTCAGGTGTACTTCAATGGCCATGAGGTTCCCGGCTATAACATCGGCGGAAGAACAGCAGTGTGTATTGAAGATTTAGGAACCGTGGACGAAACAAGCCAGAATTTTCAGTTTGGTTATTCTAATTATTTATGTAATTTTAAATGGGATGAGGCAAACCGCACAGTTTCGCTTGAGACCTACCTACAAGATGACTTTGACTGGTTGAATCATTTCCCCAACTATAAGTTGAAATTTTTCTTGAAAGACGATCAGCTTTCCTGTACGTTCGACCAGCTAAATCCCTACCAGTGCACACTGGAAACGGAGTTTTCAGAAAACTTCTTGCGTGATGCTTATCGAATCAAGCCTGTTTATATGAACGGCGAATACGCCGGAAATCTTGTGTTGGATGGCGAAGGCGGATTTGTTGCTCAGTTCCAGTTCCATACTCTTTACAAGCACACAAAAGACCTGGCTGAAATGCTGACTTATGAAGAAGCCAAACAGTATGTTTCTGATAACTTTGAAGTTTTAGACACCCGTGAGGATGAAAACGCCGTCACTTATCTTGCAAAGCAGGGCGAAGTACGGTATCTGCTGCATGCTATGAAAAGGGGTGGTCTTGTGCAGGACGGAATATTTCACAGCGGCTATACCACTGTTGAACTGGGAGAGGTGACAAACCCGGAAAACTCAGACTTTGGTCAGCCCTATGTGTATCTTTACCCTTTTGGCGGACCGCACGGCGCTACAAGCTGTAAATTGATGTATGCAACCGATCAGTTTGACTTTGCCATTTCCTATAACAGCTTTCAGGATATGGCTCTTTCCCAATACAGTTCCATTTGCTCCACGATAGGCGTTGCGGATTTGGTCATTGACGGAAAGCATTGCAAAATTGATGCGATTGAAGCATATGAGTATAAAAGCAATATTTTTGTAGACGTTGACCAAATTGTTGAAATATTAGGAATTAATTATTGTTTTCAGAACGGCAACTTTGTTTTTGAAACAAATAATGAAAAACATGAAATTAGCATTTCCCTTGATACCGTCAAATATCACGAACCGGTTTACAAGGAAATTTATAACATGATTACAGGAGATATTCTGTTAAATGGGGAAAAAACAGCGTTTACTTATCTTGCCGGCGGATCGTTGCTTACGAATGGAGCCTTCTATGAAAAAGAGGTCCAGCCATATCTATACGATGGGAAAGCATACGTTCCATTTCATTTCTTTGAATTAATTTATTCTTAAAATCAAAAGCATGCCGCCAAAAGGCGGTATGCTTTTTTATTTGTTAAGGCAATACTTTTTCATAACCTCGTCATAGGACTGTTCGGCATAATCCTCAAGTTTTCCGAACCGGTGCAGATATTCTAAAAGGGTGTAACGCTCGCGAAATGCGCGCCCCCGCAGCACGCCTTCTACATACCGTTTTCTGTCTGTTACCGTAAACGGCAGCCTCAGCGTTTTTTGCAGCGTTTCCACTTCATAGAACAGCGGCAAATATTTTTTAATTAATGCTTTCACCGTTTCGTCCTGGGTTTCCCTGTAAAGCCGCTCATACATCACCATAGCAACAAAGGTGGCCTCACCCACCTCAATGCCGTGTAGGTTAGGCGTTTTGCCCTCCTCCAAATCCATAACCTCCCAGGTCTGCCCAATCATGTGCTCGGTGCCGGAGGCCGGCCGCGAACTGCCGGTATATGCAATGCCCAGGCCTGACAAAATCAGTCCGTCCACTGTGTTTTTGATGGTATAAATATCGCGTTCAAACAGCTTTTCAGAGGATTCAATACAAGTTTTTGTGGCCTGAATTACCATATCGGCCACCTTTTCGCAGTAATATTCCCCGGTCATCATACGGGAGAGTTCCCAGTCTAAAATGGCTATATACTTTCCAATCATATCGCCTACGCCGGCCATAAGCAGCTCTTTCGGCGCTGCGGCGGCAATGTTTAAATCAATGATGATGTGGCGTGCAATGGAGCAGGTATAAACAATTTTTTTGTTCCCCACAATTAAAGGTGCAACCACCGACGCAAACCCGTCCATAGACGGAGCGGTGCCCAAAATTCCATATTCAATCCCCAGCCGGTAGCTTACCATTCTGCAAATGTCGTTTACAGAGCCTGAGCCTACGGCCAAAATAAAGTCCGGGTTATTGGAAAAGTGGTTAATGTCGTAGATATCTTCGTCCCACCCTGCTTCAATCAGAACCCGTCCAACGTTCTTGTCGGTGGGGAGCGCCCCTGCCTCTAAAAGAAAGGTGTGGGATAATATCCCTTTTTCTTTTAAAAGCGCCTCTGTCCGCTTCCCCGCGGCCTGATAGGTGTTTTCATCCGCTACTAAAAATATGCTTTTATATTCTGACAGAATTTCGCCTATTTTTTCAACTGCGTGTTCTCCAACCTCTACGGTTTTCACCGGTGCGGTATGTTTTTTTTGTACGCAGCTGCATTCCATTTCGAGCATGCATAACACTCCTTTCCCTTTTATTTTAATTTTATTATTCTGAAAATAATATCTTAATATTGGTACATATTTTAAAAATATTGCTTTTCTATTTGCTTTGTGATAAAATTTTAAGAAGGAGGCGGTTTTGTGGAACATTACGAAAAATTTATTTACCGGCAGTCAGGGCCTAACCAGCTCTCCGGAAAAAAACATGTGCATCCGGACGAATTTGAATTGCTTTTCGTAACGAACGGACGCGGGCGCGTAATGATTGGCGCAAGGTTATTTCCGCTGACGCCCGGCACGTTTTACATAATCAACGGAGAGGACGTGCACAGCGTTACGCCGGACACTGGCACAGAATATGTAAGAACCATTTTAAATCTGCCCAAAGAATATCTCAACAGATTGCTTGCCTCCGCAAAAGAGCCGGAACTGCTGCCCATGCTTTTGCAAAAGGGCGCAGTGCGTCTTGATTCTCTGGCTGCCGAACGGGTTGAAAGAGACTTTGAGTCTGTTTACAACGCAAAGGAACACAAAAACCTTCTGTTTGCCGGCGCACTGCTTGCTCTTTTTTCAGCCTGCACAGCTTCTGCCTCCCAGGTTTCACCTGATTTTGGCGGAATAATTTCCTCGGTGCTGTCTTACATTGACCAGAACATTACGGCGAAAATCACGCTGGACGACATTGAAAAGCACACGTTTGTGAGCAAATATCACATTTGCCACAAGTTTAAAAGGACCGTGGGCATGACGCCGGGGGAATATATTTTAAAGCGGCGGCTGTCGTTAGCAAAAAAGCTTTTGTCCGGCAGTGATTCTGCCCTTTCTGAAATTGCCTTGTCAACCGGGTTTGGCAGTTTTTCTTACTTTAGCTCCAGCTTTAAACGCCTTGAGGGAATTACTCCCACGGAGTACCGCAGGAGGTATCGTAACAGCCCCCTGGCTAAATAAAGAAAACAGTAAGAAAAGCTGAAAAATTTTAATCATTCAGCTTTTCTTTTCTATATTTTCCGGGAGATATGCCCTCCATTTTTTTAAAAACTCGACTGAAATATTGCAGAGAAGAAAAACCGCTTTTAAGAGCACAAGTTTCTAAAGATAAAAAAGAATGTTTCATAAGTCTTTGTGCATTATTTATTCGAATTGCGTTTATATATTTCGATGGAGACATATTATATTGACTTTTGAAAAGCTTTCTAAAGTAGACATCGCTTATGTCAAGATTATCTGCTAACACGGAAATACTCAGTGACAAATCATTAAAATGAGTATCAATATATTCTTTTGCTTCTGTTATTTTTGTTTTTATAGAATTGCTCATATAATTCGTGCTTGCAGTTAGTGCAATAATACCATAGATATCGTATAAAATGGACATACACTCAAAAAAGGAAATACTTGTATGATGTGTGTATATGTATAAAAGTTTCCTAAAGGTATTCTCTGCATAAGATGCGTTACTGGGTGCATAAATATTACTTTTTTTTAAATCATGGTTTTCGAACTCAAAATCACAAAATATAAATTGATATTCGTCTGAATGAATATACATTGTATAGTTGGCGTGGTGAGCAAGATAAAATATATCACCGGCATTTACAGTGAATTCTTGATTGTCATTAAAGTTATATGTACAGCTTCCCGAGATAACATATACAAATGCGTCGCTGTGTCTGTCTTTAACGGTAAGTAATTTGCGAATATGTTCATTCTTTGCTTTTATCACATCTATAATTTGCCTAATACTAAATTTATTTTCGACTATATCAAGTTCCATTACATCGTCTTCTTTTCTTTTATTTGTATAAAATTTTATCATAAGATACTGAGAAAATCAACATAAATTTTATCTAAAGTTTCGAAAAGTATAAATTATTTGATAATTCATATTTACAATATAATTCTGTTACTATACAATTGTATCAAAAGGAGTTGATGAGATTTATGCCATTAGCAAGAAAAGAGTTATTGGATTATGCAGAGCGGCACTCAAGCAAAGAAGATGCATGCGATGTATTGGAGGCAGATTGTAAAATTATTATTTATCTGCTTGATAATTGCAAAATTACAGTTCCAGAAAATAATCGTTTTTTTGTAAATGTGAATTGCAAAGGAATTTTAAATCAGATTGCATGGAAAAGAGCGGTTATATATGATGAGGAGCTAAAAAAAAATAAGCTTTCGGACGGATGCAACGCATTGGCATTTACCGGTACATTTGATATCAGTCACACAACAGCCGAATGGGAAAGGGTTATTTCTCTGGGCGTATATGGAATTAGAACAGAATTGAAAAAGTATTATGAAAGATATGCAACAGATGATAAAAAACGCAGATTTTTCAATAATACGATCAAAGTATATGACGCTGCGCTTAAGTTTATGAAACGTTGTGCCGAAGTTGCTTTGCAGAACGGAAAAACAGAAATGGCAAATGCACTTTTATATCTCTGTAAAAATTCTCCGTCTAGTTTCTATGAGGCGCTTCAGACCACCATTGTCTATTATGTTCTTCAACATATGTTTGAGGGAACATATTTAAGAACACTTGGCAGACTTGATAAACTATATTTTCCTTATTATAAGAACGAGAATATTGATAAATCAAAAAGTTTGATTATGGACTTCATTAAGGAAATAGACAGATTAGAGGCTCCTTCTAATATACCGTTCGCCATTGGTGGAACGGATATTAACGGAAATGATTTAATCAATGAATTGTCGTATTTGTTTTTGGATGCATATAAGCTTGCTCATACAAACAACACTAAATTACATATACTGTGCTCTGATAATACGCCGTCTGATATTATTGAATCGGCTTTTAATGGGATTCGCAGTGGCAACAACAGCATTGTCTTTTTATCAGACAAAAAGGTTATTGACTCCTTAAAAAAATTAGGTATAGAACACAGCGATGCTACAAATTACCACGTTGTAGGTTGTTATGAGTGTGGCGGCTACAATGAACTTACTTGCTCATGTAATGCAAGAGTAAATATTACAAAAGCGTTGGAACTTGCTTTAAACGGCGGAAAAGATATGTTAACATCTAAAACTATAGGACTTGAAACCGATAGCAATTTTAATAATTTTAGCGACTTATATGCTGAATTTGAACGCCAACTTGTTTATTTATGTAATTGTGCAATGAAATGTACTGATTTGTTTGAGAAACATTATAACAGTATTCATTCAGCGCCAATCCTTTCAGCAACCTATACGTCTTCTTTGGAAAAAGGCGGTGATTTGTACTGTGATTATAGCGCAAAATATTGTAATTCTTCCGTTAATGCATTAGGGCTTGCTACGGCAGTCGACTCACTTGCGGCAATCAAAAAGGCGGTTTTTGAGGATAAACTCATGACAATAAAAGAACTTACAGAAATTTTAAAATCAAACTGGACAGATAAAGAACCTATGAGGCTGTTTATAAAAAATCGATATCCTAAATTTGGAAACGGCAATAAAACAATAGATCATATAGCAAAATCAATCGTAGATAAATTATCAGAAACAATAAATGGGAAGCCAAATGTCAAAGGCGGAAAATACAGATTAGGACTTTTTTCAATTGACTGGCGTTGGGATTTTGGTGAGAAAACTGCAGCATCTGCCGACGGCAGACTCTCAGGAGAACCTCTTTCACAAAATACATCTGCAAGTTTTGGTGCGGATAAAATGGGAGCCACTGCACATTTGATGTCACTAAATACAATTGATACCGTAAATACTCCTAATGGTGCAATCGTTGATATTGACCTTCCATTATCTGCAGTACAAGGGAAAAATGGTTTAAAATCGTTAGTTTCAACTCTGAAAACTTATTTCGAATTCGGCGGATTTGCAGTACACTATAATGTGCTTGATACAGAAATTTTAAAAGATGCAAAGCGGAATCCTGAAAAATATCCAAATTTACAGGTAAGGCTTTGTGGCTGGAATGTTTTATTCTCTTCGTTAAGTGATAAAGAAAAAGAAGAGTTTATAGCGAGGTCAATCAAATGAAGGGCGTAATTTCAGGTATTAAAAGAATGGAAATACACGATGGGGATGGTCTGCGTACAACTGTTTTCTTCAAAGGTTGTCCTCTAAAGTGTATTTGGTGCCATAATCCCGAGAGCATATCTTTTAACAAACAAATTGCTTTTTTTGAAAATAAATGTATGAATTGTGGATTATGCAATCACGTCAAAAGCGAAATAACGGCAAAATATTGTCCAACACAGGCAATTATGGTTTTTGGACAGGAATATGAAGTTGATGAACTCGTATATGAATTAATGAAAGAGAAAGAATTTTATAAGAACAGCGGCGGAGGAGTTACTTTATCGGGTGGTGAATGCCTTGCGCAATCGGATTTTGCAACGGCTCTATCAAGAGAGCTTTTTCAAAATGGAATTAGCGTTAATATTGATACCTGCGGATACGTCAACAATGAAGTATTAAAAAGAATCATTCCTTATACAGATAAATTTTTATATGATATAAAAGCCATTGATAATAATGTTCACAAAAAGTGTACAACTCAGGATAATTACATAATTTTAGAAAATTTGAAATTTCTATGTGAAAACAACTGCAAAATTGAAGTTCGATATCCTCTTGTAAAAGGATATAATGACAAAGAGTCCGATAAAATTGGGTCGTTTTTGAAAGATCTGAAAGGAATCATTAAAGTAAAAGTATTACAGTATCATCACTTTTCCGGCTCAAGATATAAAGCACTTAATATGGTAAACACACTTCCTGTTGCAGAAACATTATATCAAGATGTACAGCTCGCGGTGAATATCTTAAAAAGTTATGGTCTGAATGCAATCAATGGAATTGACGAATCATAAATTTGTCCTGTTCTGAAACAAGCAGGAAACTTACGTTGCGCTAATTCCAAAATCTTATATCCGACGGGTGCAACCCCATGCTATGCAAAAAAAAGGATAGAAACGAAATCAAATCGTTTCTATCCTTTTTTTAACTGTCCTTAAAACATCACATATATCAGCGGCTGTTTTGCTATTAATAAAATTTATTTCATCGCTTCTTCAATCGCAACCGCAACTGCAACGGTCATACCAACCATCGGGTTGTTGCCTGCGCCGATCAAGCCCATCATTTCAACGTGAGCCGGAACGGAGGACGAGCCTGCAAACTGTGCGTCAGAATGCATTCTGCCCATGGTGTCTGTCATGCCGTAAGAAGCGGGGCCGGCTGCCATGTTATCCGGATGCAGCGTTCTTCCCGTGCCGCCGCCGGAGGCCACAGAGAAATATTTTTTGCCCTGTTCGATGCATTCTTTTTTATAGGTGCCTGCAACAGGATGCTGGAAGCGTGTGGGGTTCGTGGAGTTGCCGGTGATGGAAACGTCCACACCCTCTAAATGCATGATGGCAACGCCTTCGCGCACGTCGTCTGCGCCGTAGCAGCGAACCTTGGCCCGCTCGCCTTTAGAGTATGCGGTTTCTTTCACAACGGTTACAGCGCCTGTATAATAATCAAACTTTGTCTGCACATAGGTAAAGCCGTTAATTCTGGAAATAATCTGCGCTGCGTCTTTGCCCAAGCCGTTTAAAATAACCTTTAAATCTTCTTTTCTTGCCTTGTTGGCACTTCTTGCCAAACCAATTGCGCCCTCAGCCGCTGCAAAAGACTCGTGTCCAGCCAAAAATGCAAAGCATTTTGTTTCGTCACGAAGGAGCATTGCGCCCAGGTTACCATGGCCAATGCCAACCTTTCTGTCGTCTGCAACAGAGCCGGGGATACAGAAAGACTGAAGCCCAAGCCCAATTTTTTCAGCCGCGTCGGCAGCCTTTGTGCAGCCTTCTTTAATGGCAATAGCCGCACCGGTTATGTAAGCCCAGCAGGCATTTTCAAAGCAGATGGGCTGAATGCTTTTCACGAGATTATAAACGTCAATTCCCTTGTCGTCGCAAATCTGTTTTGCTTCTTCCAAAGACTGAATTCCGTGTTTATTTAATTCTGCATTAATCTGGTCAATTCTTCTTTCATAACTTTCAAATAAAGCCATTTACGATTCCCTCCTTTATTATTCGTGACGCGGGTCAATGAGCTTTGCCGCATCGTCAACCCTGCCATACTGTCCGCTTGCTTTTTCCAAAGCTTCATTGGCGTCCATGCCCTTGGCAATCATTTCCATCATTTTGCCTAAGTGAACAAATTTATAGCCGATTATTTCATCGTTTTCGTCCACAGCAATTTTGGTAATATACCCTTCGGCAAGCTCTAAATATCTGGGGCCCTTTTCCAGTGTGGCATAGGTGGTGCCAACCTGGGAACGAAGACCCTTGCCCAGGTCTTCAAGGCCTGCGCCGATGGGAAGCCCGTCTTCAGAAAACGCGGTCTGTGTGCGGCCGTACACGATTTGGAGGAACAGTTCTCTCATTGCTGTATTAATTGCATCACATACCAAGTCGGTATTGAGTGCCTCTAAAATGGTTTTCCCAATTAAAATTTCCGAAGCCATTGCTGCGGAGTGGGTCATACCCGAACAGCCAACGGTTTCAACCAGGGCCTCCTGAATGATTCCCTCTTTTACGTTAAGCGTCAGCTTACAGGTTCCCTGCTGGGGTGCACACCAGCCAATTCCGTGTGTCAGGCCGGAAATGTCTTTAATTTCTTTTGCCTGGGTCCATTTTCCCTCCTGGGGAATGGGTGCCGGGCCATGATATGCGCCTTTTGCCAAAGGGCACATGCTCTCTACTTCAGCGGAATATTTCATGACAAATTTGCTCCTTTCAATAACATTTTTTACAGTTGTCATACCTTATAAATTATACCACAGTGCGAAAAATTTGTCAATTTTCTTCGGCTGTGAAATAGACGAAAAAACAGATGTGTTTTTTCTCCTTTTTGGGCAAAAAGCAAAATTGAATTTATTTACGCACGACAACAACGCGAATGCGCCCGCCGTCGGCTTCTTTTTTGTCGTAATAAGCAGTTACATTTTTCGTAAAATCGACATTCTCTTTTGAAATAACTTCAAACCTAACGCCTGTAGACAATTCTGAGTTTGCAATCTCCCGGTAAATCACCGCATTGTCCGCCAGGCGGTGCGCACCGGAGGCTGTATATACAAACGAATTGTCAATGGACTTCACCGCTTCTTCGAGACGATTCAGCGCCTTCAACGACACCACGCCGTTTTTTTCGTCGGTATCTATGCTGATGCTTTGCCCCGTGGATACGTTAAATTTTTTCTGGCTGCTGCCAAGCTCGGTTTCCGCCCCGCCGATGTTCACCTTGTAGCTTCCGGCGGCATTGGTGCCGAAAGACAAACCTTGAGCCTTTAAAACCACTCCATATTGCAGAAGGTCGCCTGTATAATCATTTAAAATAAGGCCGGTCACGGCGCCGTCTTTCACTTCTGCAAGCAAAATGTCATTTTCGCTGAAGTGCGCCCCGTCAATTCTTTGGGGATAAATTTTTTTTGCCTTCGCTTTGGAATAGTCCGTTTTCATTGCGGCGTCAATCATTTTAAGGTCGTTTGACAACACATAGTTACCCAGTTTTTTTGCCTGCCAATGAAACGTTCCCGAAACCTCGTTTTTTTTGTTTACAGCAGACAAGGCCGCCTTTCCGTTTGAAAATGATATGGTGACAGGAGATCCGTTCAGCAACGTTTCGTCCTTATCCACAGCAAACTCCTGCGTTTCGCCGGCTAGTGTAAAAATTTTTGCCCGGTATTCCGACACAGTGTTTCCCGCCGCGTCAACCCGAACAGACGGCGCGCAGGAGAGAAGCACGCCCGATAAGGTATCACTTTCATTCAGCGAAACTGCATCCGCCACGCCTCCGTCTTTGCCGAACCGCAGGGTAACGGTGTCGCCAAAGGCGATGTTCCCGTCTGACGACAGCTTGGATTTAGCGCTCCGCTCCGTAACGTCGTAGATTTTGCCGGAAACCTGCACCTGTGCAATGCTGTCCTTTGTGGGATATGCGTTTTCATATACGCCGGTAATGCTTTTAGAATATGCTAATAACACATCTGCGCCGTCTACATAATAACAAATGTCCGTTGACAGAACGTCACCTTTTTTCGCGCTCAGTCCGTCCCGGATAACCCTCGTTTCGGAATTTACGGTAAAGGCTTCCACATATCCCGGCCCTGATATGGCGTTTCGTTCCAAGGTGATATATTTTAAAACTCCGCTTTCATTTTCATGAAAAGTGAGTTTGTCGCCCAATGAGAGCGTTCCTGCCGCCTGTGCATAAGCCGAGGCAAGCGTTCCTTCATACACAACCGTGTCGTTGTCAATTTTCACATATTCGTCCCCGCTGTGTCCAAAAGCAGTAATGCCGTCGTCCAATACAGATTTAATGACAAACGTTTTCTGGCTTGCCGCTGTGCTCTCCTCTGCAAAAATATATTCTAACGTGCCATATTCATCGTAGTAAAGCCATACGTCAGCGCCCTTCGGCACAGAGGAAAAGCCTTTGCCAAAGGTCAGCGCACTGCCGCCTAAATAGATGCAGGTATCTGCATTTACATAAAACTCCTGCGTAATTTGCTCGCTGTTTACAAGCACCATTTTGTCCGGATAAATTTCTTTCAGTGCATCATGCCGGCAGGTCTGATTTGCAGGAAAAAATGCAATTACCTCGTTAGCCTTTCCCACAACAAGATCTCCCCGCAGGCGCAAATCCTCCTGGTCAACCGCTCCTGCCTTTTTAAACACGCCGGCAGTGGTTGTAACATAGCCCGACTGTGTATTTTTGTCGCTGATTAACACCACGTCCTCTAAATAGGAGCACTCCATTTTTTCAATCAGATAAACTTTTGAGTCCTTCATTTGAGTAAATAAGGCATTTTGAATGATTTTTGCCGTGTCAATTCTGGAAATGGGCTGTCCGATCACATAGGTTACGCCCTCAAGCAGGCCCAGCCGGCCTGCCGCAGCCACCTTAGACTGCGCCCAGTTTCCCCCGGCGTTGCTTTCGTCGCGCCCCAGCATTTTCAGCACCACATTGCACACCTGCTCCGGCAGCACCTCTGTTTCCGGCTGAAAAGAGCCATCCGGAAAACCGTTAAAATAACCCAATGTTACGCCCCTGTCGATAAACGGCGCCGACCAGCGGGTGTGCGGCACGTCAAAAAAGGGCGCAATGCCGCCTGCGGGAATAAAATCTTTATCCGCTATTTTCACAACGATTTTGGCAAACTGCTCCCGCGTAAGCGCCCCGCCGTCGTTAAAATTGCCGGTGTCGTCCCCCTGCATAATGCCCAATGCACCCAGCAGCGCTTTTGTGTCCGCCGCGGTGCTTTCCTGTGCCGAAACAAAGGAAACCGTTCCCGCCAAAACAGCCACAGACAGAAGACATGCGGCTATTCTTTTCCTGTTCATTTGCTACCGCCTCCAGCCAAAACTTCCATATCTTCATCAATCCCGCTTAAAACCTCAATGTATAAATCGGTTTTTATCCCTGTTTGAACCTCTTTCTCAACAAATTTGTTCCCATCTTTTACACGAACCTTGCCCCCGGCTACCGCACCGATTGGGAGGTATTGTGTATCCTTTTCTCCGGTGTTGATGCACACGTCCATGCTCATGCCGGAAATCAGTCCTGTAAAATCGTCCAGTTCTATCCGAACGGTGTAATACGTCACGCCGTTTTCCTCCGTGCCGGCGTCGTC
This sequence comes from Congzhengia sp., assembly GCF_037235575.1. Classification (NCBI taxonomy): domain Bacteria; kingdom Bacillati; phylum Bacillota; class Clostridia; order Eubacteriales; family Oscillospiraceae; genus Congzhengia; species Congzhengia sp. Next base: position 37,299 of record NZ_JAXUNN010000028.1, on the reverse strand, counting down.
AATCCGTTTTACGCGGCCTGTGTACTGCATTTGCCCATTGTCCGAAACCGTGACGCCGGCGCTTTGCCCCTCTTTTATTTCATGAATAAACAGTTCGTCAATTTCGGCGTCCACATAGAGCCTGCCGTTGTCGGCCAGCGTTACCAGAGCCAGACCGGGCTGGGCAATGTCGCCCTCCTTCATCTTTTTTTCAATAACAATGCCGTCAATCGGCGAGGTAAGCGTATAGTCGGCAAGCTTTTCCTGCAGCTGCCGAATGTTGGTTTGAATTTCTTTCACACTGAGCTGTGCGTTGTTCACAGCGTTTGTCACAGCGTCGTTTTTAATGGTCATAACCGCTGTGCCGGCGCTTATGCGGGCGCCCTCCCTAAGAGACAGGGTTTTCACCTCGCCCTGTTGGGTGGAATAAACCGACTGTTCCGTTAAGCTGAAAAGCGTTGCGGCGGACAAAGACGCATAACCGCCGACGGCGGCAACCACCGAGTCGCCCTTTTTCAGCGCGCCGGGGTTATTTAGCGTAATTTCAACATTCACACCCCTTGTGGTGCCGGAAAACCCCTGGCCGGACTCATACACCTTTTCCACCGTGCCGTAAACAACAGACCCGTCGCTCTGCAGCGTAAGCATGGCGCTTTCCCCCTCGGAAATGGCTCCCTCCGGCACAGAAAACGGAAGCGTAACCTTCAGCGTGTTGTTTTCCACAATGTCGGCAATTTTTGTTCCCGGCGTAACATAGTCCCCAACATGGACATATACCGCGGTAACCAAGCCCGAAGCCTTTGCTTTAACGGTTAAATCCGCTGCCGCCCGCCGGCTTTGCTTTAGGGCTTCGTTTGCCTTGTCGAGATTGACCTTCGCCTGTTCGATCGAGTTGGACAGATCCACCGAATCCACCGTATATAACACCTGGCCTTTTGTGACAGTGTCGCCCTCCTCAAAGTCAGCCGAAAGGATTTTCCCAGCTGACAGGGGCGTTATGGTGTAGCTGTCGTCAAATACAACTGTGCCCGTTTCCCTTACAGTTGTTTGGAGCGTACCCTTTGTAAGCTTCACCGTTTCTGTGTCTTTTTCCTTGCCGCAGCCCGTTGCCGCCAGCAGGAAAGACAGCCCAACCGCAATCGCCGCCATATATTTTTTCTGTTTCATAAACAACCTTCCTTTCCCATTACTCTATGCTTTTTAATGCCCCCAGCATGTCGATGCTTTTGATTTTGCTGCCCAAAACCCTGTTGACCAACACCGCAAAAACAAGTGTTAAGGCGCCCGCGGCAAAATAGGACAAAACGGCAATTGCCACGTCCAGCTTTACCATTTCAATGGAGCCCAAAATGGCACCCACAAGGGCTTTTCCTAAGGGAACGCCTAAAATTACGCCTACCGCAGTGAAAATAATGTTTTCTGTTAACAGCAGCCGTTTGGTTTCCTTGTCGTAAAAGCCCAGCACCTGCAAGGTCGCCAAAGAGCGGATTTGTTCAAAAAAGCTCATAATTCCTAAATTATAAAGCACCACAAAGGCCAAAATGCCGCCGAACAGGATCAACAGATACACAATGGAGGTGATTGCTTTCACCTGGTTGCGCAAAGATGTCATCACTGCCGCCTTGTCCTCCGTGCCCGCCACAAAATCAAAATCCTCCACCCTGTTGCGAACCGCTTCCAAATCATTCGTTTTCAGATATGCGGTGTTGGGGGTATAGGGTTTTCCCAAGGTATTCCAATAGGTCTTTGAAACATAGGCCCCGTCGGCGCCCCGAATAATTTTGCTGACGCGCATGGGATAATAGCGGTTGTCCCCGGTAAATTTAATTTGAACCTCGTCGCCGGGCATAACAGCAAGGTCTTTGGCGGTGTCGTCGCCTAGAATAACGCCGTCTACTGGCATGTCGTAGGTTTCCGGCCCGTTTAAGTCCAGCAGTTTTAAATGGAGCTGGTCGTCCGTCACTCTGAAATAAACCGTTTCTAAGTTGTTCCGCGAGTAAATTTTTGTCCCCATTGTCATTTCATACTGGGAGTCCTCCACCTGGGGCAAATACCCCAAATGCTTATACTGCGCCTCTGTCACTGTACCGTTTAATGTTACCATCAGGTCATATTTCTGAAGCTTGGTTTCCGTCCGGTCGATAAAGCTGCTGACAGAGTCGTTAATCCCCAAAGCTGTAAGCACAAGGGTCATACAGCCGGTGATACCCACAATGCAGATTGCCATTTTCGATTTATTCCGCATGATGTTGCGGAAGATGTATTTTGTGTTAAACCCCAGTCTGTTCCACACCGGGGGAATTTGTTCCAGCAAGGTTTTTCTTGTTTTTTTCGGCGGTTTTGGCCGCATACATTCCGCCGGCGTTTCCGAAAGCGCACCTTTTGCCGCAAAATAGGCGGTGCCGATGCAGACCAAAAAGGTAATTACAAAAGAGATAACCAGCGCGCTGGGGGAATATAAAATTTCGTGCGGCGGCATATCTACACTGCCAAACAGGGCGGAAAGCACCACCCCGGACAGTGCCCGGGCGGGCAGCACCCCAATGATATATCCTAAAATTACCACCAATACCGCATAAAAAAGGTAGTAACACATAATTTGAACGTCACCGTATCCCAGGGCCTTAAAGGTTCCAATGGTTTGCCGTGCATTTTCAATCAGGCGGCTCATGGTGGAAAACATAATCAGCGCCGCTACCGCAAAAAATATTAAGGGAAACACCATCACAATGGTTTTAATGCTGTTTGTCAGCTCCAAAAGCTCATAGGCGTTGATGTTGTCCTCCAATGCCAGAATGTTTACCAGCTTTGTGCCTAAACAATCGCTTAATTCAGCCTTTATATTTTCTAAATCTGCACCGTCAGTTGCAGTTACGCAAATCTGGTTATAGCTGTTTCTGCCTGTTAAATGTGCAAGCGCGTCTTCGCTGATGTAACCAAACCCGTAAGACGCCAAATCCGGCGTCAGATTGGTGCCGCTGACATGGTGCATGCACTCCGGACTTTTCACCAGAGCGCACACATAAAGCTTTAAAACATCGCCGGTGGCAGTTAGCTTCACCTCATAAAAATCGCCCACGGAAAGCCCGTTCGCCCGGGCAAACTCATCGCTTATCATAATGTCCCGGCTTCTGCTTAAGGTTTCGCCTTCCACTATGTAGGGAATATTCATATTCATCTCGTCCGGCACCGCGTAAAGTGCAAGGGTAATGTTTGCAAAATCGCGGCTTTCCGCGTCAATGGCGGTGCGCGGCTGAACGTCTTTTATCCCGTCGATTTTCGAAACGTTTCTGAAATCGGCGCGGTCAAACCCCACCCCCGTCACCCAAAGGTCCGCGACGTTTTGTTCCTTAAAATATTGCTGTGCAATCCGCTCCGCATTATAGGTGTTGCCGGACAGCGCAACAAACATTAAAACTGCAACAGCCGCAATCACAACAACGGACACAAGCCGCGAGGTTGTAAAGATGAGCTCCCGCCTGAAATTTTTCCAAAACATATTACCACTCCAGCTCCTGAACAGGGATTGGGTTGTCGTTTTTCTCAAAAGCCTCAATCTGTCCGCTTTTCATATGGATTAAAACGTCTGCCGTGGGCGCTAACGCGCCGTTGTGCGTAACGACAATAACAGTTTTTCCGCTGGTTTTGCAAATGTTATAAAGCAGGGCCAAAACAGATTTTCCTGTTTTATAATCCAGCGCGCCTGTGGGCTCGTCACAGAGGAGCACCTGGGGATTTTTCGCCAGGGCGCGGGCAATTGCCACCCGCTGCTGTTCCCCGCCGGATAGCTGGGAGGGAAAATTTGAAAGCCGCTGGGATAGCCCCACCATGGAAAGTACCTCTTTTGCGTCCAGCGGATTTTTGCAAATTTGGCTTGCCAGCTCAACATTTTCTAAAACAGACAGGTTGGGCATTAAATTATAAAACTGAAACACAAACCCAATCATGTTCCGGCGATATTGCGTCAGCTCTTTTTTTCCATAACCCGAAATTTCGCTGCCCAAAACCGAAACGCTTCCGCTGGTGGGGGAATCCATTCCGCCTAAAATGTTTAACACCGTGGACTTTCCCGCCCCTGATGTTCCCAAAATAATGGTATAGGCTCCCTTTGGGATTTCAAAGCTGATATGGTCCACCGCCGTAATTTTCGTTTCGCCCATGGTATATTCTCTGACCATGTCAGAAATTTTAATTGCCGTTTCCATGCGTCCGCCCCCTTTAGTTTTAGTTTAAAGTGGACGGGACAATTTTTCAATCAACAGTTTTTATCGTATTGTATGTTATGAAACAATTTGTTTGATTTTATATAGCTATTAACACAATATTAATGATTAAATCGTTGCGTTTGATACAAACAGTTGCATATTTTTCCGGAATATAGTATGATATACAGAAAGAAAACAATAGAAAGGGACGGAACAATATGAATGAAAAGATTGACCTGAGGGTAGTTAAAACAAAACGGAATATCAAATCCGCAATGGTTTCCCTTTTAAATGAGAAAGATTTTCACGACATTACCGTGCAAGATATTTTAGATCGCGCCCTGATCAACCGTTCTACCTTTTACCGGTATTACGATGACAAATATGATTTGGCCAAACAGCTTTGCAAATCGTGTTTAAACGGGGCTCGGAACATTTTGGAAGAACCGTTTCAAATGGATAATCACGATGAGTTAGTCCGCATTACGAAAAAGATGTATGACTACATTTTAGACGAAAAAGACACCTTTGAGGCGCTGCTTAAAGTCAAAACAGACAGCATCAGCCTATACAAAGATTTTGGCGTATTGCTGAAAAAAAGCTGTGTGGAGTTTTTAAAAGCCCTTCATCCCGAACTGCCCCATGAATTCGCCGACTATTCCGGCACGCTTTATGCCTCGGCGGTGATGGCAACCATCAATTGGCTGTCGGAAAACAATTATACAAATTATTTAACAGACAGCAGTAAGGAAGAAAAAATTACAAGAATTTTGCTGCGCCTGTCCCACGTGTTAGACGGCATTTTTGAAACAGCATAAGTTTTTTGTGTTAGCCTATTGACAAACAGATGAAATTGATGTAAAATAGAACAGGTGTTTAGGTTTAGAGCTTTACACCAAACCGTTTTGAGGTGAAGTTTTATGGAAAAAGATTTGTCTATTGCTGTTTTGCTTGACTTTTACGGCGATTTGCTGACGGAAAAGCAGGTACGGGCTATAGACCTCTATTATAACGAGGATTTGTCTTTGGCCGAAATTGCAGAGCCGCTGGGAATCAGCCGCCAGGGCGTGCGCGATTCCATCAAGCGGGGCGAAAAGCAGCTTCACGATTTTGAGGACTCTTTGGGGCTGGCAAAACGGTTTAAAGATGTAAAAGGCGACATTGTTGTTATTCAGGAAATGTTTCATGATTTGCAGACCTACATTCAAACATACATTCATTCCGATAAATTGTTAAAAGCGGTAAACCAGATTGGGGAAAAACTTTCCTCCATTACCGATAAGCTATGACCATGAAAGGAGCGGTTGATTTTGGCATTTGAAAACCTGTCGGAAAAGCTGGGTGCGGCGCTTAAAAAGCTAAAAGGCAAGGGCGTTGTAACGGAAAAAGATATTAAGGAATCGATGCGCGAAATTAAGCTGGCACTCCTTGAGGCAGACGTAAACTATAAAGTTGTGAAAGACTTTATTGGCAATGTGTCTGAGCGCGCTGTGGGGGCCGACGTGTTAGAGAGCCTCACCCCAGGACAGCAGATTATAAAAATTGTGAACGACGAGCTTGCAAAGCTGATGGGCAGCGACAGCGCCCGGATTGAGTTTGCAAAGAAACCGCCTACCATTGTTTTAATGGCGGGGCTTCAGGGTGCCGGTAAAACCACCTTCTGCGCTAAGCTTGCCGGATTTATGCGAAAAAAACACAATAAACGCCCGCTTTTGGTTGCCTGCGATATTTACCGTCCTGCGGCTGTGAAACAGCTGGAGGTTGTGGGTAAGCAGATTGACGTTCCTGTGTTTCAAATGGGCACACAGGTTTCTGCCGTTTCTATTGCTACTGCGGCATTGGAGCACGCAAAACACCATGGCAACGATTTTGTAATTATTGATACCGCCGGCCGCCTGCACATTGACGACGATTTGATGCAGGAGCTGGAAGACATTAAGGCCGCGGTGAACCCCGATGAGATTTTGCTTGTAATTGATGCCATGACTGGGCAGGACGCCGTGAACATTGCCGAAAGCTTTAACGCGCGTTTAGAAATCAGCGGCGTGGTAATGACAAAGCTTGACGGCGACACAAGAGGCGGTGCGGCGCTGTCGGTTAAGGCGGTTACGGGCAAGCCCATTAAGTTTGCCGGCGTTGGCGAAAAGCTTTCCGATATTGAGGAGTTCCACCCAGACAGAATGGCCTCCAGAATTTTAGGCAGCGGCGATGTGCTGTCTTTAATTGAAAAGGCACAGGCCGCCTTTGACGAAAAAGACGCGGCCAAACTGGAGGACAAAATCCGCCATAACAGCTTTAATTTAGACGACTTTTTGGCCCAGATGCAGCAGATGAAAAAAATGGGGCCGCTGACCCAGATTATGAAGATGATTCCCGGCGTGAACGCCAAGGCCATTGACAATGCCGATATTGATGAGCGAAAGCTGGACAGGGTGGAAGCCATTATTAAATCCATGACCATGCGCGAGCGGGAAAACCCGTCTATCATCAATGCCAGCCGCAAGCGCCGCATCGCCGCGGGCAGCGGGAACAACGTTTCAGACGTAAACCTTTTGCTGAAGCAGTTTGAACAGATGCAGCAGATGATGAAACAGTTTTCCGGCGGCGGTTTGGGAATGCGCAAATTAAAAAAGAAGAAAAAGCGCAAATAAAAAATGATTGAAGTAAAACAGGGAATTATCAAGTGGTGTTCCCCAATTGAGTATGCTTGTTATTTTTTAACATACACAACAAATTGCAGGAGGTGAAACAAACATGGCAGTTAAAATCAGACTGAGAAGAATGGGTGCGAAAAAAGCTCCTTTTTACAGAGTGGTTGTTGCTGACTCCCGGTATCCCAGAGACGGCAGATTTATCGAAGAAATCGGCACATACAATCCTTTAACAGAGCCTGCCGACATTAAAATTGATGCGGAAAAAGCACAGAAATGGCTCGGTAACGGTGCACAGCCGACAGATACTGTGAAAGTTCTTTTGAAAAAAAGCGGAATTACAAAGTAATTGTAGGTTCTGCGGGAAACACTAAAAGGAGAAAAAAATGAAAGAATTATTGGCAGTGATTGCGAAAGCATTGGTGGATGAGCCCGACGGCGTTTCCGTTAACCAGATCGACGGCGAACAGTCGGTTGTTCTGGAACTTAAGGTCGCTGACTCTGACATGGGAAAAGTCATCGGCAAACAGGGACGAATTGCTAAGTCCATCAGAACTGTGATGAAAGCCGCTGCAAACCGTGAAAACAAACACGTTGTAGTGGAAATTGTTCAATAAAAAACAGCCCGGCAGGCAAAACCGCTTGCCGGGCTGTTTGTTTTTTATAACCGTGCCAACGAAAATTCAGAAAGCGAAAGGGGCGCTTTGGGTGCACCCGCCAACGTATAGGCCGATTGAAATCCGCTTTTTTTCGCAAACTCTATGGCCGTGTCAAATGCAAAGTCCACCGCGTCCGCCTGGTGGCAATCGCTTGAAATTATAATTTTTCCGCCATATTCCTGAATTTTTTTCAAAATCGGCACTGCTGGGTAGGGCGCGCTGCGGTATCCCCGCTGCATGGCCCCGGTGTTGATTTCAAAGGGTTTGCCAGATGGAATCAGCGCGCGAAGCGCCGCATCCCACGCCTTTTCGTAACGGGGATTGCTTTCTGAAAACAGTTTTTCCCCCTCGTTAAATTTGGTGATTAAATCAAAGTGGCCGATAATGTCCGCCTTCGTTTTTTCCGCCACACGGGAAACCAGGGCGAAATAATCCTCTGCAAAAGCGTAATATTCGCCGTGATAACCGCAGTGCACGTTTTCTTGAAATGCACAACCGTCCACAGAAAGAAATGCTCCGTTTTTCTTCACATAGTGCACCGAACCAATTAAAAAGTCGAACCCGTTCGTATCGGCTTCCGAAAAATAGTCCATTTCCAAACCGCAGTAAATGTCAATCTGCCCGGCATATTTTTGTTTTAAGCGGTTGATTTCCGCCCGATACTTTGCTGTGTCCTCCAAACTCATGCAATAGCTTGCGTCAAAGGGCGTATAGGCGTGGCCAGAAAAGCCCAACGCCGTCATGCCCTTCTCAATTGCGGCCAGAACCGTTTCTTCTGCCGTGCTTTTTCCGTCGCAGTATGTTGTGTGTGTATGAAAATTAGATGTTACCATCATTTCGTCATTTTCTCCTGCTTCACCTTTTTGTCAATCACATGGCGGGAGGCCAGCTCAGTGTGAATGTCTTCTAAGCTGATTCCCATTTCAATCATTAAGACCATAACGTGGTAACAAAGGTCTGCAATTTCATAAACTGTTTCCTTTTTGTCATTTGCCTTGCCGGCAATGATAACCTCTGTGCACTCCTCTCCCACCTTTTTCAGAATTTTATCAATTCCCTTTTCAAACAGATAGGTGGTGTAGGAGCCTTCTTTTTTGTCTGTTTTGCGGCCTGCAATCAGCTGCATTAATCCTTCCAGCGAAAATGCCGGCGGAATTTCACCCTCATACACCAAATCGTTAAAACAGGAGTCTGTTCCCATATGGCAAGCCGGGCCGTCTTTCTTCACCAAAACGGTCAGCGCGTCGCGGTCGCAGTCCGCCGTGATGGAGACAATGTGCTGGTAATTTCCTGAGGTTTCCCCTTTCAGCCACAATTCTTTCCGCGAACGGCTCCAAAAACAGGCGAGCCCCTTTTCCATTGAAATTTTTAAGCTCTCCTTGTTCATATATGCCAGGGTTAAAACCTTGTTTGTTTCCGCGTCCACCACGACTGCCGGAATTAACCCCTTTTCGTCAAACTTTAATTCGTCAATCTGAATCAACACAAAATCCTCCTTTTATTTTACAGCCTTACGGCAATTCCGTTATCCCGCAGGGTTTCCTTCAGCTTTGGAATTGTAACCTCCCCGAAGTGGAAAATAGAAGCCGCAAGCCCCGCGTCGATTTCGGGAAGCTTTTGAAAAAGCTGCACAAAATCGCCAATTCCGCCGGCACCGCCGGAAGCGATTACCGGAACGTTTACAATGTCTAACACGGCTTTTAGCATGGGGATGTCAAATCCCTTTTTCACGCCGTCGGTATCAATGGAATTGACCACGATTTCCCCTGCGCCCATGTCCACGCCATGCCGAATCCAGTCAAGGGCGTCTAAACCGGTGTTTTTCCGCCCGCCGTTTTGAAACACGCGAAACACGCCGTCTACACGCTTTATGTCCACGCTTAAAACCACGCACTGGTCGCCGTACCGCTTGGCCGCCTCCTCAATGAGCGACGGGTTTTTAATTGCACCCGAGTTAACGCTGACCTTGTCGGCCCCGCATTTTAGCACGCGGTCGAAATCCGCCAGGGTATTGATTCCGCCCCCTACGGTGAGAGGAATGAAAATGGTGGAGGCAACCTGCTTTAAAATGTCGGTAAATAAAGCCCTGCCCTCAACCGACGCGGTGATGTCATAAAACACCAGCTCATCGGCCCCGCTGTCGCTGTAATGTTTGCCCAGCTCCACCGGGGAAGACACGTCGGACAGGCCCTGAAAATTTACGCCCTTCACCACCCTGCCGTCTTTTACGTCCAGGCAGGGAATAATGCGTTTTGTAATCATAGCGCACCGCCTTTCTGATCTGCTCCTCTGTTTGCAGCAGACGCGGCCAGCGCCACGGCCTCGCGGATGGAAACAGCTCCGGTGTAATAGGCCTTGCCGATAATGGCTCCGTAAACGCCGGTTTTCGTTAAATTCTTAATATCTTCTAAGCTGGAAACGCCGCCGGAGGCAATAATGTTCATTTGATACTTTTCCGTTAACGCTTTGTAAAGCGCCAAATTTGTGCCCTGCATGGCCCCGTCTTTGGAAACATCGGTGCAGATTAAGGTTTTTACTCCGGCGTTCTGCATTTTTTCACAGAAGCTCCCGCAGGTGAATTTGGAGTTTTCCGTCCAGCCGCGAATCGCCACAAACCCGTCTTTTATGTCTGCGCCAACAACAATTTTATCGCCGAAGTTCTGAACGGCGGTTTCTACAAAGCCTTCCTCCGTTACCGCCGCAGTGCCTAAAATCACCCGGTCTACCCCGGCGTTTAAATATTGCTCAATGACAGAAAAATTCCGAATTCCGCCGCCGATTTCCGCCGACAGCGACGTGGAATTTACAATCCGCTTCACAGTTTCTAAGTTCGGTGTGCCGCCTGTTTTTGCGCCCTCTAAATCCACAATGTGAATATGGGTCGCCCCCTCGGCCTCAAACCTTTGGGCAACCGTTTCCGGCTGTTTTTCATAAACCGTCATTTTGTTGTAGTCCCCGCGCAGAAGCCGCACGGCGGCGCCTTCAAATAAATCAATCGCCGGAAGAATAATCATTTGTGCCTCTCCTTTCCCGGTGCGCCAAGCTCGTGAAACGCCCTTAAAATTTTCATGCCCACATCCCCGCTTTTTTCTGGGTGGAACTGGCAGCCAAACACGTTTTTGTCCGCCGCCGCCGCAGTTAAAGGCGCGCCGTATTCCGCCGCGGCAATTACGCTTTGTTCGCAGTCGGCGCAGTAATAAGAGTGGACGAAATAAACAAACTCGCCCTCATTCACATAACGGAAGAGCAGACTTTTTTCTTTGTGTTTCGGAAAATGCAGGGCGTTCCAGCCAATGTGGGGAATTTTAAGCCCCTTTGGAATTACGTCGGCAATGGGGCGCACAGTTCCCGAAATCAGCCCTAAGCCTTCATGCTCGCCATATTCATAGCTTTTGTCAAACAAAAGCTGCATGCCCAAACAAATTCCCAAAATGGGTTTTCCTTTTTGTGCTTCTTCTATTAAAACCTTGTCAAGCCCGCATTGCTTTAAGCTCTCCGCCGCGTCGGCAAACGCACCCACGCCGGGCAGAATAATTTTTTCGCATTGCTTGATAACTGCTTTGTCGCCTGTCACAACCGAATCAATCTTTTGCGAATCCAACGAGCTTTTCAGCGAAAACAAATTCCCAACGCCGTAATCAATAATTGCAATCATCTAAATCAAAACCCCTTTGGTGGACGGAATTTCATCTCTGTTTTTTTCGTCTATTGCCACGGCCATGCGAAGGGCACGGGCAAAGGCTTTAAAACTGCCTTCAATGATGTGGTGAGAATTTTTTCCGCTAAGCTGCTTTACGTGCAGCGTAATGTTGGATTTTCGGATAAAGCCCAGGAAAAATTCCTCTGTCAGCTCTGTGTCGAAGTCTCCCACCTTGCTTGCGGGAATATCTAAGTCAAAGCACAGAACGCCCCGGCCGGATACGTCCGCTGCGCACAAAATCAGCGCCTCGTCCATGGGCAGCAGCATGTGGCCGTAACGGCAAATGCCGCGCATGTCGCCAATGGCCGCAGAAAACGCCTCTCCCAGGCAGATGCCCACGTCTTCCACCGTGTGGTGAAAGTCAACATAAGTGTCTCCCTTGCAGGCAAGCGTTACATCAAATCCGCTGTGTTTTGCAAACAGCGTTAAACAGTGGTCTAAAAATCCGCAGCCGGACTGAATTTCACATTTTCCCGTTCCGTCTAAATTCAGCGAAAGCGAAATGTCCGTTTCCGCGGTCGTTCGTTCGATTTTTGCTGTTCTCATGGTTCCACCTGACTTTCTTTTTCTATTGTTTTTAAAGCTTCAATCAGCGCATTCATCTGTTCTTTTGTTCCCACGGTAATCCGGTTAAAATCCGCGATTTCCGGCGTATTAAAATGGCGCACCAAAATGCCCTTTTCCCGCAGCTTTCTGTAAATATATTCTCCGCTTACGCCCTCTTTTTTCACAAACAAAAAGTTTGCAAAGGAATCGGTTACGAAAAAGCCTTGTTTTTTTAACTCTGCTTTGGCAAATTCCCTTACTTTTACAATTTCGCCGCATTTTTCTTTGTAATATGCCGGGGAATTTACCGCCGCGGCACCTGCCAAGAGCGACAGACGGTTAATGCTGTAGGGATTGGTAGAATATTTTATTTTTTCTAAATCCGCAATTAAATCCTTGTTCCCCACGGCAAAGCCCAGCCGTGCCCCGGCTAAGCTGCGGGATTTTGAAAAGGTCTGAACCACCAGCAAATTGTCATACTTGCTCATCAGCGGCGCGCAGGATGTTCCGCCAAAATCAATGTATGCCTCGTCAATTAAGACCACGCTGCCGGGGTTGTTTTTTACAATTGCTTCTACCTGCTCTGTGGATAATATCAGCCCCGTCGGCGCATTGGGGTTTGCAATTACCACAAGGGCGTTTTTATGATAATAGTCCTCCGGACTGATGGTAAAATCTTTATTTAACGAAATCGTTTCATAGTCTATGCCGTGGAGCTGGGAAAAAACCTTGTAAAAACCATATGTAATGCTGGGAAAAACCGCTTTTCCACCCAAACCTGCAAAGGCCATGAACGCAAAGTTTAAAATATCGTCCGACCCGTTGGAAACAAATATGTTTTCCCTGCTTGTGTGAAAGCTTTCGGCCAGCGCATCACGCAGCGCGCCGCACTCCGGGTCGGGATAAAGCCGCAGTTTTTCCGTTTCCTCTTTCGTTACTGCCGCAATTACCGCATCTGATGGGGGATAAGGCGACTCGTTGGTGTTTAATTTAATATACGCCATATCGGTAGGCTGTTCGCCGGGAACATAGGCCTCAAGCCCCCGATAGCACGCATTTAAAAATCTGCTCATCAAAACGCCCCCTTAACGCTTGCTTTTTCTCACGGTTGCGCTTCTTGCATGAGCCGAAAGCCCCTCTTTTTCTGCAAAATATGCCACCTTGTCGGCAATTTTAGAAAACGCTTCATCCGTATAATAGGTATATTGAGATTTTTTCACAAAATCGTCCACCGAAAGCGGGCTTGAAAACCGTGCCGTGCCGCTGGTGGGCAGGGTGTGGTTGGGGCCTGCAAAATAGTCCCCCAGCGCTTCGGGGCAAAACCGGCCCATAAAAATAGAGCCTGCGTTTTTAATTTTATCTAAATAATCAAAGGGGTTATCCATGCACAGCTCCAGGTGCTCCGGAGCAATTTCGTTGGCTACGGAAATTGCATCTGTAATGGAGCCTGTCACAATAATTTTCCCATTGCTTTCAATAGACGCCCGGGCGATTTCCTCCCTCGGAAGCGAAGACAGCTGAATTTCAATTTCCTGCTGCACAGCAACAGCCAATTCTTGACTCGTGCAAATCAGCACGGCGCTGGCGTTTTTGTCGTGCTCCGCCTGGGATAAAAGGTCTGCCGCCACATATTTTGGATTGCTTTTTTCATCCGCGACAACTAAAATCTCGCTGGGACCGGCAATCATATCAATTGCCACCCTGCCGAACACCTGGCGTTTTGCCTCGGCAACATAGGCGTTGCCGGGACCGACGATTTTATCCACCTTCGGAACAGACTCCGTTCCGTAGGCAAGCGCCGCCACGGCCTGGGCGCCGCCGATTCTAAAAATGCGGTCTACCCCGGCAATTTTTGCCGCCGCTAAAATGGCGGGATTCACGCTTCCGCCGGTGGGCGGCGTGACCATAACAATTTCTTTTACTCCGGCGATTTTTGCCGGAATTGCGTTCATCAGCACCGACGAGGGATAGGCCGCCGTGCCGCCGGGCACATAAAGCCCGACCTTTTCGATTGGAATTACCTTCTGGCCCGTTACCACGCCGTCTGTTTCGTTGATAATAAAGCTGCTGCGCACCTGGCGGGAGTGGAACTGTGTGATGTTTTCCTTCGCTTCGGAAAGCACCTTGATAAAGGTTTCGTCCATTTGCGCAAAGGCTTCATCTATTTCGCTTTGCGGCACCTCAAGGCTGTCTAAAACGGCTTTGTCGAACTTTTCGCAGTAGGCAAAAAGTGCGCTGTCGCCCTCTTCCCTTACGGTTTTGATAATTTCCGAAACCACATCTGCCACGTTCGTCTGTTCTTCTGCCTGCGCAAAAATTTCGTCGCGGGTAATTTTGTCACAGCGAATTTTATCATAATTTAAAATCTGTATCATTATTTTTTACCTCGTTTCCTCACACTGAACCTTTAACGCGTTCATAACCTTTTTTATCTGACTGTTTTTAAACTTAAAGCTCGCCTTGTTGCAAACCAGCCTTGCGGAAACCGGCACCACCGTTTCTGTGGGCTCTAAATCGTTTTCTTTTAACGTCGTTCCCGTTTCAACAATGTCCACAATTACGTCGGAAAGGTCTAAAATCGGCGCCAGTTCAATGGAGCCGTTGAGTTTGATAATGTCAATGTCGCGTCCCTTTTTCTCATAAAATTCCCTTGCGATGTTGGGAAATTTTGTTGCCACGCGAAGGGTTCTGTCTGTGTGGTCGCGAAAACCCTTTTTTGCCGCCACAGCCATGCGGCAAACGCCGATGTTCAAATCCAGAAGTTCATATACATCGGGTTTATATTCCAGCAAAATGTCTTTTCCCGCTATGCCGATATCCGCCGCACCGCGCTCAACATAAATAGCCACGTCGGAGGGCTTCACCCAAAAATATCGAATGCCGGCCTGTTCGCTTTCAAAAATCAGGCGCCGGTCGTTTTCCTTTGTTTCGGGGCACGAAAAGCCTGCCTGGTCTAACATGTTTAAAACCTTTTCCCCCAGCCTGCCTTTGGGCAGGGCGATGTTAACCGTTTTCAACCTGAGCGCCCCCTTTTTTTAATACGATTTTCTTCCTGCACCGGATTTTGTCAGGTGCGTTTTTCTGCACCAAAACGGTTTCGCCTGCTTTCGTAATTTCCCGGGCTTTTTTCAGCACCGCCGCAGGGGTGCAGGTGTCGTCATACGTTAACAGAACGTCTGCATCGAACCCGTCTTCGCCTCCCGCCAGGCGTTCTAATTGGTCTAAATACACGGCAAATCCAATGGCTTCGGCATGTTTTCCCATTTTGTGCATCAGCTTGTCATATTGTCCGCCGCTTAAAACCCCTGCCGGAATTCCTTCTATATATCCGCGGAACACAATGCCGTTATAGTAGTTCATGTCGTTCACCACGGAAAAATCCAGCTGCACGTTATCGTCCAGCCCACATTCCGTCAGCGCGTCGCAAACGGCAGAAAGTGTATCCACCGCCGCTTTCATTTCGTCATTGATGCAAAGCTGGTCCAGTTTTTTTATCACGTCTTTCACCGGCCCATAAACTGAAACAAGTCCGGTAATTTTTTCTGTCAGTTCCTTTGAAAGGCCCTTTCTCTCGCAGACATTGACAAGCTCCGGCACGTTCTTTTCGCTCACCGCGTTTAAAGCTGCCGCTGTTTCTTCCGCGGTAAAGCCCGCCGCAGACAAAAAGCCCGATACAAACCCCATGTGGGAAATGTCCAGCACAAAGTTCGGGCTGATAAATTCCAGGCTTTTCACCGCAAGCATAATGACCTCGCAAATATTATAGATATCAATGCTGCCAATGCACTCCAGTCCCGCCTGCATAATTTCTTTAAACGCGTGGGCGCCGCCGGATACGCGGTACACGTTTTCGTTATAATAAACCTTTTGCACAAAGGTTTGTGCGTCGTCTGAATTTTTTATGATAGACACCGTAACGTCCGGCTTCATTGCCAGCAGTTTTCCGTTGGTATCGGTAAACGTGATGACTTTGTCGCTGATTAAAAAGTCTTTAATCTGCACATAGGTGTCATACTCTTCAAACTTGCTCATTTTAAACTGGGTATAGCCAAATTCGCGGTAAAGCTCTTTTAGCCCCTGCAAGGCTGCCGGGCCGCTTTTTGCACTATTTGCTGTCTGCTTCATTGCTTAATCTCTCCAATACAATTGTATATCCGCCGCTGCCGTAGGAAATGCACTTGTTCACGCGGCTGATGGTAGCCGTGCTGGCTCCTGTTTCCTTTGCCACGTCGTTATAGGCCCTTCCCTCTTTTAAAAGCCGTGCGACCTCCAGCCGCTGGGCAATTTCCTGAATTTCTTTAATCGTACAGACATCTTCAAAAAATTTATAACATTCCTCCACAGATTTAAGGCTTAACACTGCGTGAAACAAATTATCCGTCAGTTTTGTCTGAAACTTTTCCATTTTTCCGCCTCCTTTATCACTTTAGCACACTAATATGATAGCACAGTTAATCGCTAAAGTCAACCCGGTTTTCATAAATTTAACAAAAAAGGCGGAAACAAATTTGTTTCCGCCAAATAAATATAGATTATTTTGCCAGCAGTTCCTCTGCCAGTTGTTCCATTTCGTTTACGGTGTTTTCTTTCATGGTGGTTTTCATTGTCACCGCGTTATCGCAAATTGAAATGTTTTTCATGCCCTCCAGCATGGTGCGCATTACTTTGCCTGCCGACGGCGCCCATGAGCCGTTTTCCACAATGGCGGCTTTTCTGTTTTGGAAGTTTTTTGCCTTTAAGTGGTGAAGAAACTCCTCCATGCAGGGAAATACGCCGGCGTCGTAGCTTGCTGCCGCAAACACAATTTTGTCGTAGCGGAATGCATCTTCAACGGCCTCGGCCATGTCGTCCCGGGCTAAATCTGTTACCACAACCTTTTTTGCGCCTTTTTCCGTTAAAATTTCGGAAAGCTTTCTGCAGGCGTTCATGGTGTTTCCGTGAATCGACGCGCAGGCAATGAAAACGCCGTCGTCCTCCGGTTCGTAACGGCTCCACAGGTCATATTTTCCGATGTAATATTCTAAGTCCTCCGTTAAAACAGGGCCGTGAAGGGGGCAAATTGTTTCAATTTCCAGTGTTTTTGCCTTTTTTAACAATGTTTGAACCTGAGCGCCATATTTCCCCACAATATTAAAATAATACCGCCGGGCTTCGCACGTCCAGTCTTCCTGGGTGTCCAGCGTGCCGAATTTGCCGAATGCGTCGGCTGAGAAAAGCACCTTCTCGCTTGCTTCATAGGCAACCATGACCTCAGGCCAGTGCACCATTGGAGCCATAATAAATTTTAAGGTGTGGCGGCCTAAGGAGAGCTCGTCTCCCTCGCTTACAGCAATGCAACGGTCTGTTAAATCCTCATCAAAAAACTGCGGCAGCATGGCCTTAGCCTTTGCGCTGAGTATGAGCTTCATGTCCGGGTAATGCTCGCATATGTTTTGAATGTTTGCAGAATGGTCCGGCTCTAAGTGCAGAACCACTAAGTAATCCGGCTTCCTGCCGCCAAGTATTTCTGTTATGTTTTGTTTCCATTCCGTTGACGCACGCTTGTCCGCCGTGTCCATAATGGCGCACTTGTCGTCTAATATCACGTATGAATTATATGTCACGCCGTTTGGCACGACATATTGGCTTTCAAACAAATCAAGAGTTTTGTCGTTTACTCCTGCATAAAAAATAGAATCGGTTATTTGTCTGTTTGTCACTGTATGAATCCTCCTGACTGTTATCACGATAGCGCCCATGCAAAGTAACGCAGTTGCATGGGCGCAGATGGGTTAAATTCTTTCAAAATCTGATGCAGGGTGCTTGCAAATGGGGCAAACAAAGTCCTCAGGCAGGTCCTCGCCCTCATAGACATAGCCGCAGATTTTACACCGCCAGCCCTTTGCCGCCTTTTTCTCTTCCGGTTTTGGTTTTATGTGGTCTTGGTAATAGGTATAGGTTACCGTTTCCCTTTCTGAAAGCACTTCGGCCTCTAAAACATCTGCAGTGAAAAGCAGATGTGTTCCCATGTCAATCTCGTTGGTAACGTTTCCGCTGAAATATGCATTGGTGGTCTTCGTGACATAATAAACGCCGTTTTCACTTCGTTTCACGTCGTTGAAGCCCTCAAATTTATTCGTGTCTTTCCCACTTTGAAACCCAAACCGTTTGAACATGTTAAAGTCTGTTCCCTCACAGAGCACAGAAATGTTGAATTGCTTTGTATGTGAAATCATTTCACAGGTGTAGTTTTGCTTGTTTACAGCAAGCGCCAGCCGGTTCGGCGTGTTCGTCGCCTGAATGACGGTGTTCACAATGCAGCCGTTGTCCTTGCCGTTTTCTGCCGCTGTGAGCACATACAGGCCATATCCGATTTTAAAAAATGCACTGTTGTCCATTTGCGTCCCCCTTTCGATGTTGGTAATTGTGTTACTCCGCTTTTGAAAACTGGTCTTTGCCTACGCCGCAAAGAGGACAAACCCAATCCTCCGGCAAGTTTTCAAATGATGTTCCCGGCGCAATTCCGTTGTCCGGGTCGCCAGCCTCCGGGTCGTAAACATAACCGCATACGTCGCATACAAATTTTTCCATTAGAAAAACCTCCTGTTATAATTAATAAATTTAAAATAAGCTTTGGTTATTTGGTTAAAACCTTTGCAATGTCCGGCAAAATTTCTAAGCTGCGGGTCAGAATTCCTTTCATGTAGGCAATCACCACGCCGTAGTTGGTCATGGGGATGCCGGCGTCTTCTGCGCACTTCATGCGAAAGCGCACCTCCCGCTCATTGAGCATGCATCCGCCGCAATGAATGATGAGGGATGTCCCGGATAAATCCTCCGGAAATTCTGTTCCCGAAACGGTTTTTATCGTAAGTTCTTTGCCTGTGTAGGACTTCAGCCACCCCGGGATTTTCACCGTGCCAATGTCGTCGCACTGGCGGTGGTGGGTGCAGCCCTCTGCAATTAAAACTGTATCGCCGTCCTTTAAGCTTTCTATGGCTGCCACGCCATGTACCGCACCTTTTAGGTATCCTTTATATCTTGCCATTAAAATCGAAAAAGATGTAAGAGGAATATTCTGCGGCACAATTTTTGACACAAAACCAAAGGCCTGGCTGTCAGTAATCACTAAAGACGGCGGTGTTTTTAAATTTTCCAGCGTTTCTTTTAGCTGTGTTTCCTTGACCACTGCCGCTGCAGCGTCTGCGTCTAAAATGTCGCGAAGGGTTTGCTGCTGAGGCAAAATCAGTCTGCCCTTGGGGGCGGCAGAGTCGATTGGCGTTACCAAAACCACAGTGTCCCCCGGGGAAATCAGGTCGCCCACAATCCGTTTTGCGTCTGCATCTGTTTTAATCAGACGGGCAATTGTTTCTTTCAGCTCAAAAATTCCTTCGCCTGTTTTTGCGCTGACGCTTACCTCATTCTCCGCAAGGTCTTGTTTTTTTGCAAGATCTTGTTTATTATATGCAATCACATAAGGAATATTTTTTTCTTTAAAAATGGCAAGCAACTGGCTGTCGCAGCTGGATCGTCCTATTGTGCCGTCAATTACCAGCACTGCCGCGTCGCACTTGTTCAGCACCTGCTTTGTCTTTTTCACACGCAGGGCGCCTAAATCGCCGCTGTCGTCAAACCCCGGGGTATCAATTATCATCACCGGCCCCATGGGAAGCAACTCCATGGATTTATAAACTGGGTCTGTTGTGGTGCCCAAGGTGTCTGAAACCACGGACAGCTCCTGCCCCGTCACTGCATTCACCACGCTGGATTTGCCTGCGTTCCTGCGGCCGAAAAAGCCAATGTGAACCCGCTCGCCGGAGGGGGTGTTATTCAGTCCCACAGCGCTCCCTCCTAAAACCTGAAATCACGGATTCCGTGTTCAATTTTTTCTAAATGGTCGCGGCAAATTTCCCGCACCTTTTCTTTCGGTATATTGTTTACCTCAGCCGCTATCAGCGCTTCGCCAATTTTTCGGGTTTCGGTTGATGCATAGTCCATTAAAAATTCTTTCAGCGTCATCAGCGCGTTGGGGTGGCAGCAGTTTGCGATCTGGCCGGATTTACAAAGGCTCATAAACCGGTCTCCCGTTCTGCCCTCGCGGTAGCAGGCTGTGCAGAACGACGGAATATAGCCCAGCTCCATCAGCCATTTCACAACCTCGTCTAACGTTCTTTGGTCGCTTACGTCGAACTGGGCGGAGTTTTCCTCCTCCGGTTCCGGCTCGCTGTATCCGCCCACAGAGGTTTTGGAAGCGCCGCTGATTTGGGAAACGCCCAGGCGAATCACCTTTTCGCGCACGGCCTTGCTCTCCCTGGTGGAAATTATCATGCCCGTGTAGGGAACAGAAATGCGGATCAGGGCACAAATTTTTGCAAACGTTTCGTCGTCAATGCCGTTGTCGAACATGTCCGGGTCGATGTCGTCCGCCCGTTTTATCCTGGGAACGCTGATGGTATGGGGTCCAACGCCGTGAACTGCCTCTAAATGCTCTGCATGCATCAAAAGCGCTGCAAATTCATATTTATAAAGCTCTAATCCAAACAAAACGCCCAGGCCAACATCGTCAATACCGCCTTCCATGGCCCTGTCCATTGCCTCGGTGTGGTAGGCATAGTCGTGCTTGGGGCCTGTGGGGTGAAGCTTCAAGTAGCTTTCCTTGTGGTAGGTTTCCTGAAACAAAATATACGTTCCAATTCCCGCGTCTTTTAGCTTTCTGTAGTTTTCCACGGTGGTGGCCGCGATATTCACGTTCACCCGCCGGATTGCGCCGTTTTTATGCTTGATGGAATAAATGGTGTTGATGCTTTCTAAAATATACTCGATTGGGTTGATTTCCGGGTGTTCCCCCGCTTCAATCGCCAGGCGCTTGTGCCCCATGTCCTGCAGGGCCGTCACCTCGCGGACGATTTCCTCCTGTGTCAGCTTTTTGCGGGCAATGTGTTTGTTTTTCATGTGATAGGGACAATACACACACCCATTTACACAATAATTAGAAAGGTAAAGGGGCGCAAACATTACAATTCGGTTCCCATAAAAATCTTTTTTAATCTGCTCTGCCAAGTCGTAGCACTCCGCAATCTTTTCCGGAAGGTCACAGGCCATGAGCACAGACGCCTCCCGGTGGGAAAGGCCCTTGCGCAGCTTTGCTTTTTCAATAATTTCATCAATCAATTTTACATTGTTTTTGTTTTGTTCGGCGTAGTTTAAAGTGTCCTCTACCTCGTTGTGGTCGATGAACTCCTCCGCCTTTAACGATTTTGGGTTATACATGATAAAAAACATCCTTTCTTCCGGGTCAGAACCCTCTTTCCCGTCAGTTAAATTTTATATAATTCCGGCATTGGCCGGGGTTAAGACCTTAAATTGGAATATGCGGTTTTTGCACTGACGCCGGGAAGCTTTCCGATTTTACCCGATAACGCACAAATAACCTCCTCCGGCGCGTCGATCGCAATGCTGATAATATTTACGCCCCGCTCCCTGTAAGGAATGCCCATTCTTCCGATTATATATATTCCATAGGCGTGCAGCACGGTGTTTAGTTCCTGTACGGAGTTTTCATTTTCCACTACAATTCCGATGACCGCCACTCTCGTATCCATGTGCACTGCTCCCTCAACTCATATTGACAATCTATTTCATTTATATTATACTATATAAAACATGTTTTGTCTATTTTTTCACGAAAGAAACATAAAAATTTAAAAAATTTTAACAGGGAGGTTGAAACAATGGAATATGAAATCTGGGGCGGTAATCTGCCCGCTGTAACCATGAAGCTTTCCCGCGGGGAAAGCATTTGCACCCAGTCTGGAGGCATGTGCTGGATGACGGACCAAATTGACATGATGACCAACGCCAAAGGCGGTGTGTTAAAGGGTTTAGGTCGCCTGCTAACGGGGGATTCGCTGTTTATTGCCACCTACACCGCGAGAACCGACGGACAAGAGATTACGTTTTCCGCCACCATTCCGGGAGAAATTAAAATGTTTGAAATCGGCAACGGGTATGAAATTGTGGCGCAGAAAGGTGCGTTCCTTTGCTCAGAGCCAGACGTTGAAATAACCACCGACTTTACCGTTGGGCTTAAGGGCGGCCTTTTTGGCGGCGAGGGATTTTTGCTTCAGCGGTATAAAGGCAACGGCAAGGTGTTTTGCGAGCTGGACGGCTCCATCCGCGAAATTGACTTGGCCCCCGGCCAAACCTATAAGGTGGACACGGGCAACGTTGCGGCCTTTGAAGGCACGGTTACCTATTCGGTAGAATTTGTAAAAGGGTTTAAAAACCTGCTATTCGGCGGCGAGGGCCTGGCGCTCACCACACTAACCGGACCGGGCAAAATTTGGCTGCAGACCATGGCCATTGACGAGCTTGCATCGCGGATTATTCCCTTTGTACCGCAAAAATCGAACTGATTTAAAACAAAATTCAGTAAAAAACCTCATATACTCCTTATCGGAGTATATGAGGTTACATTTATTTTAACGCTATTTTACTGTCATATTGGTCAGTACTTCAGATACTTTTAATCCTGTTTTGCCGCTATAAAAAAGTTCCGGCTCCAATAACGTTATCTGGATTACTTTTCCCTTGGAAACACCGATATAAATTGTAGCATAAAGGATTTCTCCGTCGTCGCTTACCGATTTAAGCTGCATTTTCTGAAACGTTACGCCGTTTAAAGTAACTCCTTCCACTTTGTCTATCAGTGTGTTTTTAAATGCTGAGTCTTTCAGCATAGAATCTTTCACATAGTTCATAACCGTTGCTGCTGACACAGCAGTTTCATTAGCATAAATTTCGAACATAATGAGCGAAGCGGTATTTCTGTCAAATGCCGAATACCGTCCGGATTTATCAGAGATATCCTGATTGGTTTCTTCTTGCCATGAACCCGGAAGTTCAAAAGAAACTGATTTTAAATCCACTCTGAGCGGCCTTGAAAAGTCGGGGTCATTGCGCATCATGTCGCCGATTTCATCTCGGCTTAATTTTTCCACTTTAAAAGTGGGAAGAATTTGCTCAATGATTGCCGTATCCTTTTCGCTGGTTTCCACCGCAATGTTGTACACATAATTGCCCAGTTCAAAGAAAATATCGGCAAACGATTTGTCATCATTCACAGAGTTTTTAACGGTATATCCATACCGCAGCCCGCTGATACCGGAAATAGTATAATTTTGCAGTTGTTCAAATGTGGTTAAATTCGGGTTCAGCCGGCCGCAATTCGAGGTTTTGTCTAAATCCGCAAGTTTTTTTGCCGTGCAGTTTTCTGTTTTGGAAAAAATCGCAATACTACATCTGCTGTTCTGATGTTCATAGCTTTTGCTTTTAAATTCCAAAACATTTTCCTCCTGGCTGTTCTCGTTTAGGCAAAGATAGGCAGGAACACGCACCGAGAGTTTAAATTTGTTGTTTTCATATAAGTAATAGCCATCGGGATCTACTGTAGACAAATTATAAACGTCTTCGCCTGAGCCGTCCCACGTACTGAAGCTGTGAAACAACTCGTCAATTTTTGCAACATCCTCTTTCGGCGTGTCTAATGACACAACAGATGAAACGATATAATCAAACTTTTTGGTATAAATCATCTTAAGTTCAACGTTTTCTTCCTTGGATTTGCATTTTACATGGGCAAATTCGTTACCCTGACTGTCCTTGCCTGTTTCCGCTTTCATTAAAGTGGTTCCCGCCGCCAAATCCTTTAAGTTACTTAATGCTTCCTGAATATCCCCCTTTTCTGGGTTGCTATAATTTGCCGTAACGCTGAACCGGTTTTCATATCCGTCCATATAAAAAACCGAATCGCCGTTGGACGTTCTATAGTCAATAGACATATTTTTTGGGGTATCAATGCTCCATTTAAAATAGCTGTCTCCGGTTTTGGCCAGTTCTGTTTTTCCCTGTACCGTATCGTTATGTATGGCTTCTTTCGTAACGGTTACACGGCTGGTTGCCCCGTCGAACCCAACGGTTGCGCCAAAGGTTTCAGAAATAAACCTCAGCGGAACCATGGTAATGCCGTTTGCACTCAAGGCCGGCGGCTCGGGCAAAGTTTCATTGTGGTCATTCACCTGGGCGACTTTGCTGTTAATGTGCAAAACAATGTTTACGTCAGGATAGGTTAACGTAATTTTTTGCGTTGTACCGTCCCAATCCACCTGGGCGCCAAACGCTTCTGTAATTACGCGCAGCGGCACCAGCGTGGTGCCTTCACCGGCGATATAGGGCGTTTCAACCTCTATGTTCTGGCCGTTGATGGATAATACACTGTCGCCGACAGCAAATTGAATTTCCACTTTTTCCGCGCCGTCTGCAAACGCTGTAAAGCACGAAAGGCACAGGATGCACCCAACAATTACGCTTAAAAACTTCCTTTTCATACAAACCCCTCATTTCTTATAATTTAATTTTTCAGTGACGGCGTCACTTGAACAACTTCTTCAGCATCTCCGCGAATTCTTGTTACGGAAATGTCCCCAGCGGTATAGGTGTCTTTTAATGCTTCGTGCAGCTCAGTGAACGAATGCACCAAAATGCCGTTTATTTGCGTCACCACGTCCCCCTGCGCCAAACCGCCGTTTGCGCCGGACTTCACGCTGAGCCCCTTCGTTGTGGGCAGTCCGATGTTCGCCTCCCACGACTGCTCAAAGGTAACGCCCAAATCGGGATAATTCACCTTGCCATTGGTTTCAAACTGTTTTAAAACATACTGCACCGTGTCGGAGGGAATAGCCCAGGAAACGCCGTCGGCATTTTGCACACCCATAGAATTAATCCCCACCAGCTCTCCTTTTAGGTTAATCAGCGGACCGCCGGAATTTCCCTGATTGGTTGCCGCATCTGACTGCAAAAATGCAAAGTGCTCGCCGGGAACAGAAACATCTTTTCCGCTGACAATGCCCTTTGTTGCGGTGTTCCGCATGGTAAGCGACAGCGGCGTTCCAATTGCAATGACGGTTTCGCCTACGCGCAGATCGTCGTAAGAACCTATGGCAATGGGCGTTAAGCCCAGCTTGTCAATTTTCACCACCGCAATATCGGAAACGTCGTCTCGATACTGCACGATGCCCGAATAGCTTTCACCGTTTTTAAAAATTACCGTAAGATTTTCCATGTCCCGCACCACGTGGGCGTTTGTTAAAATTACGCCGCCGCTTTTGATGATTACACCGGTGCCAAACGAGTAATATTCACTGTAGGACGCCGCTCCTGCCCCCACATAATTTCCTACAACGGCAACTACGCTGCTGCTGACCTGTTCAATTATGTTGGGAACAACAGTTTCCTCCGACGTTTCTATATAAACGCTGCGGGTGCTCCCGTCCCATTCTACCTTTGCGCCCAGCGCCTCACTCACGGCACGCAGCGGAACGTATGTGCTGTCGTCTTGAATGAATGCGTCCGCAGATATTGGCCGGTCATTTACAAAAACCGAAACACCGTCTGCCGCCAAAACAACCACGGAACATGTCACGCAAATTGTCACGGCCAAAAGCGCTTTTAATGCTGTTTTCACCATTAAATCCCCCTTTTCAATAAAATTGGTTACATTATATCACATCATTGTCACAGTGTAAAGCCTTTTTGTCACAGATATACAAAAAACAACCGCGTTTGCGGTTGTTTTTTGTTTTTTATATTGCCTCTAACATTCCTTTTAAATATCCAATGGCAAACAGCCTGCCCAATGCTGTGTAGCCTGTAGTATCTGTTTCGCCAGCCATGGTAGGCACGTGATCCACACGTATAGGAACGTCAACTCTCAAGGCTTTATAAAGCCGCAGAACCTTTGCCATGTCAATTTCGCCGTTGTCGTGAAATGTTTCCTGAAATTGAAATTTATTGCCGCGGGCATTTCTAAAATGGATAAAAAATATCTTTTCCGCGAGCTTTGGTATAATATCAAATAAATTTTCACCCATCATAAGGTAGGTTGCCTGGCACATTGTAATGCCCAAGCTGTTTGATTTTACCACCTCCATTGCCCGGCAAATGTTTTTATAACTTATCATAATGCGTTCAACCCCGCCCAAAGCAGGAACCGGCGGGTCGTCTGGGTGAAGCGCCAGCCTTATTCCATATTTTTCTGCTGCGGGAATTACTGCTTTTATAAAGTATTCATAATTTTCCCACAGGGTATTTGCTGTAATGATTTCGCCTTTTGACTTAAAATCCTTGATATCAAATCCTGTGACCAATGCACCGCCGCGCTCTAAAACACTGTGATTTGTTCTCAGCCAGCCGATGTGCGCCATGAAATTAAAACAAATTGTTCTAATGTTCAGCCGATCCATAATAGGAAACATTTTTATTACTTTTTCAATGCATTCGTCCCGGAAGACATCCCCAGTTTTAATATGATCGTGCAGGCAGTTTGGCATTGGCTCAAGAACAATTGGCGTAATGCCAAAATCCGAAAACTTTTTGTAAACGCCGTCCCAATGTCTGCCGTCTGTTACATCAAACTGTTCCGTTTCCGGCAGACGGATGACGCCATGGTAAATACCGCATTGTTTTGCATAATCCCATGTTATGTCATGTTCTGACTGAAAATAGTCTGTTATTGTCAGTTTTATCACCCTTTCCTATTTTAGCACAAGCCCAAAAAAAAGGACAGCCTTTCGGCTGTCCTAAAAAATGATTAATGCGTTAAGAAGAACATCATTGCAAACAAAACAGAAATAACCCAAGTTCCGGCATTGATTTCTTTTGTCTTTCCTGTGAACAGTTTGATGAAGACATAGGAAATAAGGCCGAATGCAATACCATAACTGATGTTATAGGCAAAGGGCATAATTGCCAGTGTTAAAAATGCAGGAACAGCAAAATCTGCTTCTTTCCAGTCGATTTTCGACACACCGCTTGCCATTAAAACGCCAACATAAATCAGTGCAGCAGCAATTGCGTTGCCGGGAATGAGCGCTGCAATGGGGCTTAAGAACATGGCAATGAAAAACGCAATGGCAGTAACAATGGAAGAAAGGCCTGTCCGTCCGCCCTCAGCAATGCCTGCAGAGGATTCCACAAATGTGGTTACTGTAGACGTTCCGCAGATTGCGCCAGTTGTGGTTGCAATGGCGTCTGCCAGCATTGCACGGTTCATGTTGGGAACATTGCCGTCTTCATCCAGCATATTTCCCTGTGAACATGCGCCGAACAGTGTGCCCAGCGTGTCGAACATGTCCACCATGCAAAATGCCAAAGCGGTTGTAATAATCAAAATAACAAGGCTTTCCATGGAATGGCCGGCAAGATAGGCGCTGAAATCAAATCCTTCTGTAAACACCTTGCCGAATGCCTGGCTGCCGAAATCGCCGAATGCGGTCAGCGGGTTAAACGAAAGGCTTTGAACAAATCCGTCATAAAAGCCAGGAATGGTAAAACCTAAAACGTAGTATAAAACAGAGCCGCCGATAATGCCCCACAGCACCGCACCTTTTACCTTTTTAGATGCTAGTACAGCAATCAAAATAACAGCAAACACTGTTACCAGCAAGGGCATAACCGTTGCCCATGTTGCAGTTCCGTTTAAAAGATTAAAGGAGGCTAAAGATACTGCTGTGGACGGGTTTGATACAATCAGGCCAGCGTTTTGAAGGCCTAAGAATGCAATGAACAGACCAATACCTACCGGAATGGCTGTTTTCACACATTTGGGGATTGCGTCGAAAATAAGCTTTCTTAATCCTGTAACGGTTAAAAGAATGAAGACAATACCGTCAAGCAGGACCAAGGTCAGTGCGTTGGCATAGGTAAGGCCCATGCCCATACAAACTGTGTAGACAAAAAATGCGTTTAGTCCCATGCCGGAAGCCTGCGCTAAGGGCAGGTTTGACAAAAGGCCAATGAGCAGGGTTCCGATTACGGCTGAAATCGCGGTTGCAATGTAAATTGCATTGTACGACACAACACCCAGCTCAGAGAACATGCCGGCGTTCACCATTAAGATGTAGGCCATGGCCATGAAAGTGGTGATTCCAGCGGCAATTTCTGTTTTTACCGTTGTGTTGTGTTCCTTCAGCTTAAAAAACTTTTCCATTTTCTCAACTCCATTTGTAAATTTTTTATGACATGGAAAAGTATAACATATTTTACGACGGATTTCAACAGCTTTGTAATAGAAAATATTGCTGGAATTTTGTGAAAAATTAACAATTTTAATTGTTTGTTGACAGGAAAATAAAATTGCGGTATAATAAAATAACTTTGAGGGAGGTTTCATTGGTATGAAGATTGTGTTAAAAAAACCGGCAAACTTCCAGGTGGTAAGCCAGACGACAGAAGCACAGCAGACGTTTATGGAAACTGCCGGCAAACGAGACGCCGGTCAAAATTTAAAAATTGACTGGCTGAACCTTGTAAAGCAGGGGGACGACAACACGAATCCTGCGCCTGTATCATTTTGCTGGACGGCTGACTTTAATGAAGCCAACGGTTTTGAAACCTGGCTTGAGCTTTCTGTGGATCAGAACTTTCAAACTAAAAAAACCTTCCGCGGATGCAACGGCACGGCTGATGTTGACAGTCTTTTATTGGGGCAGACCTATTATTGGAGGGTTTTTGCTTTGAAAAACGGAGAAACCGTCTGCGTATCCGATACATACTGCTTTACCACCGCGCTTACGCCGCCCCGCTGGATTGGCGCCGGAGGCTTGAGCAATGTGAGGGACATTGGCGGCTGGCCATTGCCCGGCGGAAAACGAATTCGGCAAGGGCTTGTGTTTCGCGGCTGTGAAATGGAGTTTCACCACATCATCACAGCTTCCGGCAAAAACACCTTGCTGCATGACCTGAACATGAAAACCGATTTGGATTTGCGGGGTGAGGCAGTTGGGAAGGTCACCTGTTCCGCGCTTGGGCCGGATATTCATTTTTGCCTCATTCCCGTGAAAGCCTATGACGAATTTATGTCAGACAGCGAAAAGGACGTTTGCCGCAAGGTTTTCCGGCTGTTTACTGATAAAAAGAACTATCCGTTTTACATTCACTGCTGGGGTGGCGCCGACAGAACCGGAACGCTGATTTTTCTGCTCTGTGCGATTTTGGGCATGGCGGAAAACGATTTATATTTGGACTATGAGCTGACGTCCCTTTCCATATGGGGAGAGCGCAGCCGGAATTCCGAGCTGTTTCAGGCATTTTTAAAGGCTTTGGAAGCCTATCCGGGAGACACCGTGAACCAGAAAAGTGAAAATTTTCTCCTTTCCGCTGGAATTACGGAGCAAGAGCTAAAAACCATACGGAGCATATTGACGGAAGACTGAAACACCCGGGCTGCAAATAAAAGCAGCCCGGGTGTTTTAAACAATAATATTCGGCGTTATTTTCTCTCCGTCCACAAAAACAGTGCAATTTGCAGGCGCGGCAATGGTTACGGCACCGCTATCATATACCTTAATCCCCACAAAATCTGCCTTATCTACTTGAAATTCATGGCCTTTAAAGGGGAACGTGCCCGTTATTTTTTTGCTCCAAATGCCGCATAGGCAGAAAATCTCAAATCCATCTCCATATGCCAGCTTTGACAGAACACCGTCTTTCACAAACGGGTTTTGATTTATTTTCAGCATACCGAGGATACTGTCAAACGTTTCTGTCAGCGCCGCCTCAAAGGAATAAAACGAAACGCTGCCCTTTTTTACTCCGCACACAGTGCCGTTTATTTCCGCAACTGTTTCCGCCGATTTCGGCGCAAGCGGAAACATCTGCATGGGAATTTTATGCTTTGTAAACCACAAATCATTTGCAGCATATTCATAATCCTGGGCATACGCAATCCGTTCCCCGGCTTTGCACCCGGTGAGGGTTTCAAATCGTTTTGACAAGTCGTTTCCTGCGGTGTCACAAAACACAGGCGTTCCAAGGAAAATGATTTGTTTCCCCATTTCTGCCAATTGCTCCACTTTTTCCATCATACCCTGGGGAAGCATGGCGGGCCAGGACAGGAACAGCACGTCATAGCCTGCTGTGTCCTCGTCTAACCTGCAAATTACGTCAAGCTCAATTCCCGCAAGCTGCACCTTTTCAAGCAGCGCTTTCATACCCAGCCGGTGAAAGTGAATGGAGCTGTCATTAAAATAGGAAAGCCCTTCCCAAAGATATAAAAACGCCGCCTTTGGTTTTGACACCGCGCCATTGTAAAACGCCTGCATTTTTCGTTCCCGCATAGTGCATATTTTTGTGTCCTCCCAAGTGCTGTGATGGGGATAGCCCGGTCCAAAAATTCCTGTTCTGCCATAACCGTGGCCAATCCAGCGGACGTTGCGCATGGCAAGGTAGCGGTGGTAATAGTCCATTTTTTCGTGGGTGGGAAACCTGTCCCAGCACATGTTATAGGCGATTCCCGTATCGGAATATTTTGCTAAGGATTCGCTGAGCAGCGTCATAGACAGCATGGTTCTCTGTGCGTCATACTGCGCGTCCACAAAACCGCCGCTTAACGCTTTTGTCAGGCCGAAATAGCCAATATTTCCGGCCCACAAATCGCCGGAGTTTCCCTCGCCCCACCAGGTGTTGTGAAATCCAATGAAAATCTCTTTTCCAAACTGCCTTTCAAAGCTGTCCCGCACTGTTTTTTGAAATTCATATGTAAGGAGATATGTTAAGTAATAATAGTCATGCCGCACCTTTGCCGCGCCGGGTGCTGGTGCGTCCATTTTATAAATCACATCTTGAAAGCTGTAGCCAAATTCCTTATAAAAACGATTTAAAAACCATTCCCCTGTGTGGTATACGTGCTCCAGCTTTGTCCCCGCGCCAAATTCATCCAAGGCAAAGCCCGAAAGGGTCAGCCCGTCGTAAAGGGAAATATGGCGTTCTACACAAGTTTTTATGCCCTCATAGGCATAATCAATTTCGTCAGTTTCAAACTCCACATAGATAAGAAGCGTTCCGTCTTCTTGATACAATCCTTGCATATACGGCTGTGCGTCAAGCTCAAAGCGGCAATTTATCTGATTTGTTACGTCCTTAACCGCGCCGTCTGTAAAAAATGCCTTTATAATTTTTACAGCCTTACCTTTTGCTGCCGGAAGGTCAGCGCGAAAATACCCGTCTGTCACACGGGCATGACATGCCTTTGAAATTCGGCGCCTTATAGTCGGATCCTTGCGCATACAATCTGTCATCTGTGCGGGAATTGTTTTTACAGCGTCTATCCCGTTTGCCTCTGCGGCGGCGCACACACGTTCCATGGCGTTTCTGCCTAAGGGGTCTGACTCCGACAAAATGCAGTTTCGAAATTCCATACAAACGGCATCGAACCCGTGCTCTGCAATGTCTTTTACTGCTGCTTCAAGCGCGCCCTCTTCCGTAATCATACCGGTGTCCATCATAAGCATCATAGGGGCACGAAATCGGTTTTTATGCATTTTTACACAGCCTTTCTGTTTGTCGTCTACATTTAAAGGCATTATATCACATAGAAGCAGGGATTGCAATGTTATAGTTGCTATCTCCATATGCAAGCTTGCATTTTAATGGTATCTGTGTTAAGATAATTAAAACATGAAAAGACGGAATATGATTTATAACCCTATATTTGGAGGAAACTGAGCTATGAGTATGAAAGATAAGATGCACACGGGAGAGCTTTATTTGCCCGGAAACGATGAAATTTTGAAGCGGCAGACAAAATGCCTTGATTGGCTTTACGACTTTAACATGACACGTCCAACTGAGTTTGAAAAACGGCAGAAATTGATGAAAGAAATGTTTGCCGAAATCGGCGACGGTTGTTATATTGAGCCACCGTTCCATGCAAATTTTGGCGGTGCGCATTGCCATTGGGGAGATCATATTTATGCAAACTTTAATCTAACTATGGTAGACGATACGCATATCTACGTGGGGGACTATACCATGTTTGGGCCGAATGTTACCATTGCAACGGCGGGACACCCGATTTTGCCTGAACTGAGAGAAAAGGCATATCAATATAATGCACCGGTACATATCGGAAAAAACTGCTGGCTTGGCGCAGGTGTAATAGTTTTACCGGGAATTACTATCGGAGATAATGTTGTTATCGGCGCGGGGAGTATTGTAACAAAGGATTTGCCGCCCAACGTTGTTGCCGTTGGAAATCCTTGCAGGATACTGCGTAAAATTAATGAACACGACAAAGAATATTACTTTAAAAGCAGAAAAATTGATTTAGCAAATTTGTGAAAATTAAAGCCGATGCGTTTAATCCGCGTCGGCTTGATTGTATAACGAAAAAGAGTACATCGTATGACGTGCTCTTTTGAGAGAGCCGAATGGTTTAGATGCAACTGAATTTTAGATTTTGTCTATATCAATTACTGACACAACTGCCCCTCTGGTATTCCAATTCATATTCACTGTATATATAACATATAATTTATTATTATATTCACAAGCAGCCGGATAATGCCACATTTTTCCAAATCGAAAGTGTTGTGAAAAACCATCTTGTAAAACTATTTTTTTATCAAAATTTATTTCATTTGGTTTACTAAAAAATATTTCTAACTTATTTCTTCCAGGATAGACATTTCCAACGACATAATTTACCCCATTTTTTAATGTTCCGGAATAGATTTTTGAACTTGAAAATGGGATATTGTGAGATAATACATCAGACCAAGTTTCTCCAAAATCGTTAGATATATATACAAGAGGAACATTTCTTTCATCATTTCTCGAAAAAACATATATTCTTTCATCTAAAACAATTGCTGATATTTCTGGATGTACAAAATTAGCGCCATCTGGAAGTTTGCCATCTGCTTGTATTTTAATCAATCGCCATTCATCTTCAATTTTACCAGAGTCAGAAATTAAAACTGCTGGCGTATTTGGAAATCCATCTAATTTTCCAATTCTTCCGGGAAGCATAAGCTTTCCGTTTTTTAATTTATAAACATTCGTGTTCAACTTAAACGGAATAGGTCTTGACCAAACAAGTTGAAACTCTTTAGTGTCATTATTATATTTAAGCAAATCAAATGAATGAATTAAATCAGGACCAACCATCTCATTCATAAACATATATAGTGTTTCATTTTCAACGGCAAAAACAGGAGGGCAATATAAAATTTCAGCACTTATATCATCTCTAACGATTTTAGCTTCACTCCAAGTTTTTCCATCATCATTTGATGTAGAAAACCTAATCGTTGTTCTGCCTGTCAACTCTAATTTCTTATTATTATACCACGCCGCAAACAATACACCTTTATACTCAATGATAGCCGTTTCATGCAAAAACCCGTACTCTTCATTCGGCAAAGAAACAATATAATCCAAAACACAGTCTTCTTTTAATATTTCCTTTACATCTCCACATATATCTATGCTTTTAATCTTATTATACAAGATTTTATCTTGATAATTAAAATGTTTAAGTTTGTATGCATTTTTTTCCTCTTTGATAATTTTTCTAAATTCAGTTGGAGTTACAGTAGTATATTTTTTGAATACCTCAGAAAAATAACTAGGACTGCAAAATCCTGTTTTTATAGAAATTTCAGATATGCTCTCATTAGTTCCTTCCAAATATTCAATTGCTTTATGAACTCTTTCCTTATCACGGTATTCAAGCACTGTCATTCCTGTTGTTTTCTTAAATAGATGGACTAAATAGTATACACTAATATTCTTCTGCTTAGCATAACTTTCAACAGAAAAATTATCAGCTAAATCACCCTTTATAACTGACTTAATTTCACCTGTCAACTCGTCAATAATTGGGGATTGTATACTACACCCGTCTGATGCCTTTTTTACAATGTTAATTATGTCCTCTATTATAATCTTTTTAATTATAGGATTCTTTTGTAATTGTGATACAAGTTTGTCAAAGTTTTTATTATCAATATATCTTATATTTTCGCATTTAATTGGATAATAACTAAAAACCTCATCTAAAAACACATCAACTTCATTTTTATCAAATTGCCTATTTATATATTTATCAAATAACTTTTCCATTTTAATCTCCTAATCATCCTTTTTTTATATTGTAATTAAAAACAAACAAAAAAGCAATAACAAAATTGCTTTTAAATACATATTTTACAACTCTAATCTTCACAAAAAAGAACGACTTAAAATGCATATAAATCGTTTTTTGTGATTTTCATATTATTATCAGTGTAAGCAGTTCAATTCTAGTTCAAAACTGCTTGGCATCTACCTTTTTTCTTCAAAAGTGATTTTTGCAAAAATCCCTCAAACCATTGAAAAAAGCGAACAATTTAGATATCTTTTGTGCCGCAGGCGCATACTCGCAAAAGGTTGATAGCGCAACGGAGGCGTGATGCCCGCGTTTACAAGGGCATAGCCGCAGCAAGCGTGACCTTTTGCGAAAGAGGAGCAGCAACGGAGCATATGAGAAAATCCCACTCATTTGAGTGGGATTTTTGAATGCAGCGTAGTTTGCTGCGACGTGGGAAGAGTGAACGATTTAGATATCTGAACCCCAACTTGTTTTTTGCAATATCAAAGTGCTCACTTCACATCCAATAAAATTAAAACTTTTAACTAAAATCTCTTCATTACACATCAGTCTGCACATCAAAGTAATGTTGTTTTTTTAATATATTGATACATATAGTTTTGTGCTTCAACTAAATCTAAAAATTTTTGGCTTTCCGAAGACTGTTTTCTATTATTGTTTTTTATGACAACTTCTATAAATTGCCGTCGTACATCAACCAATGCCTCTTTATTTGGATAGCCCTCTGCTTTACCTTTCCAATGTCTTTCGTTAATAGGATTCCAATTATACATAAGTTGAAGTTTTTCAATAGCATTTCTCATTTCAGAAGCTGTGTGATACCGTTTTGCTGGATCGGCTTTACACGCTTTTTTAATGATTCTTTGCACTTTTTCAGGAACATAATCTGCCATTGGCAATTTATCAATCAGTTTTCCTGACCGAATACTTTTATCAGCATTTGAAATACTGTTCAAAAACAATCTCCATTCTGAAATATTGTTAACCATTCTATATAACGTAATTCCAATTGCATAAATATCAGTTTCAATAGTAGCCACCGAATCACTAACAAAAGTTTCTGGCGCAGCATGTGAACGATACCATTTCCAAGGAACAATTACACTACCCAAAGCCGTCGACAATCCAAAATCCGATAACTTGGGTATACCATTATCCATTAATATATTCGCTGGCTTTATATCTCTATGTATACTTCCACTAAGATGCGAATATTCAACAGCAAATAAAATATCCTTTATTATATTTAAACTATCTATTACCGAAATATATCTTTTCTTCAATATGGTTTCTATAGACTCGCCATTTGCCAAGTCCATATCTACTACAAACAGAAGTTCTTTATTAAAATTAAATAGCTCCCCACTATTAATTTTTATAATATGATTATGTTTACACTTATATGGTATAGCAGCTTCATTAAAAAGTTTAAACGCCCTCTCTTGGATTTTCAACTTCTAATATTTTTATAGCCTTATCTGTTTTTAAAATCCTATCATGAGCTCTATATACTGCACCAAAACTCTCATTTCCTAACTTTTCAATTAAATAATACTTGCCGATTTCTTGACCTGAATAATCACTACTTAAATCCACTTCCTAATCCCCCAATTCAAACCAAGCAATCAAAGTTGCTGCCAGTTCTTCATTTTTATAACTATGATCTTTAAAATACTCATTGAACTTATTAATCTTTGATTTTTTTCCTGCAGTTATCCATTTGTTTGTTCTTTCAGTAGTCTCTATACCATTTTGTTTAGATACT
Source organism: Congzhengia sp. (assembly GCF_037235575.1). Classification (NCBI taxonomy): domain Bacteria; kingdom Bacillati; phylum Bacillota; class Clostridia; order Eubacteriales; family Oscillospiraceae; genus Congzhengia; species Congzhengia sp. The sequence goes on along the minus strand of NZ_JAXUNN010000028.1, from coordinate 1,827 downwards.
AAATTTAAAACACCTAAAGAATAATGCATATAGGGTATTTGATTCATGACAGCTTCTAAAAACAGCTTATATGCTATTCTTTCTGGTTTAAATTTTAGTATTAATTCCGCATATATATTACTAAAATCCATCATTAATGTTTGTACCGATGATTCAGCTCTAAAAACATGTTTTCCTGTATCCACAACAACAGCATTATTCATCTCTGTACCAGAAACTACTGAATACCAAATTTCATTTTTCTTTATAACTATACCTAATACTTTCATAAAACTTAATCACCCCTTTTTATTAATTATACCATAATTCTCCAAAAAATTCAACCATATGCCCTTTATTTACTGTGTATTATGTTAGCCTTTCACCTAATGATTCGAATGAACTCCAAATTCATGATATAATAGAAATCATTTTAATTAAAGGAGGTTTCAATCATGAACCAAATCTACACGCAAAAACAAAAGGATAGCATTCTCCAATGTTATTTATCCGGCGAGGGTGTTATGTCCATTCATAAGCGGACAGGCATTTCTCGATCCACTATCTATAGTTGGATTAACGAACATAATTGCAACCACAAATTTAAAGACCATCCTATCAATTTAAAAGACTACAACGACCTAAGCCGAAAGTATGAACGCAGTCAAACTATTATTAAAATATTGCAGTCTTCTTCTTGCTTGGCTACCGATTCTGTTGACGACAAGTATACCGCCATCGAGGATATGCTCTTAGAAGGATACAATATCAATGTACTTTGTGATGCGTTGTGCCTTTCAAAAGGAACCTATTACAACCGCAAGCTCCGTAATAAAAACGGCAACACACAAACCAAGCAAAGGCGCGATGAATTAACCCCTATCATAGAAGAAATTTATCATGAGAGCAATCAGATTTATGGTCCCGGCAAAGTCGCTGCAGTTATGCATAACCGAGGTTATCATGTTTCCTCAAATACAATAGCGAAAATCATGCACGAAAATGGTTGGTTTAGTATTCGCGGCGGTGCAAAGGCATTATATGAACTCAACCAAAGGCGAAAACAGAATATTTTGAACCAGCAATTCACTGCAACTTGTCCAAATGAGGTCTGGGTTAGTGACGTGACGTACTACACTTACAATCAAATGAGGTACTACATATGTGTGATTATTGATTTGTTCGCTCGCAAGGCAGTTGCTTGGAAAATTTCAAAAAAGAACAGCACACAGCTCATAAGGAAGACTTTGATGCAAGCTTACAGTTCAAGAGAAATCACCGGCAATCTGCTCTTTCATTCAGACCAAGGCAGTAACTTCACATCTAAAACCTTTATGAATCAATTAAAAGAGTTGAATGTTGAACAATCATTTTCTAAACCCGGCAGACCATACGATAATTCTGTATGCGAATCATTTTTCAGCAGTTTAAAACAAGAAGAGCTCTATCGCCACGAATATAAAACTGTTGAAGATATGAAACGCAGCATCAACAATTATATGGTCTTCTATAATGAAAAACGGCCTCACTCTGTTCTGCGATACCAAACACCGAATAAGTTTGAGGCCAAGTTTTACGATAAATTAAGGCTTTCACAAGAATTAGTTGCGGACATTAATGGTTCAAATGTATAAAAGTATCCGTTTCATCTTCAAAACCAACTTTTTTTGAAAAAAGTGTATAGTTTCAGATTCGTATATAAAAATACCCAAAAACCACATAAATAGGTCTTTGGGTAAAAAAACAGAACATGTAATCGGACATCAATAGTTCGAATTACATGTTCTGTTCAATTGGCTCCTCAAGTTGGGCTCGAACCAACGACCCTGCGGTTAACAGCCGCATGCT